>JBDRVN010000001.1:0-73715 GCA_039801885.1 Caldifarciminota bacterium
AATTTCTAAATCTTCTTCTTTTAAATATTTAGGAATTATACCTCCATGAACGATTAGCGAAGCAGCTTCGTAAGGACAACCTTTGGGCACCGCTAACATATGAACACCAAGTAAATCAAGTTCTTTAACTAAAGAATTTTTATACCCCTGGTTAAAAGTTAGCAAAGAAAAAAGTAGAAAGATAGCAATGGCAATACCAAAAATTGTGAGCAAAGTCCTTGTTTTTCTTCTTAAAAGATTTTTAATAATTAAAATAAACATATTATTTAAATTTTAAACCCTTGCCGATAATTAGTGGTTCCCCATTTTTTATTTCCACCTTGCCGTAAACAATTACTTCTTTGCCAATTCTTTGGGGAATAGCAAATTGAGAAGGCGCCAAATCCACATAGATTTGGCCAGTTTCATCTTTAATAAAAAACCAACAGCCACTACCACACTCAGCAACAATTTTACCAGTTATTAAAATATCTTTATTTTGATATTCCTTTGGTGAATTAAGAATCTCTTTGATCGGAATTGACGAAAGGTTTTGGGGTATTTCTTTTCCGTATTTATCTTTTACTTTACAAGAGAATAATAAAGTAATAATTAAAGGTATTAATTTTTTCATTTTTCCTCCTTTAAAATTTGATAAACAATTAACATCTTTTTTACCGAAAAGGCGATCGCCTTTGATGCCTTTTCAGCTCCTTTTATGGGTTTAATTGTTTTATTTATTTCAATGGTGTCTTGGAAACTTTTGCCAGTAAACTGATTTAAAAAATTCTCGCTTCTCAATTCTTTACTTTTTATCTCCCGGTCCCTTTGGATTAAAACTTTTTGAACTCTATTTAAAGTATCTAAGCCAATAACTACTTCAATTGCTCCATATTGTCCTTTTTCGGTATGGGTAAGAACCGTGCCAATTCTTTTTTTACCCAGAAAAATTTGATAAAAAGTGAATTCCGTCTCATCGGGATCTAATTCCTTATTAATAAATTTCTCAATTTTTTCTTTTTCTTCCTTATCGTATCTTCTAATAATACTTTTATAACCTGTTGCCTTAGGGAAAACTTTTTTAATATCCTTATCCGGATTACGCCAAATACAGACTCCGGCAAAGATAATCTCGGTTATCAATAGAGATAGAAATAGTTTTTTCATATTTTAAAATTTCCTTGGATTATTGGTTTAAATTCTTTTTTGAATAGATAATTAATTCCTAATTTTAACTCTAAAAATCGCCAATCTTTTGCTAATTCTAAATTGAGATTATTTTCTTTTTCCCAATATTTATAACCAAATTTTGTTTCTAATTCCCAAAAAGGAATAAAAGTTAAAACAAAAAATATCCCTTTCTTTTTGGTAAAAGAATAGACAAATTCACTTTTTAAATCAAAAAGGAGATAGATAAGGTTGATATCAAAGGCAGCAAATTTTTCTTTCTCTTTTAAAAAAGTGAAGCCAAATTTGCTTTTTTCTTTATCTAAGCCTAACCTTAAAGTAAAAACGAGATTTTTAAATTCCCAATCGGAAAAGGAATAATTAAAATCAAAAAGAAAATCTTTTAGATAACCAAAGAAAGAAACACCAATATTTTTCTTATAACCTAAAACATCTTCATACAAAGGTTGGAAGATAAGGAAATGAGTTTCATAATATTTCAAAAGAGAAAAGGGAATATCAAATCGGCCAATTTTTAAATTTAAAATTCCCATCGGACTTTTTAAGTAAAAATATTCATCGCCGTAATGTTGCCAAAAATGATTATTAAAATGAGAAGCGAAGGGAATTTGAAAAAAGATTAGTAGTCGGTCATAATCCTCACCAAAAACAAATCGGAAATCAATCTCTGAACCGTGGAGAATAAATTCTTTATCGCAACGCCAAGTAAAATATCCATCAATTTTATAAGAAAAGTTAAACAATAAAAATAACAAAATAATCATAAATATTTTAATATCTCTTTGATTATTGAAATTATCTCCCTGGGATTTTCTCCTAATATAACAAACAAAGGCTCTTTTCCTAAACCAGCCGTCTCGTAAAATATCTGAGGAATTTCCTTGTATCTTTTGTAAAGATAGGCAATTTTCCAAGGCATGGACTTTTTATCTTTTAACCGAAATCTTTCTGGTTCTTTCTCACGATCAATCACACCAATTTTTATTTTTCTTTCTTTCACAACTTTTTTAATTATCTTTAGCATCTTTCTGTCAAATTTAAAATTAATTGCGGAAAAATATTTTTTATTATATTTTCTTACTTCTAGCAGTAGCCGGGCAAGATGGTCAGAAGCACCAAATTTTATTTTTCCTGCCGGATAAGGCTTATTATTAACAACTGTTATTCTACCATCAACACCAGCAATATCTTTTATTTTTTTCATATTTTCTTTACCGTAAACAAAATTTGTCCGCACTTCCGGAATCAAATAAATAAATTTCTTTTCTTTCTTTAGTTCCTTAACCGCTTTTTCTAATTCTTTTATTATTTTCATAAAACACTAAAATAGGCATTCCAAAAGGGATCCACTTTTACTGGTCGAAGTTCTTCTTCTTTACCATCCTTTTTTATAAAAACTCTTTCTTTTTCAATAACCTCGCCAATCTCCCAGGCAGAAATTCCGTTTTCTTTAAGATCTTTTATCAAATCTGCTGTCTTTTCTTGGGAAAGAGTAATAATTAATGTTCCTTCACTTATTGAGATTAATGGGTTAATTTTAAAATAATCACAGATGACCTTCACTTCTTCTAAAATTGGAATTTTCTCTTCATAAATTATTACACCTACCTTACTGGCTTCGGCAATTTCGTACACTCCATTTAAAAGTCCGCCTTCAGTTGCATCGTGCATCGCATTTGCATATTTTCTGGCAGTTAAAGCATCTTTCACAACGGTCATCTCCCAAATTAGTTTCTTTGCTTTTTCAATCAATTTTTTATTAATAACCTGTTTTAATTTATCTTCGGCTTGATATGCCAAAATTCCTGCTGCTTCAATTGCTGGTCCTTTAGTAATTACTATTTTATCACCAATCTGAGCATTATTGGGAGGTGTTAATTCTTCCTTCTTACCAAACCCCCATACTGTGCAACCGCCATTTAAAGGATAACTAATTCCTGGATAAACACCAGTGTGACCGCCAACAATTGCGATCCCTAATTTTTCACATTCTAAAGAAATTTGTTTCCAAAATTCCTCTAAGGTTTTTATATCGGTTCCGGGAGGCAAAAGAAGTGATATTGTTAAATATTCTGGTTTCACACCTAAAACCGCAACATCACTAGCACAGATATGAACGATAAGAAAACCAAAAAAAGGCATTATTACCGGCATACCAAATGTTGGGTCGCAAGCAACTGCCATTACTTTTTCTTCATTAATTTCAATTACTCCAGCATCAACTCCGTGCATCGGTTTAATAAGAACTTTTTGGTCAAATTTCCCCAAGTTAGGAAAAATAATTCTGTCAAAAACTTCTTTATCAATTTTGCCAATTTTGGGCAACATAATTACCTCTCTTTTAATAAATCTTTTAATGTTAAAGTGCTAAGTATTTTCTTCCAATTTTTACTCAACAATTGCCATAATCTCCTTGCCTCACAATATTTTGACCTTTTACAGATTTGTGAATTTAAAACACAATCAACTAAAGAAATTTCGCCATCCAAAGCCTTAAAGATCGCCAATAATTTAATCTCCTTTGGTTTTGAAGTAAGTAAATATCCCCCCTCCTTTCCTCTAACACTTCTTACCAAACCGGCTTTTAAAAGAAGATTTATAATCTTTTCGGCATACTTAATTGGTATCTCTTGCTTTTGGGCAATAAATTTTAATGATAATGGCTCTTTTTTATAATTTCTACCCATTTGAATCATCAGTCTTAATCCGTAACGTAAAATTGTCGTTACTCTCATTTCCTACTATTTCTATCTGAATAATTATAATTAAAATTTTAAAAAAGTCAATAAATTGTTTTGTGAAAAATAAAATTGAAGGATAATAGATTTTTATTAAACTTTTGCTTTTAGAGATATTTCTTTGTAATTTAAGGTAATCAAAAGTTAAAAAAATTATGCTAAATTGTTCATTGGGTAATATAATTAAAACCTTTTAGTTACTATTTTATTATTGACTTTTATAAATTTAATAAAAATTAATAACTTTATATTTTTGTTGACTTTTATTTATGATAAATTATAATAAATTGTGTTTGGGTTTTTTGCTTCTATAAAGGAAAGATTTAGTAATGAGATCGCTATTGATTTAGGCACTTCTTCTACGCTTATTTATGTGAAAGGTAAGGGAATAATGTTAAGAGAACCTTCTATTGTTACTGTTGATGAGAAGAATCATACGCCGATTGCAGTTGGCTTAGAAGCGAAAAAGATGCTTGGCAGAACTCCGGAAGGTTTAAAGGCAATAAGACCAATGAAAGATGGCGTTATTGCTGATTTCAGTTTAGTAGAAGTAATGTTAAGAACTTTTATTGAGAAGGTCCAAAGAAAAAAATTATTTGTAAGACCAAAAGTTATTATTTGTGTTCCTTCTGGTGTTACCGAAGTTGAAAAAAGGGCAGTCAGAGATTCGGCAGAAGCTTGCGGTGCTCGTGAAGTATATTTAGTATCAGAACCAATTGCTGCGGCGGTAGGTGTTGGTTTACCGGTTGATGCACCAACGGGGAATATGATTATTGATATTGGTGGTGGAACAACAGAAATTGCTGTTGTTGCTTTGTCGGGAGTAGTAACTTGTAATTCTATCAGGGTTGCCGGTGACGAAATGGATGAGGCGATCATCAATTATATCAAAAAGAATTATAATTTAGTAATTGGCGAACAAACTGCCGAAATGATAAAAATCCAAATTGGGCAAGCCTATCCAACTGGTCAAGAAGAAGAAATGGAAGTTAAAGGCCGGGATTTAGTTTCAGGAATTCCCAAAACAATTAAACTTACCTCTTTAAAAATTCGTGAAGCTTTACAGGAACCGGTATCAATTATCGTTGGTGCAGTAAAAAAAGCTTTAGAAAGGACACCACCGGAATTGGCAGCTGATATTGTGGACCATGGTATCTATATGACCGGTGGCGGTTCTTTATTAAAAGGACTTGATAAATTGATTAGCGAAGAAACAAATTTAAAGGTTTATGTGGCAGAAAATCCTATTGACTGTGTGGTATTAGGTGCGGGGAAAATTTTGGAAGATATAAAAAAGAATTCTAAACTATTATTAAAAACCGATTTTTCCTAAAATTTGTTGATATCCAAGAAAAGAAGCGAAAAAGAAAAATATCTTTCTCTTATCTTTATTTTTCTATCTTTAATTATCTTTTTCTTTCCAAGAGATTTTAAATTAAAAATATCTCTTTTGCCTAATTCTATTATTTTAAAACCTTTATTAATTGTTAGACAATTTTTATTATCTTTAAAAAACTATCAAAAGGAGAGAAATTATCTTTACGAACTTTTTTTGAGAGAGAATTTAACCTTAGCCCAATTAAAAAAAATCTCTAATCTTTCTTCTTTTTCTTTGGAATCTTTAGAGAATGCTTATATTATAAGAAGAGCAAATATTATCAGTCGAGATAATTCTTTAAGGAAGTATTTAATTATTGATAAGGGTTTAAGAGATTCAATAATGGTAAATCTTGCTGTTGTCTCTTATGAAGGAGTTGTGGGGAAAGTTATTGCTTGTAGCGATGAAATAAGCGTTGTAGAAACTTTTTATTCTCCTTATTCTAAAATCTCCGCAAAAGTTAAAAGAAACAATTATCTTACCTGTGTGGGCTGTAAAGGTGCTGTCTTGTATTTAGACTATTTAGATGAAAAATGTGATATTATGGAAAATGATACAATTGTCTCAACAGAAATTGGCGGAATTTTCCCTGAAGGATTAAAAATTGGTGTTGTAAAAAAGATTGAAAGAAAAGGGAACGGTACTTTTAATATAATAATTGAACCAGCAGTTAATTTGCTTAAAATTGATGATGTTTATATCTTACAAAAGAGAACAAGAAAAATTAAAAAAGACGAATTGGAGTTATTATTAAAACAGTTGGAATTGAAATTGCCGGAAATAAAATTTATAAAATGAAAAAAATCTTCTTAATAATCCTGATTTATCTTTTTTTTCTTTTAGAAAACTTATCTCCCAATATTTTCCCCAAAATTAGTATCACCCTTTTCATTTTTTCTTGTTTTTCTTCTTCTTTATTATTTTCCACCCTTTTAGGTCTTTTCTTAGGACTTTTATTTGATTTAAATAATCCAGCAATTTTCGGTCTTAATATGTTTATCTTCTCTAGTATCGGTTTTCTTCTCCCCTATCTACGTCACTTTATCCTACCAACAACTTATAATATTTTATTTTCCTTAATTTTCACTCTTTTTCTCTTTTTTATTATTAATCAAAATTTTTTTTTAATAAGTTTTCTTTTAACATTATTGTTTTTCTTTTTAATTAAAAAGTATGAAAAGAAAATTTAAAAATTTCATCATTTTTGCCTTTTTGCTTTTTTTAATTCTTTTTAGTAGAGTTTTTTATTTACAAGTTTTAAAGGGAGAAAGATACGAAAGATTGGCTTATAACCAAAGAATAAGAAAAGTTATTTTAAGGGCACCGAGAGGAAAAATATTTGATGCCAAAGGTTTTTTAATTGCTGACACCAAATTATCTTATAATTTATCTATATTACCCCAAGAGATTGATACCGGTTTTATATTTCAATATCTTCCCAAAATCCTTGATATTGATAATTATAATTTAAGAGAAAAAATAACGGAATATAAAAATTATCCTTATCCAATTTTAATCAAAAGAAATTTATCAAAAGAAGAGATAATTAAATTAGAAGAGAATTTGATATTTAAACAAGGGATAAGAATTGAAATTAGTCCGCGTAGGAATTATCCTTTTAAAAATGTCTCTTCCTTGGCAATTGGTTATTTAAATGAAACTTCCCAAGAAGATTTAAATAAAGATACCCTTTATAATTTTGGTGATTTGGTTGGTAGATATGGAATAGAAGGATATTACGAAAAGATTTTAAGAGGGAAAAATGGCCTTGCCTTAATTGAAGTAGATGCTCGCGGAAAAGAAATTCAACCTTTTTCCGAAGCAAAAGAGATTCCGGCGATTCCCGGTGCTGATATTTATCTCTCTTTAGATATAAATTTAAACTTATTATGCGATTCTTTACTTAATAATTATTTGGCTGGTTTAATATTAGGCATCGAACCGACTACCGGAAGAATTATTATTTTTTCCGGAAAACCAAATTTTGACCCAAACATATTTTTAGGATTAAATCACGAAGAATGGCAAAGATTAATAAAAGATAAAAGAAAACCATTATTCTCCCGAATTGTTGCTGGTGTTTATCCGCCTGGTTCTACTTTTAAACCTTTTATTGCCTTAAAAGCTTTAAATAACAAATTAATAAATAGAAACTTCCGATTTTCTCCCTGTGATGCTCAATACAAAATTGGCAAAAGAATTTTCCGATGCTGGCAGCGCCATGGTTCTTTAAATTTGATTGATGCGATTGCTTATTCTTGTAATATCTATTTTTACCAATTGGGAATAAAATTAGGATTAAAAGAAATTTTAGAATTAATAAAAGATTTAAATATCCAAAAGAAAACCGATATTGACTTATTAGAAGAGATAAATTCCCGGATCCCTAATTACCAAACTGCTCCTTTAGGAAAAGTAGCTAATCTTTCTATTGGACAAGGTGAAATAGCATTAACACCAATTAAATTAGCACAAATTTATTGCGGAATATTTAATAACGGCTTTGTTCCCCAACCCCATTTTCTTGATTCAATAAAAAATACCAAAATTTTCCACAAAGATTTTTTAGATTCTTTAATGAAAAAGAATATTATCAAAATTGCTATTAATGATAAGAACGAAACCCTTTATCAATATATAAATAAATTTTATCAAATCCCTTTTCCTCAAAAAGCGATAGAAACTGTGAAAGAGGGCTTATTAGCGGTGGTAGAAAAGGGAACCGGTAGAAGTGCGAGTGTTAATGGTTTAAAAATTTATGGAAAAACCGGAACTGCCCAAAATCCTTTTGGCAAAGATCATGCTTGGTTTGTTGGCTATGCCGAAAAAAATAATAAAAATTTATTATTAGTAATTCTTTTAGAAAATGTTGGTGCCGGTGGCGCTTATGCTGCACCGGTAGCAAGAGAAATTTTTGCTCGATACTTTTCGGAATATGTGGCGGAAGGGAAAAACAATTTTAATAATTAGTTTAACTTTAATTATTCTCGGTTTTCTTACTATTTATCTTACCGGTGGGAAAAACTATCTTTTTCGTCAAATTGTTTTTTTTATACTGGGATTATTTCTTTTAACATTATCAATGAGAATCCCTTTAAAAATAGTTTTTGATTTAAGTCTTTATTGGTATCTATTTTCCATTATTTTATTAATATTGGCTTTATTTCTTTCGAAGAATAGTGCCAAGAGGTGGTTAGATTTTTATTTCTTTACTTTTCAACCCTCCGAGATAGCAAAAATTACTTATGTTTTATTTTTAGCCTATTTTTTATCTAACCAAAAAAAATTTGATTTTAACTTTAATTCCCTATTTTTACCAGTTTTGATAACTTTACTACCAATTTTTTTAGTTTTAATTGAACCCGATTTGGGCTCAGCCTTTTCTTTTCTTTTTACCTTTGCTGTTCTTTTATATTTTCGAGGATTTTCCTTTTCCCAAATTTTTATTCTTTATTCACCATTATTTTCTTTTATCTTTGGTTTTTCTTTATTAACCTGGATTATATACTTTCTATTACTCATTTTCATTGCTTTTAGAAAAAATACTATCTTTTATGGTTTTGGAGTTTTGGCAATAAATAGTTTTTTCGGACTTTTAAATCCCTTAATCTGGCAGAATCTAAAGGAATATCAAAAAGAAAGAATTATCGCCTTTTTGGCTCCTTATTTGGATCCAAAAGGAATGAGTTGGAGTGCTATTCAAGCCCAGATTGCGATCGGTAGCGGTAGAATCTTGGGGAAAAGTTTTTTTCATCCACCATTAAGCAGATTAGATTTTATCCCTAATCCCCACACCGATTTTATCTTTGCTACTTATTCAGAGAAATTTGGTTTAATCGGAGTAATCTTCTTGATCTTATTATATTTCTTGCTTCTCTATCAGATTTATCATTATCTAATTAAAAATATTGATTTAAAATACCAACTGGCAATTGCTGGTTTTGGTGCCATTTTTCTTTACCATATTTTTGTAAATTTAGGAATGGTATCAGGAATTTTGCCTGTTACTGGTTTAACTCTGCCTTTCGTTTCTTATGGTGGAACTTCTTTAGTTAGTAACTTGATAATAATCGGGTTAATCCTAAATTTAATTAATCAATAATGGAAAATATAAAATCTTTTACTATTAAACAATTTAAAGAATTGGTAAAAAATTTCAATTGGCAAGAATATAATGCTTATCAAATATTTCAATGGCTTTGGCAGAAGAAAGTTAATGATTTTTCTTTAATGACCAATCTTTCTAAATCAAAAAGAGAATATTTAAAAAATAATTTTATAATTGGTGAACTAAAAATTCTTGCTACTAAAAAAGCAAAGGATGGAACCGAAAAATTTCTTTTTGAATTATCTGATAATAGTAAAGTCGAAGCTGTCTTCATTCCTAAAGAGAAAAGAAGAACAATTTGTATATCTTCCCAAGTAGGCTGTCCATTAAAATGTCTTCTTTGTAATAGTGGCAAAATTCCTTTTAAAAGAAATTTATATTTCTATGAGATTTGCGATCAGATATTAATGATTGAGAAACAATTAAATATCAGACCAACAAACATTGTTTTTATGGGAATTGGCGAACCATTATTAAATTTAGAAGAAGTCTTGAAGGCAATCCAAGTTATTAATTCGTCTATTGGCTTTGGAATAAGTGCCAGAAAAATTACTATTTCTACCGCGGGAATTATTGAAGGTATATATCGTTTATCTGAAATAAAAAATAAAATAAAATTAGCAATCTCTTTAAATGCCACCAAAGATGAGATTAGAGAGTATTTAATGCCCATAAATAAAAAATATCCCCTTTCCGAAATTTTAAAGGCTTGTGAATACTACTGGCAGAAAAAGAGAGAAAGAATAACCTTTGAATATGTTTTGATAAGAGATATTAATGATAGCGAACAAGATGCCTATAATTTAATAAATATGTTAAGAAAGATTCCCTGCAAAATCAATCTAATTCCCTTTAATCCCTTTTCAGAGGTTTCTTTTCAGCCACCTTCTTTAAAAACAATAGAAAAATTTATGGAAATATTAGCCGAAGCCAATTATACCGTAACTTTAAGAAAAAGCCGCGGCCAAGAAATCCTTGCTGGTTGTGGCCAACTTGCTTATCAAAATTATTAAAAACTAATTAAATAATTACATTGAAAAATAATAAAATTTTAATATAATTTTTTTTAATTAAAAGGAGTTATATATGGAAAAGGAGATTTTGGAAATTAGATGGCATGGACGAGGTGGACAAGGTGCTAAAACTGCTGCCTTGCTTTTTGGGGAAGCAGCATTAGAAACGGGAAAATATATCCAAGCCTTTCCAGAGTATGGTCCTGAAAGAATGGGTGCACCGGTAACTGCTTATAACCGAATTTCCTCTTCCGAAATTAGGATTCATTCCGGAATAAAAAATCCTGATATCTTAGTAATATTAGATACAACCCTTTTTGATGCTTGTAATGTTTTAGAAGGATTAAAAGAAGATGGAATTATTTTGGTAAATACTAAAGAATCGCCAGAGAAAATTAGAGAAAAATTAGATTTAAAAGGAAGTAAAATAAAAATTTACACCGTTGATGCGTCAAAAATTGCTATTGAATGTCTAAGAAGAGACATCCCTAATACACCGATGCTTGGTGCTTTGGTAAAGATATTGGGCATTCTAGATTTCCAAAGTTTTTTTAATTCAGTCAAAAAAAGATTGCAAGAAAAATTTCGTGGAAAAGAAGCTCTCATTGGGAAAAATCTGGAAGCAATCAAAAGAGCCTACGAGGAGGTAAAAAGTGACTAACAAGGAAGATAAAAAAGAGTGTTTAATTGTTAGCTGGAAAGATTTAACCTGTGGTGCTTTAATTAAAGATTTAAAAAGAATAAAAGAAAACAAAACTGGTGCTTGGCGAAGTCAGAAACCAATTTTTAATAAAGGAAAATGTGTTAATTGTTATCGCTGCTGGATGTATTGTCCAGAAGCAGCAATTATGTTAGAAAATAATAAGGTAGTAGGTATTAATTATGATTATTGCAAGGGCTGTGGTATCTGTGCTAATGAATGTCCTAGAAAAATTCAGGCAATTACAATGGAAAGGGAGGTAAAATGATTTTAGCGAAAACTGGAAATGAAGCAATCGCTTATGCTATGAAACAAATAAATCCAGATGTGGTGGCTGCCTACCCAATTACTCCTTCTACCGAAATTGTACAAATTTTTTCTTCCTATGTTGCTGATGGACTTGTTGATACTGAATTTGTTGCCGTGGAAAGTGAACATTCGGCAATGAGTGCCTGTATTGCTGCTGCTGCTTCTGGTGCCCGGGCAATGACGGCTACTTCCTCGCAAGGATTAGCATTAATGCATGAAATGCTTTTTATTGCTTCTGGTTTAAGGTTACCAATTGTCTTATGTTTGGTAAACCGCTCTCTTTCTTCCCCATTAAATATCCATTGTGATCATACTGATTCTATTGCTTCTCGTGATTCGGGTTGGATACAGATTTTCTGCGAAGATGCCCAAGAGGCTTATGATACAACAATTTGTGCTGTAAGGATTGCAGAAAAAACCTTTTTACCGGTGATGGTAACAATTGACGGATTTATTATTTCTCACTGTATGCAAAAAATTGAGGTTCTTTCTGACGAAGCAGTGAAATCTTTTATTGGCGAATATAAACCGAATTATAATCTTTTAGATGTTGATAATCCTATTACTCTTGGACCAGCTTGTTTGCCCGATTCGTTCTTTGAACACAAAAGAGCCCAAGCCGAAGGAATGAACCAAGCATTAACCCATATTGAAGACGTATTTAAAGAGTATAAGGAAAAATTTAATCGGAAATTATCTATTTTGGAAGAATACCAAACTAATGATGCTGAAGTAGCTATCCTGTGTATGGGTTCTACCGCCGGCACAGCAAAAGTAGCAGTAAACAATTTAAGAAATAGAGGTTATCAAGTAGGTTTATTTAAATTAAGAGTTTTTCGTCCAATTGTGGCAAAATATCTTCAAAAAGCTTTAAAAAACATTAAAATTTTAGGTATCTTAGAAAGAATGGAAGGATTGAGTGCCTTTGGTGGTCCTTTATTTAATGAAGTCCGTTCAGTTTTATATGATGAACCAGAAAGATTAATCACTATTTCTTATGTTTATGGATTAGGCGGAAGAGAAATTACACCGGAAGAGATCGAACAGGTATTTTTAGAATTATTATCTTTAAAAAATAAAAGAAAAAAAGATATTGAAAAATTTAGATATATTAATGTGAGGTAGTATGAAAAGTATAATGGATTTATTAAAAGAAGAAGAACTTTTTAGTTCCGGACACCGAGCTTGTGCCGGATGCGGTGAAGTTTTAGCAGTAAGACAAGTGTTATTAGCTAGTAAAAAACCGATTGCCTGTGCAATGCCTACTGGTTGTTTAGAAATTGTTTCGACAATTTTCCCTCATACAGCCTGGCAAGTTCCTATGTTTCATTCAGCCTTTGAAAATGCTGCAGCAACAATTTCCGGTATGGAGGCTGCTTACCGGATTTTATTAAAAAAAGGAAAGATAAATAAAAAAATCTATTTTATTGCTTTTGGTGGTGACGGCGGAACCTATGATATTGGTTTTCAAGCTCTATCAGGAGCAATTGAAAGAAGACATAGTTTCTTATATGTTTGTACTGATAACGAGGCCTATATGAATACCGGAATTCAACGTTCTTCTGCAACTCCCCAATTTGCCCATACTACTACTTCACCAAAAGGAGAAGTATTACCAGGAAAATTACAACCAAGAAAAGATATAATGGAAATTATTATTGCCCACGAAGTGCCTTATGCTGCCCAAACTACCGTTGCTTTTTTCCAAGATTTAGTTAAAAAGGTAGAAAAAGCTCAGTCTTACGACGGTCCAACTTTTATTAATATCTTGGTTCCTTGTCCTCTGGGCTGGGCACATTCGCCGTCATTAACAATTGAAGTCTCCCGTTTAGCTGTAGAAACAAATTTCTGGCCCCTTTATGAATACGAAAAGGGAGTTTATCGTCTAACCTATCAACCCTCCCAAGTTAAACCAATAACCGAATGGTTAAAGCTTCAAGGAAGATTTGCTCATCTTTTTGAAGAGAAAAATAAGCATCTCTTAGAAGAATTTCAAAAATATGTAGATGAGAAATATCAAAAACTTCTTAAAAAATGTGAGTTAAGTGAAAAATAGCCTTCTTTTACATACTTGTTGTGCAATCTGCCTCTTAAATCTTTTAGATTCCTTAAAAGAAAATTTTAAAATTACTATTTTTTATTACAATCCAAATATTCATCCCTTTCAAGAATATGAAAAAAGGCTAAAAGCTGTTGAAAAAATATGTCAATTTAAAAATTTGGAATTAATTACTCCTATTTACACACCGATCATTTTTTTAAACAAAACAAAAGAATACCGGAAAGAAAAGGAAGGTGGGAAAAGATGCGAAATCTGTTTTCAGATAAGATTAGAAAAAACAGCCCAATTTGCTAAAGAAAATAATTTTTATTATTTCTCTACCACTTTAATTAGTAGTCCCCAAAAAGATAAAAATTTAATAGATAAGATTGGCAATAAAATCGCAAAAGAAAAAAATATTAATTATTTTTCCTTAAAGGAAGTTTCTTTTTTGAAAAAAGAAGAAATTAAAAAATTAGATATTTATTCTCAAAAATATTGTGGCTGTATCTACTCTTTCTATTAAAAAATTAATAAATAAAATTAAAAGATGTAAAAAATGTTCCCATTTGAAAAATTGTAAATCTATTTTTTCACCGGTAATAAATACTAAGTTATTAATTATTGGACAAGCACCGGGCAAAAAAGAGAGTGAATTAGGTCTGCCGTTTGTTGGAGCAGCCGGAAAGAAACTTTTTTCTTGGTTTCAAAAGATTGGTATAAAGGAAGAGGAGATAAGGAAAAATTTTTATATCACTCAAGTAATAAAATGTTATTTAGGAAGTAATCGAATACCCAAGTCAAAGGAACTAAAAAATTGTCTACCCTATCTTCATTCCGAAATAGAACTTTTAAAACCAAAATTAATCATTCCCATTGGAATTTTGGCAATTAAAGCAATCTTAGGAGAAAAGAAAATTAATGAAGTAATTGGAAAAACTTTTAAATGGAAAGATTCCTTAGTAATCCCCCTTCCCCATCCGTCAGGTGCCAATGTTTGGTTAAATAAAAAAAAGAATCAGAAAAAATTAAAAAAAGCCTTAAAAAAAATAAAAAACTATTTCAAAGCAATAAACATTACTCTTAAGGAATCCCTTTTTGCTGGTAAAAATGTAAGGTGTTGAAAGATTTTAATTTTTCTAAAACCGACTTTTTTTAAAAGTTTAATTAGAGTTTTATATTCGTACCCTCTCTCCTGATGAATTTCTATAAAAAATTCCTTTTTATCTTTCAAATAGCATTTCAAATAAAGGGTAGAAATTTTTAACTTTTTATCAAATTTATTTTCCCAAAGGGTTTTTAAACTTTCACTTTCTCTTACAAATTTGTTATTAGCCCAAAACTTTTCCAAAACAAAAATAGTATTCATATCAAAACTAAAAATTCCTTTTTCTTTTAAAAATTTATAAATTAAAGAAAAACATTTCTCTAAATCATCTTCTTTTAATAGATAATTAATACTGTCATAAAAAGATACAGCAGCATCAACTTGGATATCTAAATTAAAATTAGTAATATCACTTTCAACTATTGTGAGATTATTTTTTAAATCCGGATAATTCTCTATTTTCTTTTTAAAAATATTAAGCATCTCTTCACTCTTATCCACACCGATAACTTGATAACCTTTTTTTAAAAGAATAATTGAAGGAATTCCTGTGCCACAAGCCAAGTCTAAAATAATCTTTGGTTTAAGATTAAAAAAATTCCAAATATCAATCACATATTCTACCCAAGCATCATAATTTACCAATTTCAACATAAACTCATCATAAAATTGAGCAAATTTAGAAAAAGGTTTTTTCATTAATTATATTCTATAAGAAATAAAAGTAATTTTCAACTGTTGTTGCGATTTTAAAAAATTATTAACCCAATGACCTCTCTTAATACATTTACTATTTTATCTTGGTATTTTAAAAATTTTGACTATATTATAATACAACTGGTTATTAAATGTTTTTGATGACATATTTGTTTATTAACGTTGGAAGGAATGTAAATTTTTGCGTGTAGAGTCTTTTGGTTATTCAATAATGAAACGGAAGTGAAAAAAAATACACAGGAAAAGAAAAATCCCTGTGGAGGGAATAATACGGGGTATGGCTATATGGTATCAATAATGCCTTTATTAATGGGAATAATACTATGTTTATTAAAGGTAATAATAATCCCTTTATTAGTGTTAAAAATAATAAGATTATTAATGGCTTTAATAATAAGTCTATGTTTAAGAATTATATACCGCTTAAATGATTTATTAGGGATAGACTGGGAAGCAACACCGTCCAACAAAAAAAATAAATAAAAGGTAAGATTAGAAACTAAAGAAATTCTTTGAATATTAAGCTCAAACCAAGAGACAACTGATTTATCTGTATGGCATGTAAATAGGAAACGGTTAAATCTATCTTAACCTGTTATTTAATTTTATTGACTTTTTAAAAAAGATTAAGTAAAATTAAAAAGATTAATTTTTAAATGACAAAATTTGCTCAAAAAGTTTTAGCAATTGTGAAAAAGATTCCCAAAGGTAAAGTGATGACTTATAAAGAAATTGCGATAAAATTAGGGGATAAAAATCTTGCACGAGCGATTGGTCAAATATTAAAAAGAAACCCTTATCCAATAGTTATCCCTTGCCATCGAGTAATAAGAAGCGATGGGAAAATTGGCGGTTATTCTTTAGGAATAGAAAAGAAAAAAGAACTATTAAGAAAAGAAGGAATTTTAATAGTTGGCAATAAAGTAATTAGATGAGCAAAATTATTAGATTACAAGTTGGAGAAGTACTTACTAATACTTATATTATAAAATCTAAAGATGAAATTATAATAATTGATCCGGCTTTTGATAGTGAAAAAATTATAAAAGAGATTAAGAATCTGAAAGGATGTGTTAAATATATTATTAACACCCACGGACATATTGACCATATCAGCAGTAATAATGATTTATTAAAAGAATTCAATTGCCAGTTATTAATTCATGAATTGGATAGCAAATTATTAACTTCACCCGGCAGAAATCTATCTCTTCTTTTTGGTTATTCCTATGTCTCTCGTAATGCTGATCTATTACTAAGAGATGGTGATATAGTAAAAATTGGTGATTTAGAATTAAAAGTAATCCATACACCAGGACATACTGAAGGAAGTATTTCTTTATATGGCAATGGATTTATTTTTACCGGCGATACCCTTTTTTATGATTCTATTGGTCGCACTGATTTTCCTGGTGGCAATGAAAGAAAACTTTTTGAATCATTGAAAAAATTAACTAAGATAATAAAAGATGAACAAATAGTCTATCCGGGTCACGGAGAATTTGGTAATTTTTATAAAATTAAAAAAATTAACCCTTTTTTAAAATTATTTGAGGAGGAAGTATGGCAAAAATCAGAGTAGCAATTATTGGTGTTGGTAATTGTGCTTCTAGTTTAGTTCAAGGAGTATATTATTACAAAAATGCTAAAGAGGGAGATTTCATACCGGGAATAATGCATGTGAATCTTGGTGGTTATCATATTTCTGATATTGAATTTACTGTCGGAATTGATATTGACAAAAGGAAAGTAGGAAAGGATTTAGCCCAAGCGATTTTTACCTATCCTAATAATACTTATAAATTTTGCGATGTTCCAAAGTTAAATGTAAAAGTAGTCCGCGGAATGACCCATGATGGTTTAGGATATTATCTTTCTCAAATTATTGAGAAAGCACCCGGACCAACTGCTGATATTGTCGGAATTTTAAAAGAAACCAAAACTGATGTCGTAGTGAATTTTCTACCGGTAGGAAGTGAAGAGGCAACAAAATGGTATGTGGAACAGACATTAAAAGCAAAGTGTGCTTTTGTCAACTGTATTCCGGTATTTATTGCTTCGGAAAAATATTGGCAAAATCGTTTTAAGGAAGCAAAATTACCAGTTATCGGTGACGATATTAAATCCCAAGTAGGAGCCACTATTGTCCATCGAGTCTTATCCAACCTTTTTATTGAAAGAGGAGTGAAAATTGAAAGAACAAGTCAATTAAATGTTGGTGGTAACACTGATTTTCTAAATATGTTAGAACGTTCCCGGTTGCAGTCTAAAAAAATTTCTAAAACCAGAGCAGTAACTTCTTTAATACCCTATGATATTGGTGAAGAAAATATTTATATCGGACCTTCTGATTATGTTGCTTGGTTAAAAGATAGAAAATGGGCTTATATTCGAATTGAAGGAAGAACTTTTGGTGATGTTCCTTTAAACTTAGAATTAAAATTAGAAGTCTGGGATTCGCCAAATTCTGCTGGAGTAGTAATTGATGCTATTCGGTGCGCAAAATTAGCATTAGATAATAATCTGAGCGGCGCGATCGTTGAGCCTTCTTGTTACTTTATGAAAACACCACCAAAACAGATACCCGACCATATTGCCCGCGAAAAATTAGAACAATTTATTAAAAAATACGGCTTAAAATCTAAAAAATAAAATTGCCCGGCATTTTAATAACTTTTGAAGGAATTGAAAGATGTGGTAAGACAACACAGGCAAAATTACTTTATGAATATCTAAAGCAAAAAGGGATTCCGTGTATATTAGTTCATGAACCGGGAGGAACAAAGATTGGCGAAGAAATCAGAAAAATTCTTCTTGATAAAAAAAACATTAAAATGAGCCCAAAAACTGAATTTTTTTTATACCTGGCTGCTCGGGCTCAATTATTAGCAGAAATTATTTTTCCTTCCCTTCAAGAAGGGAAAGTAGTAATTTGCGATCGGTTTAGCGATTCCACATTAGCCTATCAAGGCGGTGGTCGGAATTTAAGCTTAGAAAAAATAAGTCAGATTAACAGATATGCTACTGATAAATTAAAACCAAATCTTACTATTCTTATTGATATACCTGTTTCAATAAGTCAAGAGAGAATTAAAAAAGAAGAAAAAGACCGCTTAGAAAAAGAAGATGAAGAATTTCATAAAAGAGTAAGGAATACCTATCTTTTTTTAGCCAAACGAGCACCCAAAAGGATAAAAATTTTTGAAGGAGATAAGAGTATTGAAGATTTGCATTTGGAAATCAGAACAAAAGTAATTCAATTTTTAGCAAAAGAAGGAGTAATATGAATAAAAATAAAAAAATTATTATTGTTTTAATTATTTTTATTATTGCTTTAATATTTTCTTATTTAGGAACAAATCTTTGGGCGCAAAGGCAAAATGTTTTTCAATCTCTTCAAACCTTTTCTAAAATTCTTGATATTATCATTAGAGATTATGTAGAAGAAACAGATACGGAAGATTTGATAAAATCAGCAATTGATGGAATGTTAAATTCTTTAGACCCTTATACTCAATATTTAACCGAAGAAGAATATAAAGATTTAAGAATTAAAACCGAAGCTCAATTTGGGGGAATCGGAATTCAAATTGGTATGCAAGAAAATCAATTAACCGTAATTTCACCTATCGAAGGAACTCCGGCTTATCGGGCGGGAATAATTGCTGGAGATAAAATAATTAAAATTGACGATGTTTCAACCGAAGGAATCTCCTTAGAAGAAGCGGTTAAAAAATTAAGAGGTGAGCCAGGAACAAAAGTAAAAGTAACGATAAAACGAGAAGGGGTAGAGGAAGAATTTAATTTTATTTTAATAAGAGAAATTATTAAGATTCACGCAATCCCTTATGCCGGCAAAATTGATGAAGAGATCGGCTATATCCGTTTAGCTGATTTTTCAAACTTAGCAGAGGAAGAATTAAAAAATACTTTGGACTCTCTTTTTGGTAAAGAAAAAATAAAAAAATTGATTTTTGATTTAAGATCAAACTCCGGTGGTCTATTGCAAGAAGGCGTTAATGTAGCAAGTTCTTTCTTAGAAAAAAATAATCTTGTGGTAAAAGTAAAAGGGAGAAATCCGGAAACGGAAAGAGATTTTTATGTATGGGAAGAATCTAAATATAAAAATTATCCAATGGTTGTCCTTGTTGACCGAGGAAGTGCCTCGGCTACTGAAATTGTTACCGGTGCTTTACAAGATTACGAAAGAGCATTGATAATTGGCGAAACTACTTTTGGTAAAGGGTCTGTTCAGAATATTCGTCCCTTAGATAATAACACTGCTCTTAAAATTACTACTGCTTATTGGTATACCCCCAGTGGTCGTTGTATTCATAAAAGAATAAAAAAAGATTCCTTAAAAGAAATTAAAAAGACTTATCGTACGCTTGGTAAAATGAAACGAGAAATTTATGGCGGCGGCGGAATTGCTCCAGATATTTATTTGCCTTACCAAACTCTTTCTAAATTAATGACCAAACTACGTCAAGAAAATGTTTTCTTCAAATTTGCTGTAAAGTATTATTCCGAACATAAAGAATTAAAATTGCCGATTATTGTTACCAAAGATTTAATCGAAAAAGAATTTATACCTTATTTAAAAGAAAAGAAAATTGAATTTAATGAAGAAGAAATATGGAAAAACGAAGAAGAAATAAAAAGAGATTTATCAATTGAGCTTGCTGAGAAGATCGGTGGACTTAGAGCAAGATATGAAACCATTCTTAAATTTGACCCTCACATAAAGAAAGCTATTGAATTATTAAAGAAAACCTCCTCTCAGGAAGAACTTTTTAAAATTAGTTTAAGATAAATAATTTTTCTTCACATAATCTATAGCATCTTCTTTTTTTTTAATTTTTCCTTCTAAATATAAATCTTCTATTTCTTGAAGAATTTTTTTAAAAATTGGACCCGGCTTTAATCCTAAATCAATCAGGTCGTATCCACTGATTAATCTTATTTTCTTTTTCTCTTCTTCCTCTTTTCTTTTTAATTTAATCATTCTTTTTATTGCCTTTTCTAAATGTTTAGTATAGCCAGCAGTAGCATAACCGTCAGCATAAGTAAGAATCATTAGTCCAAAGGCATAATTTCCTAAATCACGAAAAAATCTTCTTATTGCCCGGTCGGTTAAAACGGGTGCTGAAGATAAAAGATGAAGACGCATATGATAAAATATCAATTTAGTAATATGTTGAATATCATCATTAGATAGTTTTAAATCTTTTAAAACCTTCTTCATAATTTTTGAGCCAACTGTTTCGTGTCCATAAAAATGGACTTCTCCATTTTCACTATTTTTTATTGTCAGTGGTTTAGCAACATCATGAAATAATCCCGCCAATTTTAAGACTTCTTTACTATGAGATATTGAAAAATATTCTTTCCATTCTTTTTGGAACTGACCAAAAAACTCCTGATTAGCAATAATCTCTTCAATTTTTTTGTAGGTTTTTAAAGAATGGTTTACTAAATATTTTTCTTCAAAAAAAGGATAATTTAAAGGGAAAATTTGCGCTAAAAGTTTTATCTCATAAAGTTTTTTAATATAAGGATAACTTTTATCGGTTGCTAAAATTCGAAAAAATTCGTAACTTATTCTTTCCTTTGCCACATTGCTCAACGAGATTTTTTTACCAATTTCAAAAATCTTTTTGTCAATCTTAAAACTTAATTCACAGGCAAATCTCATTGCTCTTAATATCCTTAACGGATCCTGATAAAGTACCAAATTATTAGTTAAACGAATCTTTTTATTTTTCAAATCTTTTATTCCATTAAAAGGGTCAATTAACTTCTTTTCTTTAAAAGAAAAGGCAATAGCATTTATCGTAAAATCTCTTTCCGAAAGGTCATCGATAATTGTTTTTTTATTAAGACCTTTAAAATCAAAAATGGTTTTATAAGCCACGACTCTTGCCTCATCATCTGCTTCCGATAAAATAATAAGTTTACCTTTTATTTTCTCTCCGAAAATTTTTGCTCCCTTTATTCCACTATCGTTCACTATAAAATCAAAATCAACAGGTTCTTTATCTAAAATAATATCTCGGATAGTTCCGCCTACTAAATAAAAATCACTTTTTTTATAAATTTGGGAAAGAATTTCTACCCCTTTATTCAAAATTGGCTGTTTTTTTATATAATCAATTATTTTTCTAAGTTCTTCCATACCAATAAATCAAAGAAGGCAATTTAGGTCCTTCTTCTTTTATTAAAATTACCTCTTTTAATCTTCTTTTTACTTCTTTTAATTTTTCTTTATCATTGGCGTGAATTTCTAATATAGGCTCTCCTCTTTCTACTTTTTCTCCAAGTTTTTTAGCAAAAATAAAACCAACAGAATAATCAATTTCATCTTCAATTTTTGTTCGTCCACCACCTAAAAAATTACAAAGAAATCCTATTTTTTTAGTATCAATATAAAAAATATAACCTTTTTGCGGAGCAAGATAATATTCTTGGTATTTTGCTTTTGGTAATAAATTATAATTCTCAATTATCGCTTCTTCTCCACCTTGATTTTTTATCATCTCTTGAAATTTTCTCAAAGGCTTTCCTTCTTTAATTAATTTATTTAGTAGCTCTTCTAATCTCTCTTCACTTTTAATAAGTTTGGTTCTTAGAAGAAATTCTTTTGCGAAAGTAAATACAATCTCTTTCAAATCTACCAGTTGGTCGCCCTTTAAAAATTCAATTGCTTCTATCACCTCTAAACTATTTCCTATTGCTTTACCTAATGGCTGGTTCATATCAGTGATAAAAACACTTATTTTCTTTTTTATTAATCTTCCAATCTTTATTATCGTTTCGGCTAACTTTTTAGCTTCAGCAAATTTTTCTAAAAAGGCACCATTTCCGGTTTTTATGTCCAATAATAAAAAATTTATTCCTTCTGCCAATTTTTTACTCATAATACTCGCAGTAATAAGAGGGATTGATTCAATAGTAGATGTCGCATCACGGAGAGAGTATAAATATTTATCCGCGGAAACGAGATCTTCCGTTTGTTTGGCAATAAAAAATCCGATATTTTCGATTGCCTCTTTGCATTCCTCATAAGTAAGTTTTGTTTTAAAATTTGGTATAGAAGATAGCTTATCAATCGTGCCACCGGTATGGCCTAAGGATTTACCAGCAATCATTGGGATTTTAAATCCTAAAGCAGCCAAAATCGGAGTTAAAATCAAAGAAACTTTATCACCCACTCCGCCGGTAGAATGTTTATCAACTACATATTTTTCTTTAAATTTAAAAATTTTGCCGGATTTCATCATTGCTAAAGTTAAATTAGTGATTTCTTTAAAATTCAAGCCTTGAAAATAAATTGCCATTAAGAAAGCAGAAGCTTGGTAATCAGGAATTTTTTTATTTATTAAATTTTTAATAAAAAATTCAATTTCTTTCTTAGTCAACTCTAATCCATCTCTTTTTTTTCTAATTAAAGAAAGAAAATTAATTTCCATTTTATATTATAATTTAAGACTTGTGTTTTTTCAAATTTTGACATTTAGCAAATTTTTATTATGATTAATAAATAATGATAAGGAATAAAATAACTAAGAAGCGATTAGATAAAGGACCGATAGCAATTATTGAATGTCCCGAAAAAATACCGTGCAATCCCTGTGTAAACTCTTGTCCGAAAGGAGCAATTGTTATTGAAGATTCTTTAATTGAAATTCCCAAAATTGATTACGAAAAATGTGTTGGCTGTTTTTTATGCATTCCTAAATGCCCAGGGTTAGCAATCTTTGGAGTTCACTATAATTACACAAAGAAGGAAAGTTTACTTTTTCTACCTTATGAATTTTTACCAAGACCTAAAAAAGGAGATATTCTGTGGGGACTTGATCGTAATGGCAAAAAGGTTTGTAAGGTAACTGTTGAGAAAGTTATTGAAAATCCTAATTTTAATCGCTGTGCTATCATCCAAATCAGAGTAAAAAAGAAATATTTCGATAAAATTCAGATGATTAGTTATGAAAAAAAATAATTTTATTATTTGTCGGTGTGAAGATATCACTTATAAAGAAATTGAAGATTTAATTAAAAAAGGTTTTACTTTGGAAGAGATTAAAAAATTGACACGGTGTGGAATGGGGTATTGCCAAGGAAGAACTTGTTTTAACATTCTTATTCGTTTATTAAATCTCTGCGAACAAAATCTTATTCCTAAAAAAAGGCCGCCTTTAAAACCTATCGCTATTAAAGAGATTATAAAATATTTTGAAAATGAAAAACAGCTTTGATGCAGTAATTATTGGTGCTGGAGTAATTGGTGCGGCTACCGCATATTATTTGACTGAATTAGGATTAAAAGTGGCAATTATTGAAAAAGATTATCCCACCGCCGGTTCTACAAGTAGATGCATCGGCGGTGTTCGCCAACAATTTGCTCACCCACCAACAATCCAGTTAATGATTCAATCAGTAAAGTTATTAACCGAATATCAGAATGATTTAAAATGGAATATCGAATGGTATCAAGGCGGATATCTTTTTTTAGCTCATTCGGAAGAAAAAAAAGAAAGTTACCTAAAAGCAATAGCTATTCAAAAAGAATTTAATTTACCAGTAAGTTTTTTATCTCCCGAAGAATGTCAAAAAATTGTTCCGGAATTAAATTTAGAAGGACTTTTAGGCGGTGTTTTTTGCCCAACGGATGGCCAAGTTAATCCTTTTAAATTAACTTTTAATTATTTAAATGAGATAAAAAAGAAGAAAGGCAAACTTTATAATTTTCAAAAAGTTATCAAAATTGAAATCAAAAATTCAAAAGTAATTGGGTTAAAAACCAATAAAAATGAATATTTTTCTTCACCAATAATTATCAACTGTGCTGGACCTTTTGCTAAAGAAGTTGGGAAATTAGTAAATTTAGATATTCCAATAGAACCAGAAAGACACGAAGCAATTGTGACAGAAAAAATTGATAAATCTTTTCCCTGTATGATTGTTGATTATCGAGAAGACGGTTGCTATTTTGTTCAAAAACATACTACAGGAAATATTGTTGGTTGTTATACACCAATACCTAATATCCCAGGTTATTCTTTAGATTCTTCTTTTGAATTTTTTATTGAAATGTCAAGAAGAATGGTAAGAATAATCCCTAAATTAAAAGAAATAAGAATTTTACGCCAATGGGCAGGAAGCTATGAAATGACTCCGGATGGTAATCCAATTGTTGGTGAAACCCCGATTGAAGGATTTTATCTAAATTGTGGAATGTGTGGGCACGGTTTGATGTTTGCTCCAGCGATTGGTAAAGCTTTGGCTTATTATATTGTAAAAAAAGAATTTATATTGCCTTTAAAGGATTTTTCTCTTTTTCGAGATTTTTCTAAAAAAGAAGTAATGAAATAAATATTGATTTTTATGAAAAAAATATTTATAATAACTAATTAAGGAGGAAAAATGGCTTATTATATTTTATTAACAAAATTGACTGATGAAGGAAGAAAAACTTTGAAAGATTATCCACAGAGACTAAAGGAAGTAAACGAAGAAGTAGAAGAGATGGGAGCAAAGATTATTGCCCAGTACGCGATTCTTGGCGATTATGATTTTATTAATATTTTAGAAGCACCGGATAATGAAACGATTGCTAAAATCTCCACCGAACTTGGTTCAAGAGGAACAATTCAAATAACTACTTATGGCGCAATTCCCATCGATGATTTTTTAAAAGCAATTAAAAAATAGGAGATTTTATGATTTATTTTTTATTAATCAGTTTTATATTTAATCAGCAATTAATTTTAAACGGTAATTTTGAGGATAGTTTAAACTATTGGCAGATTAGTAGAGGAACAGGAACTACTGATTTAAATGTATCTCCTTATCATCATCCCGACCCAGATAACGAAGTTTATCTCTACAAATATGATGCTGATTATATAAAAATATTTCAAATAATTGAGATCCCTCATATTTATTTAAATTTTTCTTTTAGTGGTAAATTATTGGCAACCGAACTTAATCCTTCGGCTCCTTATTTTGCTTTTTCATCAATAATTTTAGAATATCTGGATGAAAACGAGAATTATCTTGGCCGCACAATGTTTATTTATAAGACTCCGCATTGTTCTTTGACTAATACCTCTAATCAACACCTTATTGAAATTACCGATACTCTTTGGGACGATTATAATTTAAATATTTTTGAAGAATTTGCCAATTTACCAGCAATAAATCCTTTTGCGGTCAAAAAAATAAAAGTTGTTCTTTTTGATTCCACAAATGGTTGTTGAGCAGGTCACTGTTGGGCGAAGGTCTTCGCCGACGATATTTCTTTAATTCCAGTTTTTGGCGTTGTTGCTTATCGTTGGTTAATTGATGATAATCCACCGAGAGGTAACGGTGACGGAATTATTAATCCTGGTGAAGAGATAAATTTGCCTATTTGGGTAAGAAATTATTCTTCAAGACAAGTTAATAATATTATTGGTAAACTTAACTTACAATTTCCTGATCCGAATGTTACTTTAATTGATAGTGTAAAGAATTTTGGTAATATTTTACCCCAGGATTCAGCATTTACTGGTGAGGAAGGATATCTTTTCCAAGTAGCAAATAATTGTACTAATGGCTATCGAATTAATTTTATTTTAAAATGTGAAGACGAACTTGATAGTTTTTGGCTTTCTTCTGTTTATTTAAAAGTGGGAACTGCTCTTTTTAGAACCGGAATTGTTTATGCCTTGGATACACCACCGGGAAATAATAACCGAAGATTAGACCCGGGTGAAGAATGTGCGATTGCTATTCAGTTAAGAAATATTGGCTACGGAAATGGCTATAATATTTATACAATTCTAAAATCAGCCGATACCAGTTTGAGAATAATCGATTCAATTGGTATTTACGGAAATATTCCGGCCGGTGAAAGCAGTATGAATTTATCTAACCTTTATTATGTTTATGCTAGTCCAAGAATTATTCCTGAAACACCTATACCTTGTACTTTGAAAATTTATGGTGATAATTTTTCTCAAATTCTACCATTTATTATTACGGTTGGTGAATTAAGACCTTGCGATCCAGTAACCGATGGTTTTTATTGGGTTTATGAAGATATTGATACTTTCTATTCGGAATGTCCAAATTATGAATGGGTTGAAATAAGAGGTCAAGGCGTGCGTTTAAATTTAGGAGATGATGAAACATCGGTAATTGATTTACCAGGTTACTTTGGGTTAATTAAATATTACGATACCTATTATAATCAAATATCTATTTGTTCTAATGGTTGGGCAGCAATTGGTTATACTACGAGAGCTGATTATTCCAACACTCCTTTACCTTCCCAAATACCAAATCAACTTGCTTGTTCTTGGGATGATTATTATCCACCAATCGGTGGCGGTATTTGGTATTATTTTGACTCTTTAAATCATCGGTTAATTATTGAATGGGATTCTGTCCATTATTTCTCACCAAGAGACCAGTGGGATAAATTTCAGATTATTATTTATGATACAACTGTAAGAACAATTAATGGTAATAATGTTATCTTTTTCCAATATTATTCTAATAATTACTATCTCTCTAATACTGTTGGTTTTCAAAATCTAACAGGGACTTCTTTTATTAACATTCTTTATAACACTCAAATTTCTCGAGGTTTTGATAGTTTAAGACAAGGAAGAGCAATTAAAATTACTCCTAACCCTCCTCAGGTATCAATTGAAGAATCTTCTAATAAAGAAATAATAAGAAAAACAATTATTTCCCAAAAGAAAAAGATAAAATTCTACTCGCAAAAAGATAAAGAATATACTATTTTTATTTACAATCTTAATGGTCAGTTAATAAAAAAAGAAAATAAATATTTTAAAAAAGGTTGGCAAACCTATAATATTGATAAAAAACTACCAAAAGGCATCTATCTTATCTTTTTAAAAACTACTGATGAAAAAATCTCAAAATTTAAAATCCTAATGATTGAATAATGGAAGAAACAAATAAGACAAAAGAATTATTAAAAGCAATAAAAGATGGGAGGATTGATGAAATCCTTGCAAATATTAGTTATTCTGACATACCGATTTTAGAAAAAGTTGGTGTTCTTCTCAATATCTATTCCGATCCCAATTATGCCAAAAAGATATTTGAAAGAATTCTTGATTTAGACCCAGAAAATCTTTCGGCAAAATATTCATTAGGTTTTGCCTATTTTCGGTTAGAAGATTGGAACAAAGCCCTTTTCTATTTTCAAGAAGTTCTAAAAAAAGACCCAACCAATAGCCCCTGCTGGCAGGAAGTAGGAATAATTCAAATGAAAATAGGAGAATATGAAAAGGCATTAGAATCTTTTCACAAAGCGATTGAATATTCGCCTTTTGATGCCCTTCCTTATTTTCAATTAGCTAAAGTTTCTTCCCAATTACAAAATTATGGAGAGGCTTTAGAATATATTAACAAAGCAATTGAATTAAGACCAAAAGATATAAAAATCATTAAAGAAAAAGCGAATATTTTAATTAATTTACAAAAATATGAAGAAGCCCTTGCTCTTTTACAAGAAATAATCGAAGAAAACCCTAACGATTTGGATGCACTCTTAAATATCAGTTTTATCTTTTGTCAACTTAAAAAATATGATTTAGCATTAAAGTTTGTTAACCAAGCAGTAAAATTAGCACCAAACGATTCAAAGGTATTGGTGACAAAGGGATATATTTTAGGTAAATTAGGAAGAATAAAAGAGGAACTAAAATATTATGAAAGAGCAACAATAATAAATCCCAATGATTGGCAAGCCCATTTTAACCAAGGTGTTTTATATTACGAACTTCAAGAAAAAGAAAAGGCATTAGAATCTTTTGAAAGGGCATTAAAATTAAACCCCGATTCTTCTGAGGTTCATCATAATATAGGAATTTTATATTTAGAGAAAAAAGAAGGAGAAAAGGCGTACTATCACTTATTAAAAGCCGTTCAACTAAATCCAAAGATTGGTAATTATTGGTATTCCTTAGGATTGCTTTATTTAGAAACTGGGGATGCCAAAACTGCTTCCCAATGTTTTGATGAAGGTTTAAAATATGACCTCAATTCCTATTTATTATTTTCTGGTAAAGCATTAGCATTAAAAGAAATGAATCGCTTAGAAGAAGCATTAAGGTTTATTAATGAAGCAATTACAATTAATCCTAACTACTTCCAATTGTGGTATGATAAAGGCGAAATCCTTGAAAAAATGGGAAGAAAAGAAGAAGCCCAAGAATGTTTTAAAAAAGGAAAGGAATTGGTATAATTTATATCTTGACAATAGTTGCTTTTTCAGTGGTATCGAATACAAATTATTTTTAAAGAGATTTGTTATAAAGATAGGAACGTATCCCCTCTGTCTTTTTGTTTGTCTTAGCAAGTGTTTTATCCATAATCTTAATTATTATCTTAGTGTAGAACTTTTTAGATATATTAATTATATTAATATTGAACTTTTGAAGTTATTTATTAAACAACTTTATAAGTGTCTTATTAGAGAATAACTTAATTTTACCGATAATAATATTTTTTATATTAACTGCCAGGGAAGTTATTATATATCATATATCCCATAATCTATTTTCTTTTTTCTTTTTCTAAAAAATAGACCCATTATTAGACCAATAACAAAACCTCCAATATGGGCTGACCAAGCAACACCGGAAATTCCCATTGAACTATATAATAATTGTAATAGAATCCATATACCCAGGAAAAGGAAGGCAGGAACCAAAGCAATTCTTAGAAAGAAACCAATTGGTATTAACGTTAATATCCGAGCATTAGGAAATAAAATTAAATAAGCACCAAGAACACCGGAGATCGCACCAGAAGCACCAATCATTGGAACTTGGGAATATGGATTTCTTAAAATATGAAGAAAAGAACCTGCTAAACCGCTTAAAAAATACATAACAAAAAACCAAAAATGACCCAATATATCCTCAACATTATCACCAAATACCCATAAATAAAGCATATTACCAAGAATATGGATAAAATTACCATGTAAAAACATTCCAGTAAATAAAGTAAGAAGTCTTTCACCGTTAATTATCGAAACTGGAATTATCCCATATTCTAAAATAAAATCTCTTAAATAAGTGCCCAGTGTTAATTCATATAGAAATATTAAAACATTAATTATTAAAATTAAATAAACAAAAATAGGTCTCTTTAATGAAGGAATATCATCTCTTAATGGTATCATCTTTTTCAATTAACACAACACAAAAACAACTTACCACATCTTTAAAGTTAAACCCTTCCCAGGTCTTTGCTTTAATTCCGATATTTTCTTTATTTACATTTAGGATTTTTAAAATATTTTCTTTCATCTTGGAAATATAGGGCATAATCTTTGGTCTATCAATTATAATAACCGCATCAATATTTCTTATTTTATAACCTTTCTTTTTCACCTTTTTGTAAACTTCTTTTAAAATAATTGAAGAAGAAAGCCCTTTTATCTTTTCATCGGTATCTGGAAAATAATACCCAATATCGTATTCACCGATTGAACCTAAAAGGGCGTCACTTAAAGCATGAAAAAGTATATCAGCATCGGAATGGCCGGATAATCCATAAGAAAAAGGAATCTTAACACCACCAATTATTAACTTTCTTTTCTTTCTTAATGGATGGGAATCAAAACCTAAACCAATTCTTATCTCTTTCACATAATTATCAACTTAAATAGGTCTTCTTTTCCTTTACTTTTTATTCTTAGATAGTAAATTCCTTTTTGGTATTTTTTATTATCTAAAATGATTTTTTCCTTTATGTTTTTTTTATAAAGAATTTGGCCAACAGTATTAGTTAAAATAACTTCACTTTCTTGTTCTTTAAGATCAATCATCAAGCAATTTCGCCAAAGAATAGTCCTATTTTTTTCATTGTTTTTTTCAAAAATTCCGGTAAAAATATCTTTCAAATAAACATTTGAATTTCTTTTTAGTTCAGCAAGCAAAATCCATATACCGAAGTTAAACCACATTCTTTCAAGAATATTAGTACTATCTTTTACCAGCCAAAGAGAATCTTTATACCACATAATATCATTAATTCTCATTGTATCTCGCCAAAGAAAATCCATATAAACACCAGCGGTTCTCATTATTGTATAGTTTCTTATTTTATAAGCATTAGGAATTAAACCATAAGGAGTTTGGACATTCTCTATATTAATTACCCGAGAAGAATCAGAAATAAAAGTAATCGTATCGTTTGGTATCCCTTCGCCATCTATATCCAAAATATATCTTCCGCCACTTAAACCCAATCGCCAGAAAAGATTTATTGAAAAAGGTGTTTTATAAAGAGTTTCTTGGATAATTGTGTCAAATAAAGCACCTATCAAACATAAATATGGTCCATATTCAAAAAGGGTATCATAATATTCTTGAATTTTTCTTTGAAGAAATTTATTTTGAGAAAAAATATTAGGAGATAGATATTTAATTTTTAAACTTTCCGGATAAAAAGTTTTCCTAATATAAGCCGTATTTCCTTGCCATAAAGTCTCCTTTACTATTGATTCACTAATTATCCCATCATAAAAATAAATTTCGGTTGTCTCCGAAGGGAAAAATTGCGTTATTGTTTCACAAATGGAAAAAGTATCTAACGCCCATTTACCTTGAAAAACACCTAAATAAGAACCTACCGGCCCATTAAAGTTAATTAAAAAAACAATCAAATATACCATCGTTTCCTCCTTGTTTATTTCCTTAATTATAAAAATTTATAAATTTTTTGTCAATAAACAATAAGTTTGTAAGTCTTTTTGTTCTTTTCTAAAAGGATAAAATAGATACCTGGTGAAATACTTCTTATTGCTTCCAACTTTTTGACCTTTGATCTCTTTATTAAATTTCCTGAGACATCATAAATTGATATATTGTCATTAATAGAAATATTGAAAGGAATTCCCGATTTCCATATTGAAGGAATAACCGTGCCTTTATTATCAAATTTTTTTATCTTTTCTTCTTCAATTGCTAATATTCTCTCCAATACTTGTTCTGCCCAAAAACAACGCAAGGCAAGTTGAGAAGTATCCCGATTTTGAGGACCTTGGCTAGAATCTCCATAAGGTGAACCAATAACAGCAAAATATAAAGTTATCATTGAATCGGGTAAAATTTCAAAAGGACCGCAAGAAAATAAACCTCTTTTATCTCCAGGTGTTTCATCAATTGAATCATAAGGTTCATATTCTCCGGTTAAATGATTATAACCTAATAATGTCAAATATCTTGCTGGGTCTTCGACCGGATCCTCTTCGATTGTCCATTTCTTAAAAGCAGTAAGATTTAAATTATTTGGTGCTTTTAATAATCTAATAGCAACTGTTCCTGGTGTTCCTCTTTCCCATACCTCACTCGGTAATTCAATATTATTATAATCGTAGAAAAATCCAACATTTTTTATTCTAAAAGTATCTGAACCAATTTGGAAAAGTTTATTAAGAATTAAACCCGCCATATCATCATAGTAAATACCAATATCGGCATCAATTATTATTCCCAAATAAACAGAATTTAATCCAAAACCTGATGAATTTATCAGTTGGTATTTTAAGATAAATATATCCTGAGCAATTGAATCAGAAAAACCATAAACAGTTAAATAAACATCAATTCCTAAAGGTCTTCCTGTTGCCTGATGCTGTTGCGGATTGGAATCACAAAAACACATCCATAAATCCATTTGAGAGCGGGGCTCTTGGGGTGCTAAAGGAAAACGATTTCTTGGTGGTGGCCAATCACCAGGATACTTATAAATCCTATCGGAATCATTTAAAGGCTGTCGCCAATAACGACAAAGAGTCGGGTACATCTCAGTACTTCCGGAATTGATACAATAACTGAAGGTAACCAATGTTTCATTATTAACCACCGCTCCTATCCAAATTCCTGCTCCATAAATATAATAATTTCTTAATGGCTGTGGCCAGGTAGCACCCGCTTCCGGAATACCGCCACTTAAATCAACACCCCAACGACCATCATTAGTAAAAGGACAACGCCAATGATTCAAATCAAACCATTCTGTATCATAAATACCAAAGGAAATTATCGGAAATATTAATATTATTAACATTTTTTTCATAGCTTCCTCCTTGTAAACACTAAAAAATTATATACTTGATTTTATAAAAAGTCAAGTTATAATATTTTATGAGTGATTTGATAATTATTGGTGCTGGTCCGGGTGGCTATGTGGCAGCAATTCGGGCTTCCCAGCTTAATAAAAAAGTAATTTTGATTGAAGAAAAAGAAGTGGGCGGTGTCTGTTTAAATTCCGGTTGTATTCCAACAAAAAGTTTATTACATTTGGTAAAGGTATTAGAAGAAAGTAAAAACCTAAAAAATTACGGTATTGAATTTTCTTTAAATAAAATTGATATCAAAAAAATAAGAGAATTCAAAGATAGGGTTATTTTAAGATTAAGGAAAGGAATTGAATTTCTTTTAAATAAATATAATATTGAATTGATAAAAGATAAGGCAGTTTTTGAAAGTGAGAAAGAAGTGAGATTATTAAAAAGTAATAAAAAAATAAAAGGGGAAAAATTTATTATTGCTACCGGTTCAAAGCCATTTTTTATTAAAAATTTCAAAGAAAACAACGAAGTTATTTGGACATCGGAAGAGGCATTAAATTTTGAGAAGATACCGGAAAAATTATTAATAATCGGTGCCGGAGTTATTGGTTTAGAATTGGGAACAATTTATTCTTCTTTTGGCTCAAAAGTTATCTTCGTTGAAATCACAAACCAAATTTTGCCGGGCGTTGATTTGGAAATTGCCAATTATTTAAAAAATCTTTTAGAGAGAAAGGGATTTATCTTTTATTTAAATTCAATCTTAAAAGAGATAGATATAAATAAAAGAAAAGCAAAAATTGAGACAAAAGAGAAAGGCGAAATTGAGGTTGATTTTGATAATATTTTATTAGCAGTGGGCAGAAAACCAAGGAGTGATGAGTTAAATTTAAATAATCTTCTTTTAGATAATTTTGGTTATATAAAAACTGATAAAAAAATGATGACAAATATTTCAGAAATTTATGCTGTTGGTGATATTAGAAAACCTCCTTTACTTGCTCATAAAGCAATGTATGAAGGAAAAAAGGTTATTGAAATAATCTTTCAAGATATTGAAGAAGAAGAAGTCTTTATTCCTAATTGTATTTATACTGAACCGGAAATTGCAACAATTGGTATGAATGAAGAAGAAGCAAAAAATAAGGGATTAGAAATTACTATTTCCAAAATTCCTTTATCAGTAATTGGTCGCTCTTTAACGATGGGAAAAAGTGAAGGCTTTGGAAAGATAATTTATGAAAAAAATAAAAAAGAAATTTTAGGTATTCATCTTATCATGCCTAATGCCTCAGAGATTATTGGTGAAGGAAGTATTTTCTTAAATTTGAAATTAAACTTAGAAAAAATAAAAAATGTTATTCATCCCCATCCAACATTATCGGAGATTATCGAAGAGATTTTTTTATCCGTAATAAAAGAAGCAATTCACACTTTACCTTATGGATAATTTAATTGAAAAATTTTTGGAATATTTAGAAAAAGAGCGAAACTACTCCCAAGAAACAACCCGAGCGTATAAAAATGATTTATTACAGTTTAAAGAATATTTAATAGACCGAGAAAATATTGATAATCTCTTAAAAGTTAATTATGAAATGATTAGAAATTTTATTGGTTATCTTTTAAAATACGGTTACGATAAGAAAAGTACCTCTCGGAAATTATCGGCAGTTAAATCTTTCTATAAATTTTTAAGGAACAATAAAGTGCTTAAAAAAAATCCAGCAGCAGGAATTAAATCACCAAGATTGGAAAAAAGATTGCCAACTTTTCTAACGGAAGTTCAAGTAAAAGAAGTTTTAGATTTACAACCACCAACTGAAATAAGTTATCGAGATAAAGCAATCTTAGAACTTTTATATGCTTCGGGATTACGGGTTTCGGAATTAGTTAATTTAAAAATAAGTGATGTTGATTTTGAAAATAAAGTATTAAAGGCAAAAGGTAAAGGTGGAAAAGAAAGGATAATTCCTTTTGGCAGTTATGCCTTAAAGGCAATAAAAAATTATTTACAAGAAAGAAAAGATAATTCGCCCTATCTTTTTGTATCAAAATTTAATAAAAAATTGAGTAACCGCCAGATTCAAAAGATTGTAAAGAAATATTTAAGTAAAATTCCTAATCCGCCGGCAACCAATCCCCATACTTTCCGACACAGTTTTGCAACTCATCTCCTTGACCGAGGTGCCGATTTAAGGGCTGTTCAAGAACTTTTAGGTCACAGTAGTTTAGAGACAACCCAAATTTATACCCATTTAACTATTGGCAAATTAAAAGAAATCTATAAAAAAACCCATCCCCGAGCAAAATTAAATTGATTTTTATTATATTTATGATATAATTCTTTTATGTTTAGCATATCAAAAATTAGAAAAAATATGCGGACAATTATGTTAATTGTTGCTATTGCTTTTGTTGGCGGATTTCTTATGTCCGAACTCTGGACAGTATTAAGGGAAGGTCGTTTAGGAGGAAATCCAATAAGAAAAGGAATTTTAGGCTATGTTGGTAAGAAGCCAATAAAATTAAACGAATATCAAAATATTTTAAATTATTTAACTTACAAATATTTAAGAACTAACCGATTAAAAGATATTTCGGAAGAAGAAAGAATAAGATTACAAGAAGAAGCTTGGCGCTATTTGGTTGATAATAAAATCTGGCAAGAAATATTTAAAAAGAATGATATTAATGTAACTAATGAAGAACTTTTTGAAATAATGAAAGCCAACCCACCGGAAGAGTTGAAAAATTCACCTGAATTAAAAGATAGTTTAGGAAATTTTGATTATCAAAAATATTACCAAATTTTAACTAATCCCGAAAATCAAGCCTACTTTGCGGTCTATGCCCAGGAATTGTTAGAATTTCTACCAAAAGAAAAATTTCGTTTAGATTTACAAGCGGCTGTCCAAATTTCTAACAAAGAGGCAGAGTTTTTTACCGAATTACAAAGGACAAGAATTGTTGCTACCCATATTTTCGTTCCCCTTTTGACACCTGATGATACTATGCCAATTTCCGAAAAAGAATTGAAAACTTATTATGAAAAAAATAAAAAGAAGGATTTTAAAATTCCTAAAACTGCTAACCTTAAATATATTGAAATTCCAATTACCTTAACAGGCAATGATAGTAATGAAGCAAAATCAATTATTGATGATGTTTATAACGAATTAAAGAAAGGTGAAGATTTTGGAATTTTAATGCTTGATTTCTCAGAATTCTTAGAAGATACTGGTGGTATTTGGTATGAATTTAAAAATTTGGATAGTTCAACCCAAAAGATTTTAAAAATTTTACAACCAAATGGATTTTCTGAACCATTTTTAAAAAGCGATACTTGGAAAATTATTCAATTAAGAGAAAAGAGAGGCGACAGTTTAAAACTACGTTCAATTAGTGTCAGAATAAAAATCTCTACCGCTACTATTGAAGCGATTTTGGATACTCTTGAAAAATTTCAGGAGGCGGCAAAAGAAGAGAATTTTGATAGTGTTGCCTTTAGATATTTTAATCAATATCCGAGACCAATTACTATTACTGAAGGTCGCCAACCATTTTGGTTAAGATTAGCCAGCCCTAACCAAATAGAAGAATTTGCTTTTAATTCTAAAATTGGCTCTATTTCACCACCTCTCTTAACAAGTACTTCTTATATTATCGCCTATTTAGAAAAAGTAAACAAGGGAGGTTATCAACCTTTTGAAAGAATAAAAACATCTTTAACTTACCAGATAAGAAGGGAAAAGGTAAAAGAAAATAAAAGAAAAATTGCTGAAGAGATAAGAACAATGTTATTAAGAAATGAGAATATTGATGTTATCCAAAATAAATATCCTTTTTGCCAAATTGGTCATAAAGAAGATTTTATGAGCTTTGATTTTTGTTCAAGAAATCGGGGACCAGAATTTGCCGGAGCCCTTTATTCTTTAAATTCCGGTGAGGTCTCACCAGTAATTGAATTAGATTGGGGATTTTTTGTTATGAAATGTGAGGAAAGAAATCTCTTAGGAGAAATTCCAATTGATAATTATCGGAATCAAAAAGTAAATCAGTTTATCCAAAGTTTCTGGGAAGAACTTACCAAAGAAGAGAAAATAAAAGATTTTCGCCATCTTTTACATACCAAGGAATAAAATTTGCCGATGTAGCTCAGAGGCAGAGCAACGGTTTCGTAAACCGTAGGTCGGCGGTTCGAATCCGCCCATCGGCTTATTGTTGACTTTTTCTAATTTTTTATTTATATTTTTTGTTAATTATAAAAAGGAGGTTAAAATATGGTCTATTTAGTAATTTTATTACAAATAATTAACTTTAATCCTAACTTAGATTTAACAATTGCCCGTCACGATACCGGTAATATAATCTTGCAAGTTACTGACCGAGCTCATATCGGTGGCGAAACTACTGGAACAGCAAACATTCCTTATGGTTTAAGATATCCAAGAACTGGAACCGACCATTTATTCTTTGGTGGATTTGGAATTACTAATTCCCGAACCTATGTTGCTGATGGACATTATGCCCCTAACTATAGTATTGATCGAGATTTTAGAATTCGGGATATAATTCATCGGGTTTCAAGATATGGTCTTCAAGAATATGAAGCCAGTTATATTGATTCCGGACATCCAACTCCTAAAAATATAAAGGTAACCCAATATACCCTTGCCTCTCCTGATCCTAATTACGACGATGGTGTAATAATGATTTTCACAATAAAAAATGAAGGAGATACCCAAATTGATAGTCTTTATGCGGGAATCATTTTGGATTTAGATATGGCAGGCGGTACCTCTGATTTAGCCTATACTGATACTATAAGAAGATGTGTATATCAAAGACGTTCCGCAGCAGAAAATCCGACCGTAGGAATAAAAATTCTTTCACCAGCAACTTGGGCAAACCTTGCGTGCCTTTATAATCCCACTTATGTCCATCCTTATTATGGATTACCCGATACTTTTAAATATAAATTTCTAACAGGTATTATAAGACAATATTCCGGTGTAACATCAAGTGATTGGTCAAGTGTTGCTTCAGTTGGTCCTTTCAGTTTAGAACCACAGCAAGAATATGTTTGTGCCTTTGCTATTTTGGGTGGAGCTTCAATAAACGATTTCCTAGCGAATGCTGATAGTATTCAAGCCTTCTATGACCGACTTGTTGGTATAAGTGAAAATAAAAATGAGAAGAAAGTAGTTCTTTTGACAAATCCAATAATTTTAAGTTACCAATCTAAACTTCAATTAAAAGTAAATGCTGATGAAGAATTGAAAATAAATCTCTATGACCTTTGTGGAAAATTTGTTGACTGCCTTGGGAAAATAAATGGGAAAAAAGTTCACACCTTAATTTTGAATAAAGATTATTCCAAAGGAATTTACTTTTTAAGGGTAGAAGGAAAAGAAAATTACCTAACTAAAAAATTGATTTATTTAAAATAGCTTATTAACTTCTTGGACCGAAGATCAAAGTTCCAATTCTAATGAGATTAGCGCCTTCTTCTATGGCAATTTCAAAATCACTACTCATTCCCATTGAAAGATAAGGTAAAGATATTTTAAATTTATCTTTAACTTTTTCTTTTAATTCATAAAGAAGACGAAAGGATTTACGTGAATTTTCTTTATCTTCAATCGCACTAACTGGACCTAAAGTCATTAATCCTTTTAATTTTAAGTGGGGTTGATTTAAAACATATTCTACTAAACTATCCAAATCTTCCGGTAATATGCCAAATTTTGTATCTTCAAAAGATGTATTTACCTGAATGAAAGCAGAAATAACTTTATTTTCTTTTTCACATACTTTTTCTAATTCCTCAGCCAGTTCAATTCTATCTAAAGATTGAATACAAGAAAAATATTTTATTGCTTTTTTAACCTTATTAGTTTGTAAATGACCAACAAAATGCCATTCGACATTCTTAAATTCATTATTAATTACCGGAATTTTTTTTATTGCCTCTTGAACTCGGTTTTCTCCTATTTTATCTAAACCACAATTTATCGCATCTTTTATTCTTTCTATATCAATTCCTTTACTAATTGCCACAATTTCTATCTCCTCTTTTTTTCTACCAACTTTATTACAAACCTCTTCAATTCTCTTCAATAGATTTTCAATATTTTTCTTTATATCAATCATAATATAATATAAATAAATCCTCTCTATTTTCAAGATGATAGGGGTAGGGGGTATATATATGTAAGTTATTGATAATTAAAGACTTATTATGGTATAGGGTTATCCCTATGACAATATGGGATACATTATAAATTAAGAGCTGGTAAAAATCTAAAAAATAAATTTTCAATAAAATATTTTGTTAATTGACTTTTTTATTTTATTTTATTATAATTATTTAGATAATAAATTTAATGATCAAATTATCCCTTAATATTTTTTTGTATGGAAAAAAGAGAAGAGTATTTAATTAAAATTTCTGTTCCTTTTAAAGGAATTGACCCAATAAAAATTCTTGGTTTCCAAGATGAATATCTTAATTATATCTCCCGATTTTTTGGTTCCCAAATTATTGCCCGCAAAGACCGGATAAGAATATTAGGACCAAAAGAAGAAGTTTATAAAATTCGTGAACTCTTTTTAAATCTTATGAGACATATTAAAAAAAATAATTTTTTAACAAAGGAATTAATTAATGAAGAAATTAAATTGGTAAAAGGTGAAGAGTTTCTTAAAGAAGAGAAAAAGGAAAAGCCAAAAGAAAAAATGAAGACTGAATATGCTATTGCCACTTCAAAAAAAATCATCTTTCCCCAGACAAAACATCAAGAAGAATATCTAAAAGCCATTGATGAATCTGAAATAGTAATTTGTATTGGTCCGGCCGGAACAGGAAAAACTTATTTAGCTGTCGCTAAAGCAGTATCTTATCTTTTAAACGGCAAAGTGGCAAGAATAATTTTAACGAGGCCCGCCGTAGAAGCCGGTGAACAACTGGGATATTTGCCTGGTGATTTAAAAGAGAAAGTTGCACCTTATTTAAGACCCCTTTATGATGCCCTTTATGATATGATGCCGATAGAAAAAGTAAAAAGAATGATCGAGGAAGAGATAATTGAAATTGCTCCTTTAGCATATATGCGTGGAAGAACCTTATCCGATGCTTTTATTATTTTAGATGAAGGTCAAAATACCACAAAGACCCAAATGAAAATGTTTCTCACTCGTTTAGGTTGGAATTCCAAGGCGGTAGTAACCGGTGATATTACTCAGATTGATTTAAGTTCTAAACATTCTTCCGGTCTTATTGATTGTGAAAAAAGATTAAAAAATATTAATGGTGTCAGAATTATTTATTTTGACAAAGGAGATGTTACCCGACCAGCAATCGTTTCGGAAATCATCAAAGCCTACGAGGAAGAAGAAAGTTAAGATAAATATCTTTGGTGTTAAAAATTTAAAATTAAAAAGAGAGGTAGAAGTAATCGTTAATAAGGTTTTAAAAGATGAAGAGATAAAGACTTCCGAATTGAATATCATCGTTTGTGATGACCAATTTATCAAAAAGTTAAATAAAAAATTTCTAAAAAGAGATTATCCAACAGATGTTTTATCTTTCAATTTTGATAAAAATTTTCTTGGAGAAATATATGTTTCCAAAAATCAAACATTAAAACAGGCAAAAAAGGATAAGGTAAAATACGGGTATCGTTTAAAATATTTAATCCTTCACGGACTCTTTCATCTTTTATCTTATTCCCATTCGGAAATAGAAAAATTGATAGCAAAATATTTATAGATGGGGTATTTAATTATAATTCTTTTAATCCTATTGTTATTTTCGTCTTTATTTTCTGCCTCGGAAACTGCTTATTTTTCTCTTTCTCAAGAAGATTTAAAAAAATTAAATCTTGAAGAACTAAGAAAAAATGAACATTCCTTTCTTTTAACAATTTTATTAGCCAACCTATTAGTAAATATTTCTTTCGCTTCCTTAGCAACCCTTTTTAGCCTCAATCTTTTTTTCAATAACTTTGACCACTCTTTACTTTTAACCTTAACTTCTATAATATCAACCTTTATCATTCTTTTTTTGGGTGAAATTTTACCCAAAATTTATGCTACCAATTTTCCTTTAAAATTCGGCAATTTTCCTCTTTCCTATTTTAAAAAAATTTCTTCTTTTTTTAACCCCTTTTCTCAATATTTTCAAAAAATATTTATCTTCCGTTTTCTTCCCAAAAGCGAACCCTTTCCTAATAAAGAGGAATTAAAGACTTTAATCAATTTTGGCATTGAAAATAAAGAACTTACTAAAGAAGAAGGCGAAATTCTTCATAATCTAATCGAATTAGAAGAAAGGAGAGTAAACGAAATTATGACACCACGAAATAAGATATTTGCTCTTAACAAAGAATTGTCCATAAAAGAAGCGATAGAAAAAATTAAAGAAAATCCCAAATCAAGAATTCCTATTTATGAAAATAATATTGATAATATAATTGGTGTTGTGTATTTAAAAGATATCTTAGAGTTATTCCTTTCTGATAATTTTAATCCACCAAAAGATTTAAAGTTAGAAAATATCAAAAAACCAATAAGTTTCGTTTCAGAAATCCAAAGATTACCGGTAATTTTTGAAGAATTAAGAAAAAAAGGCTCTCATATTGCCTTAGTTATCGATGAATTTGGTCAAATTTCTGGGTTAGTAACTTTAGAAGATTTTTTGGAAGCAATCTTTGGAGAAATAACCGATGAATATGATTTTAGAGAAGAGTTGCCTTATATAAAAATAAGTGAAAATAGTTATTTACTTAGCGGCGAAATCGATTTAGCCACTATTAACCGATTAACTAACGATGCATTAAAAGAGATTGATTTTCCTCGACTTTCTCTCTATCTTATTGAAAAATTAGGAAGACTGCCAGAGGTAGGAGATGTAATAAGAGAGAAAAACCTGTTATTTGAAATAAAAGAAGTTAAAAAAAGAAAAATCGAAAAAGTTTTATTAAGAATTTTGTAATGGAATTTTTATTAGCAACAATTTTTATATTATTTCAAGGAATTTTGAGTGGCACAGAAACAGCAGTGATTCGGGCTAATTGGTTAAGATTAAAATTAAAAGCAAAAGAAAAGGGAATAAGCGAAAAGAAAATAAAGTTCTTAGAAAATAAAGAAGAAAATTTAATTATTACTTTAATTGGCACCAATCTTTTTGTCATTTTTGCTGCCTCTTTTTATTCCAGTTTTTTTATTCAAAATTTGGGCAAAAATTTTGTTTTTCTTGCTATTATTTTTTCAACAACCCTTTCTTTTTTTATTGGCGAACTCTTACCTAAAATTTTAGCCAGCAATCATCCGGAAATTTGGCTATTACTCTTTTCTTCTTTTTATCGCTTTTTTTATTATCTCTTCCAAATAATTAGTCATCCTCTTTATTTTTCCTTAAAAGTTATCTTTTTATCAATAATAAAAAAAAGAAAGAGTCTTCCTCTTCTTAAAAGAGATTTATTAACCTATCTCCAGGAATTTAAAAAAAGTAAGGTTATTGCTCAGCAGGTATTAGAAGCCAAAAATATAAAAGTTAAAGAGATAATGATACCAATAGAATTAACTGTTGCCATTCCCGTTGATGCTGATATTTCTAAAATTTTAGAGGTAATAAGAAAATATCGTTATTCCCGATATCCAATATATCAAGATAGTAAAAATAATGTCATTAAAATAATAACTTTAAAAGATTTATTATTCTCTCCCCAAATAAAATATCGTTCTCCTTTATTTGTTCAGGAAACTCTCCGGATTACGGAAGTTTTCTCCGAAATGCGAAAAAAAAGAGAACATTTAGCAGTTGTTGTTGACAAAAATAACAAGACTATTGGAATAGTAACCTTAGAAGATATTATTGAAGAAATGGTGGGTGAGATAAGAAGAGAAGGTTAATGGGTATCTTAAAAAAAACAAAAGGAATTATTCTTTTAAGAAAAAATTTTCGTTCCACAAGCAAAATTATTGATTTTTATTCCCAAGAATATGGTCGTTTACTTCTATTAGCCAAAGGAGTAAGAGAAGGAAAAAATTATTTAAACGGTTCTTTAGAACCTTTAAATTATTGTGAAGTAGTTTTTTATAAAAAAGAAAACCAAACTTTTTATTTTATTAAAGATGCTGTTCTTTTACATAACTTCCCTCTGATTATTAAAGAATATCAAAAATATTCTCAAATTTTGGAATTAAATAAATTTCTCTCTTTAATCTTGCCATTAGAAGAAAAAAATGGAGAAATTTTTAAACTCTATTTTCTTACCCTTTTTTTTATTAATTTCATTCCTTATAATAAAATTAAAAACATTATTTTATCTTTTTATTTAAAATTCATTACTCTCATCGGTTTCCAACCTTCTTTATTAGAATGTTTAAAATGCGGAAAAAAGATTTTTAAAAAAGAAAATATATTTTTTAATACGGAAAAAGGCGGAATATTTTGTAGTGATTGTCAAAAAGAAAATAATAATTCTTTTTTGATTGATAGAAAGATTTTAGAAAATTTACAATACCTATCCTTTGCTTCTTACTCTCAATTATTAAATTACCAAATTTCTCCCGAAACCGAAAAAATGATAAAATTTTATCTAAATTATCATTTATTTGTTCATTGACTTTAAAAAATTTTTCGTTATGATAATAAATCATTTTAAATAAGGAGGAAAGAATGATTTTGAAATTATATAATGGCAAAGAAATACCAATTGATATGTACAAAACAAGAGTGGTACAAAAGATTCGGCTTCCGGCAATTGAAGAAAGGTTGAAAGCAATTGAAGAAGCCGGTTACAACACTTTCCAATTAAAAACAAAAGATGTTTTTTTAGATATGTTAACGGATAGTGGTGTTAATGCCATGTCGCAAGAACAATGGGCAGGTTGGATAACTACGGATGACGCTTATGCTGGTAGTATGACTTTCTATAAATTTGCCGAAATTGTGGAAGAGATTTTAGGATATAAATATGTAATGAATGTTCATCAAGGAAGGGCAGCTGAGCATCTTTTAGCTAAAGTCTTTATAAAACCGGGAACGATTGTTGCTACAAATTATCATTTTACAACAACGAAAGCCCATATTGAATTGGCCGGTGCTGAGTGTATTGAAATCTATACTGATGAAGCCTTGAAAACAAAAAGCACTTTTCCTTTCAAAGGGAATATGGACCCAGAGAAATTAAAAGGATTAATCAAAAAATACGGTAGAGAAAGAATTGCTTATGTGCGAATGGAAGCTACTACTAATTTACTTGGTGGTCAACCTTTTTCAATGGAGAATTTGAGAGAAATAAGGAAGATATGTAACGAACATAAGCTATTACTTGTATTAGATGGCAGTTTAGTTGCAGAAAATGCTTATTTAATTAAGAAAAGAGAACCTGGTTACGAAAATAAAACTGTTGCCCAAATTGTAAAAGAAATCTGCTCAATACCTGATTTATTTTATTTAAGCGGTAGAAAAAACACTTGCGTCCGCGGTGGTTTTATTGCGACTAATAATAAAGAATTATTTGAAATGATCCAACCTTGGTTACCGGTATACGAAGGATTTTTTACTTATGGTGGTATGTCAATGAGAGAAATTGGCGCAATGGCTGAAGGTCTAAAAGAAATGGTTGAAGAAAATGTAGCTGGTTGCGCAATTGAACAAATTAAATACTTTGTTGAAAAATTAGAAGAATTAGGTATTCCCGTGGTTACTCCTTCTGGCGGGCTTGCCTGCCACTTAGATGCGGAAAAGTTTTTACCCCATATTCCAAAAAATGAATATATTGCTGGCGCACTCACTGCTGCTTTTTATATTGCTTCGGGAATAAGAGCAATGGAAAGGGGCACTATCTCTATGGATAGAGATAAAGAAGGTAGAGAAGTATATGCTGATTTAGAACTAACAAGAATTGCTTTGCCGCGTAGAGTATTTAACCTTTCTCATATTGAATATGCAATTGACCGAATACTTTGGCTTTATAAGCATCGAGATTTAATTAAAGGTTTAAAATTTGTATATGAACCACCGGTATTGAGATTCTTCTTAGGGAAATTAGAAGCAATAGATAATTGGGGAAAAGATCTATGCGAAGCTTTCAAGAAAGATTTTGGAAAAGAATTATAAATTAATTAATTTACCAACGACTACCAAAGGAAATAAATTGCCAATTATCGTTTTCTTTTTTGAAAAACATTTCTACCCCTCTAATTCTTAAATGAGAATTTTTTTGAGATTCATAAACAATTGGAATAATATCAATATAGCCTTTAGCGAAATTATCAAATATTCGAATAGTGCCAAAATCAATATAATATCTTAATTTTAAACGATAAGCATATCTTTCTATTTCATCTAAGTTAAGCCATTTTATCCGCATATTATGGAAAGAAATATTATGTTCTAATTCTCTTTCTTTTTTTAAAATTACTAAATAATTTTCTTTTTTAAATTTTGGAATTATTTCGCTAATTCTATTCTCATAAAAAGCTATTTCAATCATTTTTTTTAAAATCTTTTTCATCTCTTCTTTATTTTTATTGCCATAATTAAATTTATTATGATCTAATATTTTAGAAATCCAAACCAAATACCAAGTATCATTTAAATTAAGCCAATTAGTAGCAATATAATAGTAATCTTTACTTTTTTCAAAATAAATATAAGTGGAAATAATTGCTGAATAACGAGTTGGATTTATATATCTTGTCCTTACGGCAGCAATTTTTCTATCTTTCAACCATTCTTTTAGAGCCTTTGCAAAACTATCGTAACTAATTTCTTTCCGAAAAGTAGGATTAAAAAGTTGATAAATTAATAAAAAATTAGATTTTTGCAATGCTCGATTAAATTGAGAAGATTTTTCTAAAATTTTTAAAAAATCAAATTTCTTATCATTATTTCCACAGCTAATCAGAAAATTTATTAAAAAGGGAATTATTAAAAAATTCATAGATAAACGGGCCCGACCGGATTTGAACCGGCGCTCTTCGCCGTGACAGGGCGACGTGTTTATCCAGGCTACACTACGGGCCCTTTTTATATTATAAAAATTTTATTTTTAAAGTCAATCACTAATAAAGAATAATAAATTTTTTAAAATTTCTGTTAAAACCGGTTTCTAATACAACAAAATATAAACCAGAAGCCACTTCTCTTCCCTCTTTGTCTTTTCCTTCCCAATAAGCGCCGATCTCTTCTAAAAATTCTTTCTTTTCATATCTTCCTGGTGTAGTTAATTTTTTCACATCTAACTCTCTCTCAAAAATCAATTTTCCATTCAAATTATAAATTTTTAAATTTGCCCATTTAGAAGGGTTTTTTAATCTTAAAGGAAAATAAACTTTTTTATCTTTATCTTTTTTGATAAAAGGCTGAGGATATATATCACCAATTTCATCTTCGTAGTAAGAAATAATTTTTCCCCGATAAACTTTTAATAAAGAATCAATATTAGGAATTCCATAACCTAAAGTGCAAGAAGGAACGCTTTCACTTGCTGTTTTAAATAATGCTTCTCTAACTTCTTCTATTTTCCAATCTGGATGCACTTCTAAAATTAGTGCACAAAGTCCAGCAATCAAAGCAGTAGCTGAAGAAGTTCCTATTGAATATTCAAAGGCACCATCTTCATCAGGTTTAGCCACTACTGCATTATAGGCTAAAGCCACTAAATCAGGTTTTATTCTATCATCCGCTGTGGGACCGGCACCGCTTCCACGCCAGCAAGACGAATCGGGCATAACTCCACCAATAGTTAAAACTCCATCAGCATCGCCTGGTGCTACTAAATAAGGTTTAGGCCAAGGATATCTTAAACTATCGCTTCCCCGATTTCCCATGGCAGTCACAATTATTAATCCTCTTTGGGCAGCAATGCTTGCCGCTAAAGAAGTTATTGCTGTCTTCCCATCAAATTCATTATCTTCATACCAACCTCGGTATCCCAAAGAAGAAGAAATTATTTGGGCAGCATTTTTTTCACACCATTCAAGCCCTTTTATCCAATTATCTTCTTCAATAATATATTCATAATATTCACCAGTTTTATATTTATATTCTTCAGTTTTTGCAACTAAGAATTCGACAGCCGGAGCCACACCGACTAAATATCTGGGAGTATAACCAGCAATTAAAGATGCCATTCGAGTTCCGTGATAAGGCTGCTCTTTAAAATCGTCATCTTCTTCGTAATCGGTATTATCATCACCTTGAGAGTTGTAAATTAACCAAATATCATTATTAAATTCATAAAGAACTGGGTTAAAATGAAATTCGTTAGTATCGTTAAATAGAATATTTTTACTATTAAAATCTAAAAAATAAATATTTGAGCCCATCTCATAAGTTAAATAAAATTTATCTTTTATTAAAAAATCAAAATTGCCTAAAAAGGATTTATTTTCTAAAATTATTTCTTTTTCTTTCCATTTTTCTCCAAAATCAATTGAATAAGAATAAACTAAATTAACTAATGGTGGATTCCCATATTCTTTTACTAAAAGATAAATAGTATCCCTATTATTTTTGATTTGAAAATCAGAAACATTAATAAAAGAATTTAGACTATCTAACTGGTAATTTTCTCCGTCATTGGTTTTTAAATAGTAAATCTTACCTTCTCTTGATAAGCAAAAGATATAATAATTTAAACTATCTTTAAAAAGAATAATAGGCTTTTTTATCTTTTGGTTAAAAGAATAAACTGTTTTCGTCTCTTGCCAAACAATTTCTGAACCAATAATATTTGCCTTCTTAATCTTTAATATTGAATCTTTATATGTAAATGTAAGATATAATTTATTATCTGAGTATAATAAATAAGGTTCTTTACCATTTTCTATTTTAACTGTTCCTTGAAAATTAGTATAATAAAAATAACCGAAATATATCTCCTTATTTTTTTCATAAAGGTCTGAGCCATCAAAGGCAATAAAAGTCATATTTATTTGATTATTAGTGAGGGAAAAAGTGTGAAAAACCATTGGAGTTAAATAATAAGAGACTGATTTTATTGGTTGCCAATTATTTCTTTCGTAATAGGTATAAACGAGCGTTCTTTTTGGCATTCCTAAATATTGGGTATCGGTTATAAAAAATAACAAAAGTAATTTTTCACCATTAACATTAAAAAGGTAATCTATTTTCGGATTTTCTATCATTCGGAAATTTTTTAAATTTGGGATACTCTCTTTTTGAAAACTATTAGATTTTTTCACAAGAAAAAAATCACAACCAGCAAGAAAATCGTGCTCTTTTATCACTTTAATACCTTCTACTGCTTTATTAACTGTAGTATCATCTGGACTTTTTCTTTTTCTTCTTAAACCGGTGTCCAACAATCCAATCCTCACACCCGAACCATAAACTCCTTTCTTATGAACTTTATCTACTCCTAACATAGCAATTTGACAATAAGAATAGCCATAAAAAGAAGTATCCTTTTTTTCTTCTTTTGTTATTTTTATAGTTTTAGGAACCTGAAAACTGATTGCTTTTAATGGACGAATATCATAGATAAAAGGCAGATTTTTTAATAAAGGTAAAATTTCTTTTGGAATTTCGCAACTAACACCGTTTAACCAGTTTGAAACATATCTTATTTTTACTCCCAACTTTCTTAATTCTTCAATATATTTTTCGTAAACCGGCAGGTCATAAAAATCATATATTTCTCCGATATTTTTTAATCTTCTTTCAATTGTTTTAGGATTAAGTTTATAGTCAAATTTTTCTAAAATATTTTTATAATCCTTCTCGGTAGTAAAACCTTTGTCAGTAAAGAGTATCCAATATTTTTCATTATTCTCGCTCATCAATCTTTCATAATCAATTTTCAAAGGAAAACGATAAAAATTATAAGAGAATAACAAAAAAATTATTAACATTTTATTTCTCCTTGATTAACTTAAATAACCAAATCTTTGCAAAAAAGGAAACCAACGAGTAATAAGGAAAATTCCCATAAATATAATTCCTATTACTGCACCAACAATCCCTAAAATAAGATATAGCTTACCAATTCTTCTAATCTTTTGGCTACCAGCAGAAAGAAAGACAATTCCTAAAACAATTCCCACAATTGGACAAAAGAAAGATAAAAAAGCACCGTAAACAATTCCTAGCAAAGCAAAGAAATCAATAAAAAAATTTAATTTTTCAAAATTTAACTGGGTATTTTCGTTATTCATTTTTTCCTCCTTTACTATTATCTACCCCGCGCAGGAGTCGAACCTGCAGCCCTCGGATTAAGAATCCGATGCTCTGCCAGTTGAGCTAGCGGGGCAAAATTTAAAATGCGCCCGGCGCGACTCGAACGCGCAGCCTACGGGTTCGAAGCCCGGCGCTCTCTCCAATTGAGCTACGGGCGCAGATAGGTGAGCGACGGGAGTCGAACCCGCAACCCGTGGAGCCACAGTCCACTGCTCTACCAATTGAGCTACGCTCACCATAAATTATCGCGCCTGGAGGGATTCGAACCCCCGACCGTCGGATTAGAAATCCGATGCTCTATCCAACTGAGCTACAGGCGCCTATCGGGGAGACTGGATTTGAACCAGCGACCCCCTCGTCCCAAGCGAGGTGCGCTTGCCAGGCTGCGCTACTCCCCGATATATATTATAAATATAAAGAAAATTATCTTTTAGTCAAGTTGAAAAGTAAATTAATAAAAATATTAAGATAAAGAATGGTTTTAAATTTCAAAAAGAGTAAAAAAGAGACTAAAAGAAACTTGGCAAATATATTTGACACAATAAAAGATTTAAAAGTTGCATCCGATGCAAAAAATTTTTAAGCAAAATTTTTTTATAAGTCCTTGTATTTCAAATACTTATCTTAAATTTAGAAGAAAGATAGGGAACGTCTCCCCCTATGGTCTTATCTCCGTCTTATTAGGCATTTTAATCTTCGTTCTAATAGAAAGATTAATAATAGTTTAAATAGGTGGATTATCGTTAATTCTATTAGCACTATTATTATTAATTCTAACAGGGGTATTTTTAATAATCTATAAAGGTATATCTCTAATAAACTCCCGAAGATTATAATTATAGATGTTAATAGGAGTAGATATTCTATCTATAATTTATAAAATAGTTATTTAAAATAGACTAATATCAAAATAAATAAAGAAGATAAAAATTGAATTAAAGTAAAAATTTAGATATAATTTATAATATGCAATTTTTAATTCAAGGAGGAAAAATGAAAAAAGTAAATTTTATATTATTTTTTTGTCTCTTCTTTACCTTTTCTTTTTTAAGAAGTGAAGAAATAAAAACGGAAGCCAAGGTATATTTCAAAACTGCTGATGAACTTTTCACAAAAATGGGTGAATTATTTTCGGAATTAGATATTGCTACTGCTGGTGAAACTGATAAAGAGTGCTATATTGTAATTATTACAAATAAAGAACAATTAGAAAAAATAAAAGAAAAAGGATTTAAAGTAGAAATAAGTTATCATAATATTAAAGATAAATTTAGAGAAATGACCGGTGTCGATCCGGACAATCCTCAACTTCTTAGGGATTTTGGTTATTTCTTTACTTATTGGGAAATGATTGATACTATTCAAAGATTAGCAAATAATTTTCCTAATTTAGTAAGAATTTATGATATTGGCAGAAGCCACCAAAATCGTCCTTTGTGGTGTGTGAAAATTAGTGATTATCCTGATTCTAACGAAAATGAACCGGTTGTCTTTTTTAATGCTGCTACTCATGCTCGAGAACCTTTAGGAGTTTCTGTACTTATTTACTATATCACCTATCTTTTAAACAATTATGACCCGACAAATTCTGATAATTTAATAACTTGGCTTATTAATAATCGGGAAATTTATTTTGTGCCAGTTATGAATCCTGATGGTTATGTTTATAATTCAGATTCTGGAGGTGCTTCGGCTAATTGGCGAAAAAATAGAAGGATAATTCAATCTCCTTATGTTGGTGTGGATTTAAATAGAAATTATGGTTATAAGTGGGCATACGATAACATTGGCTCTTCACCTAATCCAAGTAACGAAGCCTATCGGGGGCCGGAAAGATTTTCCGAACCCGAAACCCGAGTTATAAGAGATTTCATGCTTTCTAAAAAGATAAGGGCACAAATTGATTACCATACCTATGGTAGATATAATATGTATCCTTGGGGATATGATACTTTTACACCACCGGATGTAAGAACTTTAAGAGAAGTTGTTGATTCTTTTAGATTTTACAATACTTATTCTACTTCCCGAACTGGACAAATTGCCAAGGTTTTATATACGGCCAATGGAAGTTCAGTAGATTGGGAATATGCTGATACTTTATGGGAAGGCGAAAGAAAGTTCGTTACTTATGCTTTTACCATTGAAGTTTCTACCAATGATTTCTGGTATGGTTGGAATGACAGCGCCTTTATTAGGCAAGAATGTCAGAGAAATTTAGGAGTAAATATTTATCTCACAAAAGTTAGTGGTGCTTTTTTAGAATTAAAAAATGTAAAAATTTATGATTTTTATGGCAATCAAGATAGTATTTTAAATCCAAATGAATCTGCCTATATTTATCTCACGATTAAAAATCGAGCAATTCATCCTCTTGATTCTGCTTATAATATTCTTATCCGACCAATTACCGAAAATCCTTATTTAATTATTATTGACACTATGTTTAATACCCAAAATATTATAAGAAATGATAGTCAAATTGGCCTCTTTAAAGTTTATGCAAACGAAGGAGTTCCCTCAGAGAGTATAGCGATAAATTTAAGCTGTAATTATTTAAATGATAATTCTTTTATAAATCAAACATTAAAATTTAAAATCCTTGTCCAACCTTCTCAATTAGTAGAAGAGAAAAAAGCAAGAAATATTAAAAATATTATTACTCCTGACTTTTGTAAAAAATACTCCCTTTATTTGCCCACCGGTCAGAAATATAAAGGTGGACTTAAAAAGGGAGTTTATCTCTTTTTAAAGGAAAATAAAGGATATAAAATTTTAATAATAAAATAGAAAAGAACAACAAGAATTGAGAAATAAATAAACCAATCACCAAATTGACGATAAATAGTATTTTTTAAAAACATCTTTACATTACCAAAAATTATCTCTTCTTTAAATAAGTTTGATTTTTGATAAATCCTACCAAAAGGGTCACAAAACAAACTAATTCCATTGTTTGCACATCTTATCAAAGGGACTCCGTTTTCAACTGCTCGAGCAATTGCCAATTCGTAATGTTGATAAGGACCGAAAGTTTTGCCAAACCAACCATCGTTCGTAATATTAACAATCATTTTGGCACCTCTTCTTACAAATTCTCTTATCAAATCAGGAAAGATCGATTCAAAACAAATAGCACAAGAAAAAGAAGTTTTATCAGTCTGAAAAACAGTATAATCTTCTCCCTTTGAATAATTTCCCATATCCACTGTTTCAATTAATTTAAAAATTTTTATCTTTTCATAATAGGGAATTCTCTCGGAAAAAGGAACAAGATGAATTTTTCTATATTCACCGACAATTCCCTTTTTGGGAGCAAATAAAACCGCTCCATTATAATACCTAAATCCTTTTTCATCATTTTCGTAACGGGGAGTGCCAATAAAAAGATAGCAATTATAAGTATCAGCAACACTTTTTAAAAATTCTTTATAAGGTGAATCAACAGTAATATCAATTAAAGAAGCGGTTTCGGGATAAATTATTAAATGAGGTTTTTCTTTCACACTTTTTTTAGTCATTGATAGTAATTGAGTTAACAATTTTATCTGTTCTTCTTTTGTACCTTTTTCTTCCGGCGAGACGTTTGGCTGTAAAAGAACTGTTTTAAAATAATCTGGCAATATTTTGACACGAGAAAAATAATAAAAAGTAGATAAACCGGTAATAATAATTATTAACAAAACAAATGGCCGCTTATTATTGACAAATAGTAGTTTGTAAATCGTAAAATTAATAAAAACTACCAAAGCCGAAACTCCATAAATTCCCCAAATTGAGGCAGTATTTAAAAAAACTAAATTATTTGTTTGGGTATACCCCACTAAACCCCATGGAAAACCAATTTCGGATTTTGTTCTAATAAACTCTAAAATTGGTAAAATAAAAGGAGCAAAATAAAGAGAAGTTATTTTTGTTAAATAAGAAAATAAAGCAAAATATAAAGCAAGATAGAAAAAAAGAATTATAACCCCAATAAATAATAAAATTCTTGTTGAAGAAGCGATCTGTGGTTTTAAAAAATAAAGCCACCAAAGATGGCTAATAGAAAATAAAAACCCATAAATAAAACCATAAATAAAAGTTTTTTTAGGCGATAACCTTTCTATGTAATAAAATAACGGTATAAAAGAAAAATAAGAAACAAAAAAGAAACCAATTGGCGCATATCCTAAATTAAGAATTAAAGGAGATATAAAAAAGACTAATTTATTAACGGAGAATTTTGACTCTTTTCCCTTCAATTTTCCATCGACCCTCGGCAAAAAGTCTAATTGCCATTGGATAGGCAATATGTTCTTCTTTTAAAACTCTTTCGGCTAATGTTTCTGGAGTATCTTCGTCTTCCACGGGAACTATCCTTTGAATAATAATTGGTCCACCATCAACATCTTCATTAACAAAATGAACAGTACAACCAGAAAATTTTGCTCCACTTTCAATTACTGCTTGATGAACCTTTTCACCATATAGACCTTTAAATGCCGGTAACAAAGCCGGATGGATATTCATAATTCGGTTTCGGTAATACTCTATAAAATAAGGGGTTAAAACTCTCATAAACCCAGCTAAACAAATTAAATCCGGTTTAAATTCTTCTAACTTTTTAGTCAACTCTTTTTCAAATTCTATCCGTTCTTTATTCTTATGAGAGATTACAAAGTTAGGAATATTATGCCTTTTAGCCCTTTCCAAGGCATAAGCATTCTCCACATTACTAATTACACAAACAACTTTTCCTGGAATAAAACCATTTTCGCAGGCATCAATAATTGCCTGTAAATTCGTTCCCCGACCAGAAACTAAAACAGCAATTCTAATCATTAACCCAAATTTTTTTTATTTCTTCTATTAACTTCTTAACATCGGAGAAATTAATTAAACCGGTCTCAATTCTTAAAGAATGATTAACAACGCTAACACCTACTCCGGCACTAATGATTTCGATGTTTTTAATATTCTTTTCTTTTAAGAAAGCAACTATTTCCGAGTTTAAAAGTTCATAAAGATTTTTATATCCTTTCGGATTTAATTTTGTTAAAGCACCACGAATAAGAATATTTAATTTTCTTGCCAAATTAGGAATGGCATCCCGATAGTAATTTACAATCGCAAATTTATTTCCCGGTTCAGAAACGAAATAAACAATTTTTTTATACTCATCAACGATTAAATAAATATCTTGATTAAGAAAAGATGTTTTAAAATTAGGTTTCAAAGGTATTTTATTTACCAAAGCATTTGAGCAAAAGGGACCGACAATTTCTTCCTTTTGTAAAACTTTCTGAGCCTGTTTATCTGCCCGCACCTCATCAATTCCGTAATTTTTAAATGCCTGATAAAGACCAATAATCTCATGAAAAATAGGAATATTTTTTAAAATTGCTCCACAACCAACTTTTTCGTTTAAATATTCGGAAGAAATGATTAAAAATTTTTCTTCTTCTCTCCTAACCATTTTTTATTTCTAAAAAATTATAAAACTTTTCTTTATTTTCTTCTTTTAAATAATAATTTACATTGCCTAAAATTAATCTATTCTCTAAAAGCCATTCAATAAGATTTTTGTGAGAAACAAAACGATAATAAAACTTTTCCGCATAGGGCTTTTGAGATAAATTATCAAGCACCATTGCTGTTAAAATATAAGGGGCGCTATTAAGGCTAATTTGATAACCAGCAGGATAAATATCTCTTTCCGGAATTATCTCAATATCTTTAATATTTCCTTCAGAAAAAATTTGATAAGGATCAACCTGAGGTAAAAAACCAATTTTATAAGCCAAAATTCCCATTCCAGCATTTTCTAAAAGATTATCTTTCTGTCCGCCTTTCATCACCATTCTAATTAAAAAATTTTTTACTTTAAATCTTTTTATTAACTCTTTAAAAACTTCTTTAACTAAAATCTTCCCAAAACCTTTTCTCTGATAGTCCTTAAAAACATAAACATCGTAAAGAACACCTTTATCACCTTCCACTTCACCAAAACCTTCACCAATTAATTTCTCGCCAGAAAATAAGGAAATTTTTAAACCTCTTTTTAGTTCCAAAATTTTTAATTCGTAATTATTCATTTTCCTAAATTGGGATTTAATCTTATTGCTTTTTCTAAATATTTTGTCGCTTCTTCTTTTTTCCCCAAATCCCGATATAAGAGTCCTAAATTATACAAACCAATATAATTATTGGGTTGTAAATTTATCAATTTTTTATAATATTGAATTGCTTTTTCTTTTTTATTCCATTCGGTATAAAGTCTTCCTAATTGAAAATAAAGTAAAGGATTTTTTTTATTTAGTTTTAATGCGCTATAATAGCTTTTTTCTGCTAAAAGAAAATCTTTCTTTTGGAAATAAGCATTTCCTAAATTAAAATAAGCTTCAAAATAATTAGGTTTCAATTCTAAGGCTTTTTGAAAATTTTCAATTGCCTCAGGGATTTTATTGAGATTTAAATAAACATATCCACGATTACAATATACTTGCGATAAAATATTTTCTTTATCTTCTTTAAGAAAATCATAACTTAAGATTTTTTCATATAATCTTAAAGCCTCCTCGTACTCTTGTTTTTTTGCCAAAATATTACCGAGTAAAAGATAATTTTCATAGGAATCACAACTAATTTCGCAGAGAATTTTGGCTACTTTCTTAGCATTTACCAAATCTTCTTTAGAAAAATAAAGCAAAGAAAGATTTTTTAAAGTTAAAAGGTATTCATTTTTTAATGATTTTTTACTTTCTAAAATTTTTCTTAAAAATTCTAAATTTCTAATTGCTAAATTATAATCATTTATTTTGCTGGAGTAAAAATTAACATAATAACTGAAAAATTGTAAAAAGTAAATTGTCAATCCAAAATCAATCGGCACATAAGAAAGGGGTGAAGAATATGTAACTTCCCAATAAAGTAATTTATTATCCACTTTTATTGCTAAAAGAAAGTCTTTTTCCCTTTTAATAAAATTTATTGAATAATTAAACATTTTTAAAATATAGGCTTCAATAATTAAGAGATATAAAAAAGGTATTTTTTTTCGCATTCGGTAAAAGAGAATCGCCTCTTTAAAATTGAAAAAATCTTCTGTTATTGGCGGTCGCAATTCTAATAAAGTATCTCTTAATGCCATAAGAGAGTTTAACCGATATTCTTCTTCTTTACTAATTTTAACAAAGCTTTTATTAAATTTTTCTTTAACCAAAAAATAAATTTTACTGATTTCTAAACTAATTTCTAAGGCATCATTAAAATTTACGGAAGAAACAGATATTAAAGGATAAATAAAACCGGAAGCGCTACCAATTACTCTTTCAATTGCTATAATTTTTTCTTCCCAAAATTCTGGTTTATTAAAAAATTCTTCATAAGAAAAATAAGAAAACTTAAAAAGTTCTTCCATTTTTTCTCTTTCGTCTTCGGAAAAAAATTTTTCTCCCACCGCTATTTTTTTTAATTCTTCTTTTTCTTTCTCATTCAATAAAATCAATCCTTCTTTTTCTTTATTAAGCAAATCGGCTGCTTCTTTTTTCCTTTTTTCTATTTCTTTTTCTAATAATAAAATATAATTTTCCATAGATATTAATTATAAATTAAGCCGTTTCAAAAATCAAATATCTTTGAAATCTAATAAACCTTGAAAAATTATGATTATTAAGTAAAATATTTAAAATGCGCCCGTAGCTCAATTGGAAAGAGCGACGGACTACGAATCCGTAGGCTGGAGGTTCGAGTCCTCTCGGGCGCATAAAATTTTATGAAATTTACTGATATTTCTTTTATGGAAGAAGCAATTAAGGAAGCCGAACTTGCTTTAAAGGAAAATGAAGTACCTGTTGGCGCCGTAGTAGTATATAAAAACAAAATAATTGGTCGAGGTCATAATCAAATGGAAAAGTTGAAAGATCCTACTGCCCACGCTGAAATGATCGCAATTTCTTCTGCTTGTAATTATTTAAAGGACTGGCGATTGAAAAACACAACTATTTATATCACTTGTGAACCTTGTTTAATGTGTATGGGAGCAATTTTATTAGCAAGAATAAAAAAAATTGTTTATGGGACAAAAGAAGAGAATTTTGGCTTTTTCTCTAATTACTCAAGATTTTATAAATCTATTCAAGAAAAAGTTGAAATAATTAATGGAATAAAAGAAGAAGAGACAAGAGACTTGTTAAAAAAGTTTTTTGAGGAGAAAAGAAGATGATAAAAAATTGGAGAGGTGGCCGAGTGGACGAAGGCGCGCGACTCGAAATCGCGAACCCACCTAAAAGTGGGTCGGGGGTTCGAATCCCTCCCTCTCCGCTTTTTTTATTTATAATTATTTTCAACTTACTTTTTAGTGAACCTTTCGTTGTAAAAAGAAACGAAAACTTAAGAGAACCAAATTTTTATAATAAAGTAATAAAGCGATTTTCTCATTATAAATCCCGGAGAAATAAAAAATTATATTCTTTACCCAAAAGACTTACTTTAAATAAGCAAAATATTGACACAATTAGAGTGTTAGCAATCAGAGTAGAATTTCAAGAAGATGATGATACTTTAACAACGGGAAATGGAAAAATGGATTTAATGGGTTTTTTAACCGAGCAAGATGGACTTTATTATGACCCACCCCATACTAAAAAATATTTTGAAAATCTTCTTTTAGGTTTGAGAAATTATTTCTGGCACAATTCTTTGGGAAAACTTCATATTGAATTTAAAGTAATGCCCGAAGGAGCATTAGATGCCTATCAACTTCCCCATTCAATAAAATATTATGGCGATACTATGTGGAAATGGCCAAATTATGATTTTCGCGGAATAGAAATGGGGCTTTGTCGTCTTATGGAAGATGCTTTTATTCTTGCTGACCAGGATACAAATATTAATTTTAGTGATTATGATTATTTTATAATCTTTCATGCTGGTTCCTGTGCTCAAACTGACATTAAAGAAAACTCACCTTTTGACCTATGGGCTGCCACAATTAATAGTGAAGCATTAGAATATTATTTAGGGAAACCCTATATTGAAGTGGATAATGGAAATAAAAGAATTGATATTGCCTGTATTTTACCAGAAATGACTAGGCAGGATACTTTATTACCTAACGGAAAAATAAACTATGGTGGAATGATGGGAATGCTCGGACTTTTTACTCATGAATTCGTTCATCTTTTAGGCGGTTATGATTTGTATGATGTAACTGGTTATTCTATGGGGGTCGGCGGCTGGAGTTTGATGGGCTACGGAGGCTGGCTTGGTGGTTATGATTGTCCACCAGGAACTATTCCTGCTTATCTTGACCCATTTCATAAAGTCTTATTTGGTTTTTTTGAACCAAAAGTTATTAATCTTTCATTAGATAGTCTATTTTGCTTTACAATGGCTATGGACTCATTGCTATTTTCTGAGAAAGATACTCTGCCGTTTATATATAAAATGACAATTTCGGAAGATGAATATTTTCTTATTGAAAACCGACAAACCGATGTCCGCAAAAAAGATACAATTGTCGTTAAAAGAGAAAACGGCGTTGTTATTGGTGTAGAAGATGGTGAATATGATTTCTTTTTACCTGGCGGCGGCATTTTAATTTGGCATATTGATGAAAAAATTATTAGGGAATACGGTCCTTATAACGCGATAAACATCAATCCCGCTCATAAAGGTGTTGATTTGGTAGAAGGAGACGGGATTCAAGATTTTGATAAATTTATTTATCAGGATTATTATGAAATGATTGGTTCTAAATACGACCCTTTTTTCAAAGGTGGTTTTTTAGATAGTTTAACCGAAAATACTAATCCCAATAGTGATGGTTATTATGGAAAGACTTATTATCGCTTTCGTATTCTTTCTGAACCAGATACAGTTATGTATTTTACTTTTCAGAATAGATTATTAAGAAAAGAATTGACAAAAAATTTTTCCGAGCCCTTATTATCTCCTTTGGCAGCAGATTTAAATTGTGATGGTAAAAAAGAAGTAATAATTCCTTGCTCAACAGGAGTAATTTATGCTTACGAACCCGATGGCAACCCTTATTTAGGTTATGAAATTCTTTGCCAATTACCATCAGAAATAACAGCCGATTTATCTATTGGTGATATTACCGGTGATAGTTTATTAGAAATAATAATAATCTCTTATGACCGCATTGTTGTTATTGATGCTTTCGGAAACTTTCTTTTTGATTTATTTTTAAACGGCGAAATAAAAAGTGAAGCATTACTTTACGATGGTAATAACGATAATAAGAAAGAAATTATTGTTGGAACTGAAAAAGGTTATCTATATATAATTAACGGTGAAGGAAGAATAAGAGAAAATTTTCCTATAAGACTAATGGGAAAAATAAAATTGACACCAGCAATTTGTGATTCTCAGATTGTTGTTCTTACTGATGATAACCAATTATATTTACTATCTTTGAATGGCAATATAAAAATTGGCTTTCCAATTTCTCTTTCCAACTCTCCTTTCTCTTCTCCCTCATCTCCAATTATTTCTGATTTTAATAATGATGGAAAAAAAGAAATTCTATTATTAATTCCAATTAATTTAAATTACAAATTATTTATTATTTCATCTGATGGAAATATAAAATATTCTTCTCAAGAAATTATGGAATATCCTTCTTTTTCTTCCTTAGCAATTGGTGATGTGAATAATGATGGCAATTATGATATAATTGTTTTTAGTAAAAATAAAATATTTGCCTTTAATTATAATCTTACTTTAATTAACAACTTTCCGATTTTTTTTGATTCTACTTATTTAAAAGAAATTATTTTAAATGGCTATCTTTTCTATGAAGAAATATCTTTTTATTTTTATACTTCACCGGTTATTGGTGATTTTGATGGTGATGAAATTTGTGATATCTTTGCTGGACTTCCCAACTTTGGTTTTTCTATAAATAAAAAACAAAAATTATTTACTACCGGTGGGATAAAAACTATTCCGTTTATTACTGATTTGGACAATGATTCTTTTGTTGAATTACTTATAACTACCGAAGATAATTATTTATATGTCTATAATACCTTTGGTAAAGAGAATAACATATTTTGGCAGACAAAATTAGCAACTACCGAAAGAGATGGGAGGGTTTTAAAGGAATTAGAAAGAAAAGTTACTTCTGATAAATCACTTATCAGTTATTTTTATATTTATCCCAATCCCATTACCATTAATGATCAAAAGGGATATCTAAGATTTTATCCCACCCAAGAAATAAAAGAAGCAAAGATTGAAATTTATGATTTTTCTTTCAAAAAAGTATTTGAAGATAAGATAAATAATTTAAAAATCTTAGATAATGAATATAGAATTGACATCAGAAAATTTAAAACCGGTATTTATCTTTTGAAACTGGAAGTTAATTCTCAAAATAATAAAGAAATAAAATATTATAAGTTTGGTGTTGTAAAATGAATTTTTTTTTGACAATCTTAATAATTTTCTATTCTGAGCAATTAATAAACGATTCAATTATTAAAAATGATTTTTTAATTAATGATGATAATATTGGCGGCGCCACCCAAGAAATTCCTAAAGGTACTTCTTATGGCATAAGAATAGCAATTACTTTTGGAGATTTCCGAGACGGCAATTGTTCGCCCTATTTTTTAATCCTTGATTTAAATGGCCAAAGGTTAATTGAAGAAAAAAGAGCAAGTGATGATGGTGGATTGAAATGGAAAGGGGAACCAGCGGTTGCCTTTTTCAATAATCGGATTGTAATTGTTTGGGAAGATAGAAGAAGTTGTAATTCTGATATCTATTATCAAATTTTTGATTCTTTGGGAAACGGAATTTTAAGTAACCGAAAAGCAAACGATGATAATACTCAAAATGACCAAAGAGGTGCATCAATAGCCTTTCTGCCTAATGGAAATTTTATAATTGTTTGGGAAGATTGGCGCAATGATTATGGTGATATTTATGCCCAAATCTTTGATGAAAATGGCAATAAAATTGGCAATAATTTCCGAGTTAATGATGATCCTATTGGATTTGCTTGGCAATATTCAGCACATATTGGTGTAAAAAGTAACGGCGAGTTTATTATTGTTTGGGAAGACGGCAGAAACGGCAATTGGGATATTTATGGTCAGATTTTTGATTCTAACGGTAATCGGATAGGCAATAATTTCAAAATCAACGATGACAATACTTCGGCTTGGCAATTCTCTTCAAGAATTTGTGTCAATAAAAATAATTATTGGTTAGTAGTTTGGGAAGATGAAAGGAATGGCAATTGGGATATTTACGCACAAATTTTTGATTCTCTAAGTAGAAGAATAGGTAATAACTTTATTATTAATGATGACAATACTCTTACTAACCAAAATTTACCAAGTTGTGCAGCCGATACCCTTGGTAATTTTATTATTGCCTTTGCTTGTAATCGGAACGGTAATTCTGATATTTATAAACAAAGAATTACTCAAGAAGGAATAAAAATTGGTAATAATGAATTGATAAATGATGATGTTTCTAATACTTACCAAACTTCCCCTTGGGTTATCTCGCTGGTTAATAACTATCATTTAATTTTGTGGCAGGATAATAGAGAGGGAAATGACGATATTTATGCCCAATTTTATGATGGAAATAATGTAAAAATTGGTATCAATTTTAAAATTAATAGGGATAATGCTTCTTCCCACCAAAGATGTCCATTTATTTCTGCAAATCAAGAAGTTTTTGGAATTTGTTGGGAAGACGAGCGAGAAGAAGATTGTCATATTTATACTACTTTCTTTGATACCTTAGGAAATTTTTTAACCACTAATAGAAAAATCAGCGAAGTTAGTTATAATTTTTTTTCTTCTTTGGCAATTAATTCTTATAATAAATCTCTTCTCTCTTGGTTAACCGTAAGGGAAGTAAATACTGATGTTTATGGTCAAATAACCACTACCTTTGGAAACTTAATTGGGAATAATTTTAAAATCAACGATGATACCAATAATAGTTTTCAAGATTGGCCAATTGTCGCTTGTTCTCCAATTGGAAAATTTTTAGTAATTTGGACTGATTATCGAGAAGAAAGGGCAACAATCTATGGACAATTTTTTGATTCCTTGGGTAAGAGAATTGGGAATAATTTCAAAGTAAGTGATAATAATGAGGGAAATGCCTTATACGGATTTTTAACTTTTGCTGATACTATTCCGGTATGTGTCTGGATGGATAATCGTTTAAGTGATTATAATATCTATTTAAAAATCGGCAATAACCAAAGTATCTTAGTAAATGATGAAACAAATGATTTTCAAGGTTATCCAACTTGTGCCTTTAAAGATTCAATAATTGTTGTTAGTTGGGAAGATGAAAAAAATGGCAATACTGATATTTATTGCCAGATCTTTAAGATTAATGGTGAGCGAATTGGCAGGAATATCTTAGTAAATGATGATAATACTAAATATGAACAATACTCACCTTCTATTGCCTTTACTAATGATGGTGAGTTTATTATTACTTTTTGTGATTTTAGAAAAGGATATGGCGATGTTGATGTTTATGCTCAAAGATTTGATTATTACGGTAATAAAATTAGTAATAACCGATTGGTCCATGAGCCTGATTTGTTTTTTGGAAATAATCAATGGACCTTATCCCAAAGTATTTCGGCTGTAAATGGTAATCTCGCTTTCTGTTGGGTCGACAATCGAAGACATAAAGGCTGGGATATTTATTGTAAAATTGTAAAGAAAAATTATTTGTTTTTAGAAGAAAATAAAAAAATAAAGATTATTTCTAAATTAGATTTCAAAAAGAAAGAAATTTTTTCAATAATGGGAAGGGTACATAAAAGAAATTTAAAAACCGGCATCTATTTTGTAAAAAGAGGTAAAGAGTTTAAAAAAGTTATTTATTTGAAAGGAGGAAAAAAATGATTTTTCTTTTAATTTCTTATCTTTTTAGTTTAAATCCCAAATTTTACGCCTTCTCTTCGTTAGTTGTCCCCGGAACCGGTGAATTACTTTTGAAAGAAAAGAAAGGCGAATATTTTATCTATTCCGATATTATCTTTATTTCTTTTTATCAGACTTTTAAATTCTTAGCAAAAAGGGATAACCAGAATGCTAAGATTTTTGCCTGCCAGTATGCAAAAGCAAACTTTTCCCAAAAGGAAAAATATTTTAATCTTTTAGAAATCTATTCTTCTAATGAAGAGTATAATGAAGAGGTTTTAAAGGATGCTAGAAATCTGTTTCCTGACGACCCGGAAAAACAGAAAGAATATTTAAGAAAAAATGGTTATTTTGATAACGATGCCTGGCGTTGGGAAAATAATTCTTTAAAGCTTGATTATTTTAGAAAAAGAAGAGAAGTAAGAAATAAAAAAATGGTTTCTTCTTTTTTCCTTTCCGGTTCAATTTTATTGAGAATTGGTTCTTTCTTAAACTGCTTATTTTTTAGTAAGAACAAAAATCTTTCATTAGAATTTCTTCCTTCAGGTCTTAAAATAAGTTATAATTTTTAATATGGAAACTTTAAAAACGGATATTTTAGTGATTGGTAGTGGTATTGCTGGTCTATGGTATGCTTATAAAATTGCTGATTTTGGTAGTGTTTTATTAATTACTAAAAAAGAGAGTAGTGAAAGTAATACCAATTATGCCCAAGGTGGAATTGCCGCAGCAGTTGGTGAAGATGATTTACCAACTATCCATTATGAAGATACGGTAAAAGCCGGTGAAGGTTTGGCAAAAGAAAATATTGTCAAAATTGTTTGTGAAGAAGGTCCGAGGCTGGTTTATGAGTTGTATAATTTGGGCGTAGAATTTTTAACTTATTATAACTCTTTTGGTAAATTAAGATTTGAATTGGGAAGAGAAGGCGGTCATTCGCGAAGAAGAATTGTCCACGCAAAAGATTATACCGGATACGCAATTGAAAAAGCATTAATAAATAGAGTGAAAGAAAAAAATGTAAAAATAATTGAAAACTGTTTTCTTATCGATCTTTTGGTAAAAGATAACGCTTGTTTTGGTGTTTATGCTTTTGACCAAAAAGAAAAGAAGTTTATAAAGATATTATCCCATCTTACATTATTAGCAACCGGTGGTTTAGGACAAATTTATCTTCACACAACTAATCCACCAATTGCTACCGGTGATGGAATTGCTATCGCTTTAGAAAAGGGAGTAAAAATTGCCAATATGGAGTTTATCCAATTTCATCCCACTTCTCTATTCGGCAGAAAAATAAATGGCCGCTCCTTTTTAATCTCAGAAGCAGTAAGAGGAGAAGGCGGAATTTTAAAAACTTTAGATGGCAAGACTTTTATGGAAAAATATCATCCCTTGGCTTGTTTGGCTCCCAGAGATGTTGTTGCCCGGGCAATTGATAACGAATTAAAGAAGAGAAAAGAGGATTATGTTTTATTAGATTTAACACATTTAAATCCCGAAAAAATAAAATCCCGTTTTCCAAGAATATACGAAACTTGTTTAAAATTGGGTATTGATATAGCAAAAGAACCGATTCCGGTGGTACCAGCTGCTCATTATATCTGCGGCGGAATTTTGATAAATGAATATGGAGAAACTAATATAAAAAATTTACTCTCCGCGGGCGAAGCTGCTTGCTCCGGAATGCATGGTGCCAATCGCTTGGCTTCTAATTCTTTATTGGAATCCTTAGTCTTTGCCGAAAGGGCATATTTAAAATCAAAGGAGTTATTAAAGGAAAAACAAAAAATTAAAGATTTCCAAATAAAAATTGATAAAATTTATGAAGATAAAAAAACTAACGATCTGGTTAAAGAGTTGAAAAAATTAATGTGGGAGAAAGTAGGTATTGTCCGTAATGATAAAGATTTACAACAAGCAATAGAAGAATTATATCAATTAAAAGAGGAGATTAATAAAATCTTAGAAAAAGGTATGAGTATCTCCTCTTTGGAAGCAAAGAATATGATTATCTGTGGCTTATTAATCGCCTATTCCGCAAGTTTAAGAAAGGAATCCCGCGGACTCCATTATAATCTTGACCATCCAAAAAAAGATGATACCAATTTTAAGAAAGATACAATTTTAACAAAGAATGATATCTTTAGATAATCTAATTGAAAAATTTCATTATTATCTTTTATTAGAAAGAAAATTAAGTAAAGTTTCTGCGGAATTTTATTTAAGCGACACTAAGGAATTTTTAAACTGGTTAAAAAAAAATTTAGAGGATACTTCGGAAGAAGAAATAAAAAAATTTATCCGATATTTAGGAGAAAAAAAGAGGAATTCCTCAACAGTTGCTCGGAAAATTTCTTCTTTAAGGTCTTTTTTTTATTTCTTAAATAAAGAAGGAGTAATTTCAAAAAATCCGTTAGAAGAAATTGAAGCTCCTAAATTAAAAAGAAAATTGCCAACAGTCCTAACCATTTCAGAAATTGAAAAATTGTTTAACACTTTGGAAAATAAAAAGGATTTAGAAGGTATTCGAGCAAAAGCAATGTTGGAATTACTTTATGCTACTGGTATAAGGGTTTCCGAACTTTTAAATTTGAAAATTAACGATTTAAATTTAGAAGAGGGATTTATAAGAGTGTTTGGAAAAAGAGATAAAGAAAGGATTGTGCCGATGGGCGAACCGGCGATCTTAGCAATCAAAGAATACCTCAATTTGGTGCGACCTTCCCTTTTAAATAAAAAAGATATATCAATCCCTTATCTCTTTTTAAACCAAAGGGGAAAGAAGCTTACCCGTATGGGCTTTTGGAAAATCTTAAAAAAATATGTGAAATTAGCCAGTATTGAGAAAAAAATCACCCCCCATACTTTTCGCCACACCTTTGCTACCCATCTTTTAGAAGGCGGAGCAAATTTAAGAGTTGTCCAGGAGTTATTAGGCCATTCCAATATTTCAACTACCCAAATTTATACTAAAATAAATAAAGAGTATTTAAGACAAATCTATGATGCCTTCCATCCCCGAAGATAAAAATGGGAAAATCTGCCCCTATTTTAATAAATGTGGTGGTTGCGAGTTTCAAAATTTATCTTATGAAGAGCAACTAAATAGAAAAATTAATTTAGTAAAAGAATCTCTAAATATCTCTCATCTCCAAGTATTTCCTTCCAAACCTTTTCACTATCGTAACCGGATGGATTTTGCCTTTTTTAAAAATGGTATTGGTTTAAGAGAAAAAGGAAAATGGTATAAATTTGTTGATATTGAATATTGTTTAATCGCCAAAGAGAAGATAAATGTTCTTTTAAAAGAAGTAAGAGAATTTTTTAAAGATATTGATAGTTTTGATATTAGAAAACATACCGGCACCTTTCGTTATGCAGTAATTAGAAGCGTTTTAACTTCTAACATTTCAATTATCATTAATCAAGAAAGTGAAAAGAAAGAAGAGGCAATAAATTTAATCAAAAACTTTGCCTTTATTACCTCTGCCGAAAATCTTTTAGTTTGTGAAATTCCGCCTAATGCCGATGTGAGCATTTCCGAAAACTACCAGGTAATTAAAGGAATTGATTTACTATATACAAAAATAAAGGAAAAAGAGTTTTATTTCCATTCTCAGGGTTTCTTTCAAATAAATGATAATTTAATTGAAAACCTACATCAATATGTTACACAAATTTTAGAAAAATATGACACCACTAATGGCGAACTTTTAGATTTTTATGGTGGCGTAGGCGTTTTTGGAATTATTAATAGTGAAAAATTTAAACAAATTATCATTATTGACAACTATCCCTTGTCATTAAATTTAGTAAAAAGAAATTGTGAAATAAATAAAATTAAAAATATTTCCTTCTTTTTATTAGAAGATAAAAACTTAAAAGAACTCTCTTTTAAAAATCCCCTATTTGTGATTGCTGATCCACCAAGAGTCGGAATTCATCCCAAAGCAATAAAATATTTAAACAAACAAAAGCCGGAATTAATAATCTATATTTCTTGCAATCTCAACCAACTGATAAAGGATTTAAAAGAGTTTACCAATTACCAAATAAAATCGGTTGCTTTCTTTGACTTTTTCCCCCAAACAAGAAATATTGAACTGGTTTGCGAACTTGTCCCTATTTAAATATTTATAATCGCCATAAGAATTTGATTAACTCCCAGATTAAGAAAAAACCAAGAAGGATAAAAATCAATGGACCACCTAAGACATAAAAGGCTCTTAAAAAATCTAAGGGTCTTAATATAATTTCCGGTCGGATGATTAAAAGCCAAAAGATTGAGCCAATAACCACTGGAATCCATAATATTATCAAAAGAAAAATAATTGATTTAGAAAATTCCTTTTTAAAAATAAGCACCAAAGTAGTTGTTAAGACAATCAAGCTATATATCCCAAAAACAAAAAGAAAATTTATTAAAAAAGAACCAAGTTTTTCTGCCACCAAAAATTATAAATTAAATTATTTATCTATCAATATTAAAAAAATCTCTGGTTTTAGCCTCCTAAAAAATTTTCCTTGACATTTTAAAAATTTTTGCTGGATTTATATAGAAGGTTCTTTAATTTTAAAAGAAAAATGATCTAAAAAACTTTTCATAGTTTATTTTATCTTTTTTAAAAGAGATAACATTCGTCTGCGAACATTTTGCAAACGATTGAGAAAGTATGTCACATATACTTTTCCCCTTTTTTATTTTTTTATCATATATTCTATCCACTTTTTCACCAGATATTTTACCTTCTTCTATTAACCGACGAATATGTTGAGGAATATTCCTAACCGTTTGGCAAGCTGCGGAACAGAAATAAAACCAAGCTCTTTTATTCTCCCTTAATCTCTTCCTTTTTAGATAATTCATATAATCTTTTGTATATTTTCATTTTTTATCCTCGGCTACTATAATAAATAAAGGAATAAATATCAAAGAGGGTATTTCAAAATGTCCTAAAAAGTCCCTAAATGTCTCTTTCTTTTCTTCCGATTTTTCCCTATATTATTAGTAATGATTTTAAAAAAGAGTTTTTTGATGGCAAATGCACCAATTATAATTACTGCTGAGATTAAAACGGTAGATATTCTTGATTATAAAAATTTGATAAGGAAATTGGAAGAGAAGCGAAAAAAAATTCCTGTTGGGGGGATGATACAGGGTAGGGCTTAGGTATATGGATAATAAGATTATTATTAATGGGAATAATAATACTTATATTAACGGTAATAATAATACCTTTATTAATGGCTTTAATAATAAGTTTATTTTTTAGAATTTGGCAGGACTTAAATAACTTGTGGAGGTATTGCTATGCCTATCAGACCATCTGATAGGAAGATAAGAAAATGGAAATCTAAAGCAAATTCCATAACAATTTACCTTTTTTATATCAAATTACAAGATACTAAATTATCCAGTGATTGCTTTTATGAATTATAACAATATCAATCTAAATGAACTTGCCGGAATATTTAGTAATCTTCTTAAAGTTATATGGCTCTTAATTGGAGTGATAAAAAGTTATTAAGGCATATTAAATTTCATTGTCGGGCTCAATATAGTTGCTGTTTTGAATTTAATTATAATATTGGCTATCGTATTGGCTTTTCCGAGAAGACGGTAAGAAACGCAAAAAAGAAATCATTAAAATATTAGAAAAAATTTATTAGATTAGATAGAACCCAATTTGATGGTACTCGTGATTTTTCCGAAAGTTTGCAGTAGTAAATATGGGTGGCAAAACAGAAGAAATTGATGTTACTGTTGGTAGTAAATAGGAATAGATTAATAAGGAAGGTGAATACATAGTAAAACCAAAATTTGATGAGGTTTCTTCTTTTTCTGAAGGTTTGGCAAAATAAGAATTGGTGACAAATATTTTTATATTAACAAGAAAGGTAAAATTGTTAAAAAAATTGAATGAATAAATTGATTAAAATTATGGATAGATTAAAAAAGAGAATAATTAATAAAAGGCAATTTCCTTGACTTATTTTTTCTTTTAGTTATAATTTTGTTATGCGTTTTCATTTACCGATTGAGGAAGAAGAATTAGAAAAAGGTAAATTTGAAATAAAAACCCTGAAATTTCTTTTTCCCTATTTTAAAACCCATCTTCCCTTATTTATTCTTATCAATATCCTTTTGTTTTTAGGGACCGGTATAATGGTTATCTCACCGGTTTTGCTAAAAAGAATAATTGATGTTAATATCCCTAATAAAGATTTTCGTGGTCTTTTATTTACTGTTTTAATTTATGCGGTATTAAGTGCTATCTCCTATTTTATCAATTTAACCCAAAGGGTTCAGATTACCAAACTGGGTGAAAAAATTGCTTCTCAAATCAAAAGCGACCTGTTTTCCCATTTGCTTTATTCACCGATCACCTTTTTTGATAAAACACCGGTAGGAAAAATTATTACAAGAAACGAATCAGATGTGGAATCTTTAAAAATGCTTTTCACTTCTACTGCTGTTACTTTGTTTCAGGACTTAGTATTTTTGATTGGTATTTCAATTGTAATGATTATTGTTAGTCCTCTATTATATTTAATCTTATTTTTTCTTTTTCCTTTATTTTTTCTTGCCTTTTATTTCTTCTCAAAAAAGATTAGACCAATCTATCTTATAATTAGAAGAAAGGTATCTGAAATAAATAATTTAATATCCGAAACTCTGCAAGGACTTTTTATTATCCAGGTATTTAAAAAAGAGGACTATTTTAGAAAGAAAATGGATGATTTAGGAAAAGAGCGAATGAATTTAGAAATCAAGGGAATGGGTTATTGGTATCGACTTTGGTTTCTTATTGATTTTGGAGAAGTTTTGGCAATAACCTTGGTATTATTTTTTGGCTCCCTTCTTGCTTTAAAAGGAAAGACAACAATTGGCACGTTGGTTTTGTTTTTCTCTTATATTATTCGTCTTTTCCAACCATTAAGGGGGCTATCAGATTTATTAAATATTTTTCAGAGGGCAATTGCGGCCGGCGAGAGGATCTTTGCCTTAAAGAAAATGGAAAGAGAAGAAGAGAAGATTAGTCTAAAAGAAATACCAAAAAAATTGGAAAAGTCAATTAGATTTCTAAATGTGAACTTCTCATATTTAGAAGATTTGCTGGTGTTACACAATATTAACTTGGAGATAAAGAGAGGCGAAAAGGTTGCTTTAGTTGGCGAAACCGGAAGTGGCAAGACAACAATCATCTCTTTACTTTTAGGCTTTTATCAGCCAACCAGTGGTGAAATTTTTATTAATGATCTTCCCTATTCCCAAATCCCAAAATCTTTGATTAGAAGATTAATTAGTTATGTGCCGCAAGAGATAATACTTTTCCCTGGTTCGGTATTGGATAATTTAAGACTTTTCAATGAAGAAATAAGCGAAGAAAAGGTTATTGAAGCAACAAAGAGAGTAAAGATATACGAAAGAATAAAAGAATTTCCGGAAGGTTTTAATACCAATATTTTAGAAAGGGGAATAAATTTATCTTTGGGCGAAAGGCAGTTATTATCTTTTGCTCGGGCAATGGTCTTTGAGCCAGAGATAATTATTTTAGACGAAGCCACCTCTTCGGTTGATCCTTATACCGAACTTTTAATCCAAGAAGGACTTTTTGAATTATGGAAAGGAAAAACAGCAATTGTTATTGCCCATCGTTTAGCAACAGTAAAAAATGTTGAGCGAATAATTGTTATCCATAAAGGAAAAATTGTTGAAGAGGGAAGTCACGATGAACTACTTAAAAAAGAAGGTTATTATTATAAACTTTACCAACTTCAATATGTTTAATAAATTATTAAAACCGGTATTGCCCAAAAGAGTAAAAGAATTTTGGAAAAAGAATTTCTTACTTTTTATCTTTCTTTTGATTGTTACCCTTTTGGCAACCGGTTTCTCTTTAAGTTTTCCCATTCTTTTACGTTATATTATTGATGGTATTCAAAAGAAATTAGAAAGCAGACAGATTTTAAAATATTTAATTTTACTTTTTAGTTTTGGTCTTTGTCGGTCAATACTAACTTCTATTTTACCTTTTTTAAGGGGAAGGATGAATGAAAAATTTGGCTATCAGATGAGAAATTGGCTATATAGTAGTTTATTGAAAAAAGGGCAATCCTTCTTAAACAAATTTCCTTCGGGTGATGTGATTGAGAGGTTATCCGAAGATTTAGCGGATTATCAATGGTTTAGTTGCTCAGGAATTTTCCGGCCCTTTGAAGGAATTTTCACAATCACGATTGCCTTAATTATATTATTAAAAATGAATACTTTATTAACGATAATTGCTTTAATTCCCATCTTTCTTGCCTTTTTTGTTTGGTATAAACTTGGTCCAACTTTTACCAAAGCATATTTTGCTTGGCGGGAAAAGATTTCTTTAACTTACAATTTTTTCCAATCGGTATTTTTTGGAATAAAAATTGTAAAAAGTTATCTAATGGCGGAAAGACTGACAAAAAAATTATCGCAACTTCTTAAAGAAAGGATTGGCCAAGCAGTAAAGGTCGCCAAATTAGAATCCCAATTAGGAATTTTCTATACCGCTATTGCGGAAAGTTCGATTTTAATTATCTTTTTGCTTGGTGGTTATTTGGTAATAAAAGAAAAAATAACTATTGGTCAGTTTGTTGCTTTCAATTCTTATATCTTAATGCTTTTGACACCGATGTTTGATATTTCAAATTTCTTTATTGCCGGTCGCAGAGCAGTTGCCTGTGAAGAAAGGCTCTTAAATTTAGAAAATTTTCCACCGGATATTGAAGATAAAAAAGAAGCGAAAGAGATAAAAGATTTCTCAGAAATTATCTTAAAAAATGTTGGTTTCTCTTATAATAGTGAAGAAGCGTTAAATAATATAAATTTAATTATCAAAAAAGGCGAGAAAATTGGTATTGCCGGCACTGTCGGCAGTGGCAAGACTACCTTTATAAAAATATTATTAAGACTTTTAAAACCAAAGAACGGGAATATTTATCTAAAAGAAAATAACAATGTTTATGATTACGAAGATTTAAAAAGTGAAACAATAAGAAAACTTTTCTCTTATGTTCCTCAGGATTCTTTTATCTTCTCCGATACAATTTACAATAATCTCAGTTTAGGTAAAGAATTAAAGGAAGAATTAGATTATTTTATAAAATTGGTTGGATTTGATGAGGAATTAAAGGAAATGAAAAACGGAATAAAAGAACTTGTTGGTGAAAGAGGAACAGGCTTATCCGGTGGCCAAAAACAGAAATTATCTTTACTTCGGGCATTGATTGAGAAAAGGCCGATTTTGATTTTAGACGATGCTACTTCTAATTTAGATAGCGAAACAGAATTAAAAATTATCAACAAAATTATTAATGAATTTAAGGATTTAACGATTATTATTATCTCTCATCGTTTATCTACCTTAACCAACTGCGAAAAGATTTATGTCTTTGACAATGGGAAAATTGTTGAAGAAGGTAAACACGAAGAACTTTTGGCAAAAGAAGGAATATATTATCAACTTTACAAAAAACAATTATTAAAAGAAGAAATTGCTAAGATTTAATTTTATTGATTTTTTAAAAAACTTTATTATTCTTATAATCTATGAAAAAATTGTCGGTTAACTTAGACCATATAGCAACTTTAAGAGAAGCAAGAAAAGAAAATTTTCCTGATCCGGTGCAAGCAGCAATTTTATGTGAAATCGCCGGTGCTGATGGTATTACGGTTCATTTAAGACAGGACCGAAGACATATCAAAGAAAGAGATTTAGAACTACTGAGAAGAACAATAAAAACTGAACTCAATTTAGAAATGGCACCAACTAATGAGATGTTAAATATTGCCTTATTTTATAAACCCGATTGGGTGACTTTGGTACCGGAATCACGAGAAGAAGTAACAACTCAAGGTGGATTAGATTTATTAAAAACTTACCCAATGGTAAAGGAGGTAATTAATCAATTAAAGGAGGCGGGAATAAAAATAAGTATCTTTATTGAAGCCGACAAAAACCAGATTGAAAAGGCAAAAGAGTTAAATGCCTGTGCTATTGAAATAAATACCGATTTATATACCAAAGATATTAAAAATCGGGAGAAATATTTAAAAGAGATAAAAGAAGCAAGCGAATATGCCTCTTCCCTATCCCTTGCGGTTCATGCTGGCCACGGATTAGATTATCATAACATCCTTCCTCTTTTAAAAATCAAAGAGATTGAAGAATTTGCCATTGGTTTTGCAATTATTGCTCGGGCGGTTTATGTCGGTTTAAAAGAAGCAGTTTATGAAATGAAAAAACTAATAATTGAGGGAGAAAAATGAAAAACATAAGATGGAAAATAATTTTTATTATTATTTTATTTCTTTTAGCGGTATATTCTCTTTATCCAACTTACCGATTTTATTTTGTTATTCCTAAAGAATTAGAAAAATTAAATTCCCAATTACAAACTGCCAAAACTTATTCCGAATCAACTACTACCCAAAATCAAATAATTGAGTTAAAAAAAGAACAGATAAGAATTCACAAAAGGTCAATTCATTTAGGATTGGACTTAGTTGGTGGGATGCATCTTCTTTTAGAAGTTGATAAAAGCAAGCTCTCACCGGCAGAAGCAAGTGAAGCGGTTGACCGAGCATTAGAGGTGATTAGAAATAGAATAGACCAATTTGGTGTTTTTGAACCAATTATTCAAAAAACCAGTGAGGGAAGAATTCTTATCCAACTTCCCGGAGTTGACCGAGAAAGGGCAAAATCTTTAATTGGTCAAACTGCTCAATTAGAGTTTAGCTTGGTTGCCGAGCCAAATGTTGCCTTAGATTTATTTAAAAAAATAGACGAATATTATAAAAATCTAAATCCTATTGATACTTTAACAAAATTTTCTGATAAGATTTTTGAGATTGAGCCGAGTGATTTTGGTTGTGAAGAAGAAGACCTGCCATTAGTAGAAAATATTGTCAATTCTCTTGATACAACCATTTTAGGTGAATGGCAAATTCTTTTTGGACCTTTGGAACCTTATCAAGGAAGAATGATAAGAAGGGTATATGTAATAAAAAAAGAACCAGAAATAACCGGTGCCGCAGTTGCTAGTGCTGAAATCCATCCTTATAGCGGCACAGAAGCCGGCTTAGCAAACACTTGGGTTGTTGGTTTAAAACTAAAAAAACAAGATGCCAAGAAATTTGCTTCAATTA
>JBDRVN010000002.1:0-69242 GCA_039801885.1 Caldifarciminota bacterium
GCTCCTAATCCAATTTCTGAGGAGATGAGATTTGCCACTGATTTTCTTTCTAAACTCTCTTTATAAGACTTTTTATAAATTTTTTCTGCTTCTTCTAAATCTCCTTTTGTGATAAGTAAACTGGCATAAAATTGTTCAAAACGATTGAATAGTACCGGTTCGAATTCTTTCCCTATTTCTATAACATTTTTTATAATTCTTAAAGCATCATTCAATTTTCCTTGGTACCAATATAAAATACTTAAATTATAATAAATACTCGCTTTTATTCTTTTTTCGCTTTTTTTCTTTAAATTACTACTTAAATTAAGTGCCTTTTCCAAGATTTTTTCAGCTTCTGCTAATCTATTTGTTTTAATAAAGGCAAAGCCTTTATCCGTTAATAGTTTTATTGCCATCTCATTTTTCAAATCTTTTTCAAAATTTAGTGCTTCGTCAAAATAATTGATTGCTTCTTCGTATTTTCCCAAATGAAGGGAGACTACTCCTTGTTTTCTTAAAAACTTACTGATGATACTTTTTCCCTCCAAGATTTCTTTGTCACTGAAAGCAACACTGATTGCCTGTTTATAGATATCAATTGCTTCGTTATATAATCCTAATAATTCCCGTAGCCTGCCAATTTCTTCCATTGTGTTAATTCTTTCTATCGCTTTTGCAGTTTTGGGTAGAAATTTTAATTTCATTTCATAAAAGATTAAACTTTCCTTAAACAACGATAAATTTTTTGCTTTTTCCGCTGCCAGACTGTTGTAATAAAGAGCTTCTCGTTGATTTTCTCCTTGAGCATAATGGAAAGCCAAATCAAAAAGGACATCCTCTTTATCTTTGGTGTCTAATAGTTCTAAGGACTGAGCAATTTTTTGATGATAGATTTTCCTTTCTTCGTAAAAAATTCCTTCTTGAATAATTGCTTCTAGTACCTTAGAAGTGAAATAATATTTTGAGCTCTTTTCAAATTTTATTGGTCTTAAAAAATTGCTATTGATTAAGGATTGAAATTTTTTATAGATAAACTCTTCTTTATAATTTAATGCTTTTTTAATGATTTCATCGGAAAAGGGTTTGCCAAAAAGGGCACCGATTCTTAAAATTTCTAATTCTTCTTTGGATAATCTTTTAACACGATTTTTAACAATTGTTGAAATATTTGTGGGCAGAGAAGTGAAATCTTTTAAAAATTTTTCAAATTTTTCTTTATCATAAATAAACTTTCCCTCAGTAAAAATTAATATCTCTGATTCTAAAAGGTGATAAATTATTTCAATGGTAAATAAAGGATTTCCACCGGTAAGATTATAAATGGTGCTGCTAAACTCTTCTAAATTGACGCAAGAAGAAAGCAAATCTTTAATTAAGAGAAAGGTTTCTTCTTCAGAAAGTGGTAAAAGTTCAATTAAGGAAAAAGTTTCTTTCTTTTTAAAAAGAGCAGAAAATTCAATAAGCCTTTCTTCTTTTAAAGAACAACCCAGAACAAAAATTCCTTCCTTTTCTAAACCATAAGTGATGTATCTAAAAAGATTTAAAGAAGGTCCATCCATTAGTTCTAAATCATCAAAGAATAAGAAAATAGGTCGGTTTTCTTTTCTTCTTATTTCAATAATTGTTTGGAAGATTATTTCGTAGAGAGTTAAAAGTTCTTTTTGAGCAGTTTCGATATCCCATTCTTCTAAGCTAATTTTAAAATTAAGTAATTCTTTGTTATATAAAGAGAAGGTCTTTAAAAATTGTTCTAAGAGAGAGGTATAGCGTCCACCAAGAGAACCACCGGTAAAATTAAAGGTTAGAGCATTTTCTACTTGGACAAAGTATTTAAACTCTTGTGCTAACCTTGATTTACCTACACCTCTTTCACCAAGAATTAAAACAAATTTACTTTGATTTTCTTCTTTAACTTGCTTAAATAAATTCTTTAATTTTTCTAAAATTTCTTCGCGACCAATAAAGCTTGTTGGATTTATTTGCTTTCGGTAGGTCTTAAACTCAAAAGTCTTTTCTTTTTTTAATAATGGTTTAATAATTTCAAAAATTTCATAGGCATAATTTGGTCGTTTATTTACACTATAAGATAATAGATTGTGAACCAATAAGGAGAATTTTTTGGGAGGAATTGGTAAATTATTCTTTTTTGCCACTTCTTCACAGAAAGGAAGTTTTTCCTTAATAATCATTTCTAAGAATTTCAAGATGTTGTCAGAATATTTTTTAGGACCTTCTTTGGTGATAATTTCATATAGGATAATTCCTAAGGAATAAAAATCTGTTCGTGGATCAATATAAGTTCCTTTTAATAATTCCGGTGCGCAATAACCAATTGTTCCACCAATTTCTAAAGAAAGAGGCGCTATTTTTTCGGTAAATCCAAAATCTAATAATTTAACAATTGGTTCCTTCTCACCATATTTATCAATTTTCATTGAAACAAGAATATGTTCAGGTTTTAAATCTCCATGGATTGCCGAAAAAGAATGGATAAAATCCAGAGCCTTTAAAATTTCCACCAGAACCAAAAGTAAGTCATCGTTATAGCCATTAGAGAAAAATTTATCAATTGGCAAACCTTCAAAATATTCCATTGTAAAAAATGGTAAAGAATCCTCGGAATAATTGAAATCTAAAACAGTAATAATATTAGGATGATTAAAATGAGTAAGGAAATAAAACTCTTTGGAAAGTCTTGAGAAATATTCAGGTTTTTCTTTATATTCAGGTTTTAATATCTTTAAAGAGATAATCCGGTCACTAATCAAATCTTTTGCCTTATATACTTCACTAAATAGTCCATCTCCTAAAAAAGATAAAACTTGATATCTATCCTTTATTAAACTTCCGTCCTTAAAACCTGGCATATATTTAAATTATAACAAAAAAAATTAATAAGTCAAGAATAAAATGCGACAAATTTAATTGTCGCAAAATTTTTATAAGTTGTGTAAAATCAAATAATTATCAAAATGAATTGATTTTTATTAAATTTTTATTATAATAAATCCTATGGAAGTATCTCTTGGTTTTTGTCAGTTTGATATCCATTGGGGGGATAAAGAGAAGAATTTTAAAAAGGTAGAGAAGATTTTTGAGGGGTTAAAAAAAGAGGATAAATCTTTGAAAATAATTGCTTTACCTGAGCTTTTCTCTACTGGCTATCTTTTTTTAGATAAAAAAGAAATTTCTAAACTATCAGAAAAAGTAGAAGGAGAGACTTATTATTTTTTAAGGGATTTAGCAGAAAATTATAATTCAATAGTCGCTGGCGGGCTTTTAGAAAAAGAAAATAATAATTTTTATAATTCGGCTTTGATTGTCGCACCTGATGGAAGCTATTTGTTATATAGAAAAATCCATCTTTTCAAAGATGAGAAAGATTTATTTGAAAAAGGAGATTTAAAATTAAATGTTTTTAATTATAATAATTTAAAAATTGGAGTTTTAATCTGTTTTGATTATTTTTTCCCAGAAGCAGCAAGAACATTGGCGATAAAAGGAGCAGAAATTATCTGTCATCCTGCGAATTTGATTTTACCTTATGCTCCTTTGATAACTCAAGTAAGAGCATTAGAGAATCGTATATTTTGGATATTAGCGAATAGAATCGGAATAGAAAAAAGGGGAGATAAAGAACTGAAATTTTTAGGGAAAAGTCAAATTATTTCGCCAAAGGGTGAAATTTTAATAAAAGCAGAAGATGAGGAAACATTAAAACTTGTGGAAGTTAATATTAATGAGGCTAAAGATAAAAAAGTAACCGATAAAAATGACCTACTTCTTGATAGAAGAACCGAGTTTTATGAGATTTAAAAGATATAAGATTAATGCCCTTTGGATATGGAGACGATTTTCTGCCTGATCTAAGACGATAGAATTTTCGCTATCTAATACTTCATCGGTGATCTCTTCTCCACGGTGAGCAGGCAGGCAGTGCATAATTTTATAATCTTTTTTAGTCAATTTTAATAATTCGAAGTTTATTTGAAATCTTTGGAAATCTTTAATTCTTTTCTCTTTTTCGCTTTCCTGTCCCATAGAAATCCAAACATCCGTATAAATATAATTACATTCTTTTACTACTTCTTTCGGATCATCGGTTAAAATAACTTTATCTTTTGAGAATTCAATTATTTCTTTATTAGGCTCGTATCCCTTAGGTGTCGCAACCATCATATTAACACCGAGGATTTGAGCACCAAGCATTAAGGAGTGACAAACATTATTACCATCGCCAATAAAACCAAGTTTTATTCTTTTTATATCCTTTTCTCTTTCCCAGATAGTATAGTAATCAGCAAGTGCCTGACAAGGATGTTCATAATCATCCAAAGCATTGATTACCGGTATCTTGCTGTATTCTTTCAATTCTTTTGTGATATTGTGAGAGAAAGTTCGGAGAATGATTAAATCAACCCATCGTGATAGATTTTGAGCAATATCCTTTATACTTTCCCTTTTCCCCATTTGGACATCATTAGGACTTAAATAGATAGCATCACCACCAAGTTGTTTTAATGCGGTCTCAAAGGTCACCCGAGTTCTTAAAGAAGGTTTTTCAAATAAAAGCACACCAATCCTTCCTTTGAGTAAGTTCAAAACCTTCTTTTTCTTAAAGATTTTCTTTAAATCTTTCGTCTTTTTAAATAAAAAGATAATTTCTCTCTTATTTAAATCTCTTAATGAAATTAAATCTCTTTTCATAAAGGAATTATAAAAAATTATTAAATATTTTCAAATTTACGGTTCGATGTGGATATTCACCTTTTTTATAAAATCTAAACTTTTTAATTCTTTTTCAATATTATGGATTATTTCGTGGGTTTTCGGTAAAGGATAGTGTTTCTTAATTTTAATTTCTAAGTCTACTTGGTATTCGTCATAAAAAGGGAAAACAGATATCTTTTTTATTTCTTTTATTTCTTTAATCTTTTTTAATTTTTGATAGATAAGTTTTTCTAAATCTTCTTTTTTTGTTAATTCTTCCTTTGGTTCCAAATGGATAAAAACTTCTTCCACATTTTCTATTTTATCTTTGATTTCTTTCTCCAAATTTTCGGTAAGGTCGTGAGCAGAAAAAAGATTATGTTCTTTATCTAAGCTTAAATGAAAATCAATAAAAATTTTACCACCGCTTCTTCTTGTTCGGATATTATGGGCATATTTACCGCCTTCGCTTTCTTTAATAATCTTTTCAATTTTTCCCCTTTCTTTTTCTTCTATTTGAGTGTCGATTAAAATCTTACCTTCTTTGATAAAGATTTTTATACCAGTAATTAAAATAATGATTATTAAAACAAAACTTATGATTGGGTCTAATAAAAGATATTCTTTTCCTAAAATGATTGCTAAAGAAACACCAATTGTTGTTGCAATAGAAGAGAAAACATCAGAACGATGGTGATAGGCATTAGCAACCAAAAGGGAGTTATTTAGTCTTTCACCAATTACTTTTGTTATTCTAAAAAGGATTTCTTTTGAGATAATTGTTAAAATTGAACCAATTAATACATAAGAAGAGATTTCTTTTATAATCTTTCTGTTTAAGATATTTAAAAAGGTGATAAAAGAATTGAAACCTAAATAAACAGATGTGGCAATTAAAATTATCGCGAGAAGTAAGGCAGAAAGATTCTCTACCCGATAATGGCCGTAGGGATGGCTGAGATCTTTTTCTTTTTGAGAAAGAGAAAGAGAGAAGAGGACACCAAAATCCGTGATTAAATCAGAAAGGGAATGAATACCATCAGCAACGATTGCCTGACTTCTTCCCAATATTCCTAAAAAGATTTTTAAAAAGGATAAAAGAATATTAAAAAAAATACTAATTGTGGTTATTCTTTTAGCACTCATATTTTAATTGGCAAAGGCTTCAACATTAAAATCAGAAGCACCTTCCTTTTGATATTGATAATAGGCAGCACAAGCAATCATTGCACCATTATCTAAGCATAATTCTTTTTTGGGGATAAAAATCCGATAATTCTTATCTCTTGTCAAAAGAGAAAGTCTTTCTTTTAATCTTTCATTTACGGCTACGCCACCCACAATGCCGATATTTTTGATATTAAACTCTTCGGATGCCTTATTGATTGCCAATATTAGATAGTCAATAACTGTCTCTTGGAAGGAATGGGCAACATCATTTTCATTATAATGTTGGTTTTCTTTTAGATAATATAAAACAGCGGTTTTTAATCCAGAAAAAGAGAAGTTGTAATTTTTTATTAAAGGAATTGGGAAATTAATATTTCTCTTCCCTTTTTTAGCTAATCTTTCAATATAAGGACCACCCGGATATGGTTTTTTAAGCATTTTGGCAACCTTATCAAAGGCTTCGCCACAAGCATCATCCATTGTCTGTCCCAAAAGTTCATATCTCCAATTTTCTTTTAAGATATATAACTCCGTATGACCGCCAGAAATTAATAGGACAATCATTGGCAATGGTAAATTTTCATATTCCAAAACTAAGGAATAGATATGACCAACCAAGTGATTTATAGCACAAAAAGGAATATTTAAGGAAAAAGCAAGGGACTTAGCAAAAGATAAGCCACAAAGTAAAGAACCCATTAATCCAGGCCCATTAGTAACACCAATTAAATTAATATCTTTTAATGAGACATCTGCTGCCTTTAAGGCAATTTCGGTAATTGGTAAAATAGTTTGGATATGTACCCTGGCTGCTGCTTCCGGAATTACACCGCCATATTTGGAATGGATAACTTGCGAAGCAATAATATTGCTTAAAATCTCTCTGCCATTTTTTATCACACCAACCGCTGTTTCATCACAACTGGTATCAATACCTAATATCAACATTTAAAAAACCTCCAATTCAAATTTTTCCGGATTGCATTTTTTAAAAGATACCTGTTTTGGCAAAATAATTTCTGCCGGTAGTTTGTATTTTCCCTTTTTTAAATTCACTGCGTTAACTATTACTTTAATATTTTTTATTTGTAATGTATCTAAAATATTTTCTGGACCACGGACAACAATCTGACAGGTTTTTGGTTCTAATTTTATTTTTAGATTACCAATAATATTTATCGGAACATTTTTAAACTCTTTTTCAATTATCTTGACAAAATAAAATTGTAATTTAATTTCTTCTTTTTCTGGTTGGAAATAATTTTGATTGGGATTTATAAGATAAACATTTCCTTCGGCATAATATTGATTTCTTATAGAATCAAAAAGGATTTTAAATTTCTTTAGATTTAATGATTCCGTAGAAATTTCCTTTAAAAAATCTAATTCACTTTTTGGTCCTTTTACTTTTATTTTTTCTTCAGAAGTTTTTACTAAGAAATAATCGTCTCTTTCTTCTTTAAAAACAGGGTTTATTTTTAACTCTTTTTCAACAATTTTATCAATCTCAATTTCTAAATAATTAGGGAAGTAAGAAATTAATTGTAAATCTTTAATATTTCTAATCTGTTCTAAATCAATATATAAGCGAAAACGATAAGGAAATTTTTCTATCGGTGTTTTTAAAATCTGGTTAAAATCTAATTTATATTCTCTTAGATGTTTTTGGTTATTTAAAAAATTCCTTCCTTTACTTCTTATTTCACAAGTAATTTCTTGCGGTGATTGTTTTAATATAAAAATCTCTTGGGTAATTTTATTTATCTTTATCTTTATCTTTATCTGTAAGTTATGTTCCTTTTCCAAAACCGCTAAAAACCAAAGAAAAAGGGCAAAGAAAATACTGATAATTGTTATTGTCGGGAATCTTTTTGGCATATCAAACAAAAGGCAATAGCATAATCTTTAATATGAGAAATTGAAGAATATACCTCTTTATCTTTTAAAAACTCCTTTACCTTTCCTTTACCAAAGATTTTTGGAATTTTATTAATATTTTTTATCTCAATATCTTTCAAAGGAAAAATCTTTTTTGCTGCCTTGATAAAACTCTCTTTTAAAGCAAACCTGCCCGCATAATGAAGATACTTCTTTTCTTTAAATTTCTCACAATATTTAATCTCTCTTTCGGAAAAGACCTTTTTTAAACTTTTTTTCTTTTTATTCCTAACCATTTTCTTAACTCTTTTTACATCAATAATATCAATACCAATTCCGTAAATCATCTATCTTTCCGGTTAAGTTCATCAACAATCTTAATAATTTCAATAATATCATTTAACTCATAATCCGCATTACTCTCTTTCGTATTAAAAGTATCACCATATCTGGCAAAAGCAGTTTTCATGCCAACTAATTTAGCACCAATAATATCCCTTTCCCGCCAATCGCCAACCATTATCACCTCTTCTGGTTTTAAATTTAATATTTTTAATACCAAAAAAAAGGGCTCTTTGTCAGGTTTTTTCTTTTTGGTATCTTCATAGGCAACAACACAATCAAAATAGTTTAAAAATCCCAAATAGCATAATCTTAAATAGGCTTGCAGTTTAGGTGCATCAGAAACAACCGCCAATTTTAACCCCCTTTTAATTAACTCTAAAAGAGTATATTCCGTATGGGGATAAGGAACCAAACTAAAATCTTTTGCCCGACGATAACCAACAATACCAGCCGCAAGAATTTTATAATCAATATTACCAAACTTTTTAGAAAGGAAATCTTGAAAAACTTCTTGGTATTCAATCCCTTTTTCTTCATAGATTTTATAAATCTCTTTTTTTACTTCTTCTTTATCCATATTAAGACCAGCATCGATCATATAATTGACCGCTTCCTCAATAGCCAAATCCTTCATTTTGACAAAATCAATCAAGGTATTATCCAAATCAAAAACAACGCCTTTGATCATTTTTGAAAATGGGAAAGGAGTTTTTTGTAAGTAGTTCTTAAATGTTCGGAAATAACTTTGGTTTCGGCTAAGAGGGGCATAAAATTGGTATCGCCTTGCCAACGGGGGACAATGTGGATATGAAAATGATCCTTGACACCAGCGCCAGCAACTTCTCCTAAATTTGCTCCAATATTAAAACCTTGGGGTGAAAAAGTTTTCTTTAATGCTTCAATTGCCTTTTCCAACAAATTAAAAATATCCAAAATTTCTTCTTTTCCAAAATCCTTTAACTCTTTTTTGTGAAGATTACAAACAACCATTAAGTGGCCATTATTATAGGGGTAACGATTTAAGAGTAAAAAAGAATGGGTTGAGCGGAAAAGAACAAAATTCTTTTCATCATTATTCTCTTTAAAAATCTCACAAAAAATACAGCCTTCTTTTTTATTTTTGTCAATATATTCCATTCGCCAAGGAGCAAAAAGGTTCTCCATATCTTAAATTTAATGAAATTTCTTTTAAAATCAATAAAGTAACTGACTAAGAAAATCTTTGATTTAAAAATGTCAGCGTTTGAATATAATATATTGACATTATTAAAAATTTTTAGTATATTTAAAGTGATAATTAAAAAGGAGAGAGAATGATGAGGAAAGGCATTATTATCTTTGGTCATTTTTGTATATTATTGGGTTGTTTTTTGTTTACTTTGGGAATATATCTTTTACCAGCAAATAAACCGACTTTAATTGGAATTTTAACAAAACCATTGTTTGTTGGGTTGGTTTTAATATTTGGTGGAATCTGTGCCAATGTAAATGCCTGTTGTCGAAGTCTTCAAAAGAAAGAAGATTTAAATATTAATAAAGATAGATAAAAAATTAATTGGGTTAAAAAATATTTTTGACAACTTTCAATAAATTTTAGATAACATCTATCAATTTACATTATAATTATCTTTTCTGTTTCGCCAAATATCAATCAGTGGATTGATGACCTTAAAGAGCAGAAAAGAATAGTGATATAGGTAGCTCTCTCTAACAGAACTAATAATGATTTTAAGGGTATTTAGTAGTAATGAAATTAAGAATATGATGAATGAATAATCTTAAATAATGATTATTGATGATTTTTCTATTTATTGTGTTAATGAATTTTATACTAAGATTGATTTAGGTTGGTATTTTGCCTATTTCCCGATTTTCGGTTTTAAAGGTTATATAGTTTTATTTTAATAAGAAGTAATATTTCGCTTATGAGCAGAGTATGAATTTTTTAAGTTTTACTGTTAAAAATTTTTTCTTAAATCGCTTGACGAATAAAAAAATTTTGTTAAAATTTTACATAAAATGAAGGCCGGGGCAGTAGTTCAGTGGGAGAACGCCTCGTTCGCAACGAGGAGGTCGGCGGTTCAAATCCGCTCTGCTCCAAAATTTTTGAAAAATAAAGTAAATGGTTCCCAAGAGAGTTTTTTTTACTAAGGGTGTTGGTAAACATCGTGACCGCCTTTCGTCTTTTGAGGCGGCTTTGCGCGATGCGAGCATTGCCCAGTTTAATATTGTCCAAGTATCAAGTATTTTACCACCAGCTTGTAGAATTATTTCTAAGCATCAAGGATTAAGATATGTTGTCCCTGGAGAAATTATTTTTTGTGTAATGAGTAGTAATGCCACTAATGAGCCTCATCGGTTAATTGCTGCTTCGGTAGGTGTGGCAATCCCACGGGATAAAAATCAGTATGGTTATCTTTCGGAATATCATTCTTTTGGTGAATCAGAAGTAAAGGCAGGAGAATATGCCGAAGATTTGGCAGCCCAAATGTTGGCAACTACCTTGGGAGTAGAATTTGATCCAAATACCAGTTATGATGAAAGGAAAGAGATTTGGAAGATTTCTGGGAAAATATATCGGACAATGAATATTACCCAAACAGCAATTGGTGATAAAAATGGGCTTTGGACAACGGTTGTTGCTTGTGCAGTTTTGATACCATGAAAGAGGAATTTTTAAAAGAACCAACAAAGCCTTTCGAAGTAAATCCCAATGATTCAGTGTCTGATGTTTTGAAAAAGATGGAAAAGATTTCTTTTCAAGGAAGGACATTGGCGCTGGCGTTAAATGTCTGGGAGAAAATGCTTTCGGACGATGTGATAATCTTTTTAGGTTTAGCCGGTGCAATGATTCCAGCTGGAATGAGGAAGATAATTGTCTATTTAATAAAAGAACGGTTGATTGATTGTCTTGTTTCTACCGGTGCCAATCTTTTTCACGATATTCACGAAATAAGGGGAAAATATCATTATCTGGGAAACCCTAATGTGGATGATACTTTATTAAGAAAATGTAAGATTGATAGAATTTACGATACCTTTGCTAGTGAAGACGAGTTTATTGATACTGATAATTTTATTATTGCCCTTTGTGAAAAATTTGACCAGAAAAGGTTTTATTCTACAAGAGAGTTTTTATATCTTTTAGGTAAAGAATTAACCGAATTTCAAGAAGAGGGGATTGTGAATACTGCTTATAAATTCAATTTTCCGATTTATTGTCCAGCAATTGGTGATTCTTCCATCGGTATTGCTTTAACGGAGGGCAAAAGAAAGGGAAAGATTGATATTAAGTTTGATATTATAAAAGATGTTTACGAGACTGCTTATTTAACTTCTTTGAAAAAATCTGGAGTTATATATATTGGTGGCGGAGTGCCGAAAAATTTTATCCAGCAAACTGAGGTAACTGCTCCTTTCTTGGGATTTAAAACTCACGGTCATTCCTATGCTATTCAATTTACTATGGATGCACCTCATTGGGGAGGTCTTTCTGGTTGTACCTTTTCCGAAGCACAATCTTGGGGGAAAATTGCCTTAGATGCCAAGATGGTTACTTGCTATTGTGATGCGACAATTGCTTTGCCAATAGTTGTTTCTGCCTTGGCACAAAAAAAAATAAAAAGAGAGAAAGTTATTCAATTTAAAGATTTAGATAAAGAGAATTTTAAGATAATTTAAAAAGGAGGCAGATATGGCAATTGTTGATATGAGTGTTGTGCCAATTGGCACTAACACACCTAGTGTTAGTAAGTTTGTAAAAGAAGCGGTTGAAATTATCAAAAAATCCGGTCTAAAATATCAGGTAAATCCAATGGGAACAACAATTGAAGGCGATTTAGTTAAAATCTTTGATTTGGTAAAAGTAATTCATCAACATTTCTTCGTTCTTGGTGCCCAAAGAGTATTAACAACTATTAAGATCGACGAGCGAATTGATAAATATCAAACAATGGAAGATAAAGTAAAAAAAGCCTTAGGTGAATAGGAGGATTTATGCCTTCTTTATGGGAAAAAGTAAAAAATTGGCTAGAAGATACTACTAAGCAAGTATTAAAAGAAACCGAAGATTTATCAAAAAAAGGAAGAATAAAAATACAGATTAGCTCTTTAAATCGGGAAATCGATAAAAAATTCTCTTACTTGGGCGGTTTAATTTATCAAATGATAAATGAGGGTAAAATGAATATCGCTGAAGATGAGAATGTGAGAGAAGTGATAAACGAAATAAAGAGATTAGAAGAAGAATTAAAATTGAAAGAGGAGGAATATAAAAAAGTTTAATTAATGAATAAAAAAAGAATATCAAGATTAAAAGAAGAAAAATTTTAATTTTTCTTTATCAAATATATAAAGAAAAATTGTTTAAAAGGATTATCAATAAAAAAATGAAATCTATGAAGAAAATATTGGTAACTAATGATGATGGTATTCATTCTCCTTCTTTAAATTATCTTTATGAAAAATTAAAAAATTTAGGAGAGATTTATGTGTGTGCTTCTGATGAAAATCGCTCAGCCGCTAGTCATTCTTTTACTTTAAGAAAACCAATAAAAATTTGTGAGATAAAAAAGAACTGGTATAGCGTTTCCGGCACCCCAACGGATGCTGTTCTACTTTTTTATCATGCTATTTCTAATAAAAGTGTAGATCTGTTAATTGCCGGAATAAATGATAGCCCTAATTTAGGAGAAGATATTTTATATTCGGGAACAGTTGCCTGTGCTTTAGAAGGCACAATTTTGGGGATTAATTCCTTTGCGGTCTCTTTTGTGGAGAATAATAAGAATTTAGAAATTGCCTTACATTTGATTTATAATCTGGCAAAAAATATCTTGAAATACGGTTTGCCAAAAAAGACCTTTTTAAATATTAATATTCCTAATAAAGAGATAAAAGGAATAAAGATAACGAAATTAGGAAAAAGAATATATAAAGATATGGCTATTCCGGTTAAAAAAGAGAATGATTTATGTTATATTATCGACGGTGAGATGGATTTTATTAAGAAAAGCGGGACTGATTTTGAGGCAATAGAAAAAGGTTATATCTCTATAACTCCCCTCCATTTAGATATGACCAATTACCAAGTAATAAAAAAATTGGAAAAAAGATTTAAAAATCTTTTAAAAATTTAAAATGGTTATTAAAAAAATAGTAATTACGGTATCTTTAAGTTTATTATTTATTTTCCTTTCTTTTTTTATTAGCAAGTTAGTAAGAAGAATTCTGCAAGAAAAGAGAATCGAAAGACGGATAGTTAAATTAATAGATAATTTTATATTCTACTCAATTTTATTTATTGGTTTATTAGTTATTTTGGGATATTTAAAAGTAAACATAGCCGGTTTGATAGCTGGTGCTGGAATTATTGGTTTGACAATCAGTTGGGCATTAAGCGATATAATGAGGAATATTATTGCTGGTTTACTTTTACTAATTATGCGACCTTTTAAAATCGGAGATAGAATTAGTATTCAAGGATTTGAAGGTATCGTGAGAAGCATAAGTTTAAGATATACCTTAATTGAAAAAGATGATGGGGAGAAAGTTTTAATTCCCAATGTAAACACCCTAACCAATCCAGTAATTATAAAAGAAATTAAAGACCCAATTTGATTGACTTTAAATAATAATTTAAATATAATAATTAAATAAGCGGGTATAGTGTAATGGTAGCACGAAGCCTTCCCAAGGCTTTAGTGGGGGTTCGAATCCCCTTACCCGCTTTTGAATTAATTTTATGAGGAAATTAAGTGTATTTTTTTTAGTTTTTTTACAAAGTTTAGCCTTTAAAATTTATTTTGATTATGATAATTGGGAAACAAGATTTATAAGAGAACCCTCGGATACATTAAAAATACAAGATTTAAATTATCAGATAAAAAGTTATTTACGTTCACTGATTTATGATGACGAGAAAACCTTAGATGAATTTTTATTTTTAAATCCTCGAATTGAAAGACGATTTAATCATTTATCTTTAAATTATCGGGAAGAAAAAAGAAATTTTCTTTCTGATGGTAGCCAAATAATTGAATACTCATTGCCTCTTAAATCAAATATTTTAATGATAGTAACTAAGAAAACCGGTGAAGGTATGCCAATCGGGGAGCTTGCTTGTCCATTATGTAAAAGACCTTGGCCAAAAGATTTACCAATTCCGGAAGGTGTAAAACTTATTCCTTATGAGGAACCAAACATTATAAAAGAAAATTATACGGGAATAATTATTGATTGTCGTCATCTATCTTTAAAACCAGCAATTTTCCCAAAAATTTATAATGAGGATTTAAAAGAGGTTTATTCTGTTAATTTTTGCGATTCCTTAAGTTTGATAAATAATGGACTTGTTTCGTATGTTAAAACTTTAGATGAGGCTTATCACCATAAAAAAGCTGGTTCTTTTCCTCTATACATCTCAGCATTAAAAACCTTTGGAAAAAACAAATGTGATATTGTTATTTCTAATAGCGATGCCTTAACTCTTCATAACTCTTTAAATAACCTTAAATTATTAGAAAAAGCTCGGGTAATAATTGTGTATAAAGATGCCAATATCTTTGAAAAATAATATTATTTATGGTCCGGTAAATAGTAAAAGGCTCGGTCGTTCATTGGGAATTAATATTTTATCAACCATGGAAAAGATTTGTAGTTTTAATTGTATTTATTGTCAATATGGAATAACAAAAAATAGGAAAGGTTCTTTTATTTCTGTTGAAGAAGTGGAGGAGGCTTTATATAATTTTTTTGCTAATCCGGTAAGAATTGATTATTTAACATTTTCCGGAAATGGTGAGCCAACCTTGCATCCAGAATTTGAAAAGATTGTTAAAAAGGTAAAAAACATAAGAGATAAATATGCTCCTGCCGTACCAATTGCTTTACTTTCTAATTCTTCTAATATTAACTCTCTTCCTTACGAAACCTTAAAAATGATTGATATAAAAATCTTTAAGTTAGACTCCGGTAATGAGGAACTGTTTTTAAAGATTAATCGGCCGGTAGGGAATATTAGTTTAAAAGAAATTGTTCACGGTTTAAAGAAGGTTTCCCAAAAATTTCCCATAACTATTCAGACAATCTTTATTTCTTTTGGTGATGAAAATAATTACGATAAAGAGGCATTAAAAGATTATCTTTTAAGGATAAAAGAAATAAAGCCGGCGTTTATTCAAATCTACTCTTGCGACCGGCCGGTAGCGCAAAATAATGTTAATTTGATAAGCAATGAAAAACTAAAAGAATTAGAAAAAGTAATCAATAAAAAAACAAAAACTTTAGTAAGGGCTTATTTAAATGTACCCTTAGAAATAAGATTTAGTAGAGTTAAATGATTATCGTTCACAGTTTATTAGAAATTTTTGTTTTAATATTTGGAATTTTTTATCTTCAATTGGCAATAAAAAAATCCGGCATATGGACATATCCTTTTAAAAGATATCGACAATATTCCTATTTATTATTTATCCTTCCTTTAATCGGTTTTATCTTTGGTAAACTTGCAAAAAATATTAAAAAGATACCAGGTCATTTTGTTTTAGGAATTATTATTTTGCTCCTTTTCCTTTTGAATTTAATCTGGGAAGAGAGAAATTACCGAAAAAGATTGCTACCTTCTCAGACCCTTCAACCCTATTTGGCTTTATTAGCTTTATCCTTGATTATCGCCCAAATCTTTTTGGCAATATTTTCTTAATGAAACTTTTTCTTTATGCCGACAAGAAGATAAAAAATTTCTTACCCTTAACTTATTTAAGAAGTTTTTCTTCTTTAAGACTCGGTTTTTTTAAGATTAAAGATTACTTTAAATTTTTATATCCCGATTGGGAAATTATTGAGATTGATAAATTACCCAAAAATTTAGAAAAAGGATTTTATTTTCTTTTAAGATTTTTGCCAAAAGAAAAAATTAAAGACTTGAAGGATAATTTTGTATTCAAATATCAGGACCAAATAGTTGGTTTTTATATTAAAGATGATAAAAAAAAGAAAGAGATGAATATTGAAGGTTTTTTATTAGATAATCTGTGGGATTTAATTAAATGCCAAAAGGAATTTCGTCCTATGTGGCAACCTCCTTTTGAAAACAAGGAATTTATTTATGAAATTCCTTTTAAGGTCTATGGTAAGAAAGATTTAGTTTTTTTAAGTAAAAAAGCAAAAATTTTTGGTGAGTTGATTTTAAACACGGAAAAAGGTCCAATAGTAATTGAAGATGAGGTTGTTTTGAAAGGCTTTAACTACTTTGAAGGACCTTGTTATCTTGATAAAAAGACCGTTGTTGATAATTGTAAAATTCGTCCTTTTACTACTATTGGTTACGCTTGTCGCATTAGCGGTGAGATAGAAGCAAGTGTTTTTTTAGACTTTGTAAATAAACATCACGAAGGTTTTATTGGTCATTCTTATATCGGTAGTTGGGTAAATTTTGGCGCTTACACAACAAATTCGGATTTAAAAAATAACTATTCTTCGGTGAAAATAAAGATAAAGAATAACGTCTATGATACCAAGATGTTAAAATTTGGTTGTGTTATTGGTGACCACACAAAAACCGCAATTGGTAGTTTAATTCCAACGGGTGCAATTTTTGGGATTTGTGTAAATATTAAAAAAGGCGGTCCTTGCGAAAGGTTTTATCCTTCTTTTTATTGGGATAAAAATAAAAAATGGGCGTTTAATAAATTAATAGCAACAATCGAAAAAGTTATGGCAAGAAGAGGGGAGAAATTAAATAAGGAATATCGAGAGTTATTAAAAAGGATTTATGAAAAGAAAAGATCAATATAAAATTTCTTTAGGAATAGATATCGGTGGTACAAATCTTAAAATCGGCTTAGTAAAAAATAATAAAATTATAAAGAAAGGAATTTTTAAAACTGAAAAAAATTTTGATAATCAAAGATTTGGTGATTATTTAATTAAAATTATGGAGAAGTTTATAAAAGGTTATAAAATAGATAAAATTGGTATCGGTATTGCTGGTTATGTTTTTTATGAAAAAGGGATATTAAAATTTTCGCCCAATTTACCGAGATTAAAAAATTTTCCTTTAAAAAAGATTATTGAAAAATATTTTCAAGTTGAAACTTCTGTTTTAAATGATGCCGATGCAATGGTAATTGGTGAATATTTTTATCATAATAAAAGATATAAAAACTTGATAACAATAACTTTAGGAACCGGTGTGGGTAGTGGAATTATTTTAAATAATAAATTACTTTTTAATAGTGAGTTTGGTCATACGATATTAATTCCTAATGGTTATTTATGTTCTTGTGGCAAAAAGGGTTGCGTGGAAAGCTATTTAGGAAGTTATGGAATGTTAAGGATAGCAAAAGATTTTTATAAAAAAGAAACAAAAGATTTAACACCCCAAAAAATTTATGAGATGGCAAAGAAAAAAGATAAAAAAGCGTTAAAAACAATTGAGAGATATTCTTATTATTTGGCGATTGCTTTAAGTAATTTAACAAACTTATTTAATCCGGAAATAATTATATTAAATGGCGGAATAAGTAATATGGGAAGTTTATTGTTAAAATTTATAAAACCAATATTAAAAGAAAATATTTTTTATTTACCAAAAATAAAAATTTCCAATTTAAAAGATATTGCGGGAATTATTGGTGCGGTTAATTTTTTAAGGTTTGGCGGAGGTGGGTAGGAATCGAACCTACCACAAGCCTTTTGGGCTTGCGAGCGGGTTTGAAGCCCGTCAGGCACACCAGCACCCATCCACCTCCGATAAAAAAGTATATTAAATTCTATCAAAAAATCAATCTTTCTTAAAACTTGACAATATTAAAAATATTGTTATAATTATTTATGCCAAAAACTTTAATTATTTTCCCTACTTATAACGAAGCAGAAAACATTAAAGATATTATTAATACGGTATTAGATATTTCTTCCGATATCGATGTTTTGGTAATAGATGATAATTCACCGGATAAAACTTATGAAATAGTAGAGAGTATGGCAAAAGAAAACAAAAGAATAAATTTAATAAAAAGAGAAAAAAAATTGGGTTTAGGTACAGCTTATGTCCTTGGGTTTAAATATGCGATTGAGAAAGGTTATGATTATTGTTTTGAAATGGACGCCGATTTTTCCCATAGTCCTCACGATATTCCGAGATTTTTAGCATTGATGAATGAATATGATTTAGTTATTGGTTCCCGTTATATTTCCGGAATTTCGGTGGTTAATTGGCCATTAAAAAGATTATTATTAAGTTATTTTGCTAATATTTATGCCCAAGTTTTTACCGGCTGTCCCATAAAAGATTTAACCAGTGGTTTTAAATGTTATAAGGTCTCAGCATTAAAGAAGATTAATTTGGATAAGTTAAAGATGGATGGTTATGCTTTTCAAATTGAAATCCATTGGCATTTTTGGAGAAATAATTTTAAGATAAAAGAAATTCCGATTATCTTTGTGGAAAGACGTTCGGGTGAAAGTAAAATGTCAAAAAGAATTATTTGGCAGGCCTTTATCTTCGTTTTGAAACTCTTCTTCCGACGCCTTCTCAATCTTTAAAATTTCGTATCGCTCGTTGTTAAATTCAACAATTTCACCAACTTTTTTATTGAGAAATTTTTCACCAAAGGGAGCGCAATAAGAAATAATATGCTCTTTTCCTTTTAAATCAAGAAAACGGATATCAAAGGGACCTACTAAAAAATAGTCAAATTCCTTATTAGTTTTTAATTCTTTTATCTTGATTTTTGTTCCCGGCTCAACAAATTCACCGGTAATTTTGGAAAAATCAATTGGTTGAGAAACTTTTAATTCTTCGGTTAACTGTTTTAGCCAACTCAAAAGTCTTTGGCGTTCTTCCTTGGCAATCTTATACTCATAATTTTCACTTAAATCACCATGACTTCTTGCTCTTTGTAAATCTTCGGCATTCTTCTTTAATTTTTCATTCAAAATTCTTAACTCTTCTTTTGCCTTTTCAATTCCCTGTTTAGTATGGTAAATAACCTTCCTCTCTTTTTTCTTAAAAAAACTTTTTAAGGCTTCTTTTTCGTGGGGTTTGAAGAGGGATAAAGAAAGTATTCGTTCTTTAATATTGGTTAATTCTTCTTCATCAATATTTCCTTCTTCCAAAATTTTAAACATCATCTTTTTTAAAAAGGCAAAGTACTCTTTTTTTTCTTTTAAGGAAAGCAGGTCAGCAATTCTCAATAAGATTTGATAGGTTTTAAATTTATCTTTTAAAAGGTTAAGTTTATTTTTTAAAAGATAAACAAATTCATCGATTTTTTCTAAGTAAGAATAAAAGATTTCTTCAATTTCTTCATCAGCTACTTCAATTTTATTTTTAATTTTCTTTTCAATCTTTTGAGTTGGTTGTTTTTTAAACTCCTTTTCTTTAGGTAATTTATTTGTTAATGAAAAATTGTTGAAAACAAAATTTATTGGATACTTTACAATTTTATCTTCGTTAATTTTTTTAAGTTCTATTTGGTCAAAGAGAAAATCATAAGAAATTATTTGGTAAGGAAAATTTTGATAATAAACTATTTTACCACAAGTAAAATTGTATAAAAAATTTTCTAATCTATTTAAGGCTTTTAAGAAATTATTTATATCGGTATAAAAAATCTCAGATTTTTCTAAAAACTTTTTTTCCTCTTCAGTTTGATAAACTGATTTCAAAAAGTTAATAATCTCCTTTTTTAACTCTTCCCTTGGTTGTAATTCAAATATTCTTTTTAAAACTTTTAATAAATCTTCTTTTTTATTAAGAAAATAAAAATGATCCTTGGCTAATTTTAAGAAAGTTAATTTTAAATCAATTTTTGATTTGGGTAGAGAGTCAGTTATCGTTAAAATAAGTTCACCAGAAACATCTTTCTCCTCACTAAAAATATTTAGCAAAAGATTTTCCAACTCAGAAAAATTCTTTTGTTTTATTAAATTTTTGATTTCTTCAAGAATTTTCATTTAAAAATTATATTAATAATCTCTTGATTTGTCAAGAAGGGAACTAAATATTTTGAGATAATTACTGGTTTATAAAAAGCAAAAAGATGTTATCAAAATAAAAGGGCGTTTCTGGGCTTTATCCTATTTGAAGGGATGCCAGGCGAAAGGAGGAAGGATTTATGGAAGGAAGCCCAGAAACGCCATCCTTGTTAGTAGAGGATTATCTTTTTTACTTTTTTACCTTCTTCGATAAGGAAATAGACCCCTCTTTTAATTTTCCTTTCTGCTTTGCTACCGGTGGCATTATAAATAGAGATATTTTTTTGTTTTAGTTCTTTTAAAGAGAGGGTATTCAAAGAGGTAATACCTTTTTTCTCTTCGCCTTTCTTTATAGAATAAAGTTCTTGAGGTGGAATATAAAGCCAGAGTTCTAAGGTTTTATTCCCTTTTAAGGCATAAATCCAGCCGTTTACATAAGATAAGGCACCACCATCTTTTACTTTTTTATTGAAAGGTTCGGTGGGAATTTGGTCTAAAGGTAGCCATTCGTTATTTTCAATATTGTAGATATAAAATTCATTAGTATTATTTCCTTTCAAGGCATAAATATATTTTTCATTATCCGTTGTTAAAGAAGCACCGGGTCCGACTGTCTTTTTCTTTTGAGCGCTTGGCGTAAAGAAGAGAGGCATTGGTTCTTTTACTTCCCAAGAATCGAGAGCAGGATTATAAACATAAAATTCATTACTCTTTCCTTTCAAGAAATAGAGGTATCGGTTTTGGAAATTAATTAAGGCACTTCCTTTTACTGCTCCTTTATTAAGAGTTCCTTTAGGAATACTCTTTAAGAAAACAAAGGTATCCTTTTCAATATCGTAACAAAGGAACTTATCAGAACCGCCGCCAATAGTAAAGTAGAGTAATTTCCCATTTTCATTTTCTAAATAAGCAATAGAAGCACCTTCCTTTATTTTGGCAACAGGAATATCTTTTAGTTTTTCCCAAATTTTGGTTTCTAAATTATAGAAATAAAATTCATTAGTTTTATTTCCTTTTAAGAGATAGATTTTATTATTACCACTTGTTAAAGCACCACCTTTTACGCCTTTGTTTTTCTCTCCCTTTGGAATATCTGCTTCTTGGTACCATTTATCTAAACGAGGGTTATATCGATAAAACTCAATACTATTATTTCCTTTAGTCGCATAGATATAATTATTGATAAATGTTAAAGCACCTCCGGAACCAATTCGGTATGGACTATATTCTAAGATAGGCATATCTCTTCTTAATACCCAACCGGAAAATCCAGGTGGTGGAACATAGGGTTTTTTACCGCCGAAAGTACCAACTAAAGTATCATTAGCAGGATTTTGGTCATAAATGTTATTAAGATAGGTTAAGACATTAAAATCACCTTCTTCAATTCTAAACATTGGGAAAAAGATAGTCCTTTCTTCACCTTCACCTAAGGCATAGACCATTTTATCCTGAAAATAGATTAATTCATCTTTGCTGTTTTTGATAAGGAAAGTAATTTTGAATGTTTCGGTATGATAACTATAATTCTTTACTTTTACTTGAGGTGAAATAAGAATATCGGTTTCATACTCGCCAATTGGTTGTAAGATTTCAACCAAACCAACATCACGGAAACTTAATGAGAAATCGTTATCAGAATAGAAATAATCAAACTTTTCATTGTTACTTAAATCCATATCATTTTCCAATATTGCCTTCATCACAATCTTATATTCATTTTCGCCTACATTAAAGGGAACAAAGGAAATCTCTCTTTCACTAAATCTTTCCATTGTTATTGATAGGGTATCACCATAAACAATTTGGTCATCTAAATAGATTTCACAAATTGCAAGAAATTCTTCGTCACAATTGCCACAGTTTTCAAAAAGTCCTACTGGAATAACTTCTCCTTGTGGTACATAACCAACCGGATAGATAATTTCTTTTATTCCAACATCGTGATATTCACCTTCGTAGACTAAAACATTTTTTGTTAACTCATCATTATAAGGGTTTTTATCTAAAGAAAATAAAGTTTTGGCAATAGCAACATATTCACCAGTCGAAGCATTCCAAGGATTAGATGCTTGAATAGTTAAAGTTTCTTCCGGTGCCAAATAGAGGTTATCAATTATTGTATAATAAACTAATTGGTTATTATTATTTTTAATGCTAATTTCTAAACTAAAATTGTTAGCCGCTTCCGTGCCGAAATTCTTAATGGTTACTTTTGGATAAATTAAAGAAGGAACTTCTATCTTTCTTGGTCTAAGAATATTGATTACACCAACATCATAAGGAGTTAATCTAATACCGGAAACATCATCAATATAACAGGAGTTAACACCAAAAAGTCCAACATTTCTAAAAGCAATAAAGATGGGAATTGAGTCAAATTGGGTTAAAGGGATTACTCTTAAAGAATATTCTTTGCCCTTAAAACCAAAGGCATCAACTCGGGTATAGAAATTCTCCGGTTTATTACCAGTAATTGATACCCAGACTTCTAAAGATTCTCGGAAATTTTTATTATGTGCCCGATAATAGAATTTTAATGTATCGTTACCCGGAACTGGGAAAAGTTGTTTTGTTACAAGCCAATCATCATTTCTTATATTCTTCTTTTCAAATCTGCTTCGGGCACAAGCCGGTGGTGAATAGTTTTTTGCCGGTGAGCGTCGCCAACAGACAATACCATTATCCATATTGTATATCTGCCACCCCTCCGGCGGAAATTTTTTGTCAGAAAAGCTTTCATTAAGAATATTAGAAAAGACGAAAGAGAATATAATAATACTTAAAACTAATACATTTTTATTTTTAAGATAAAACATACACACCTCCTGCTAAGTTTATTTCAATTATAAAAATACATTTTTAATGCCATAATTTAGAGAAATATTTTTAATAAGTTTATAGTTTTTAATGGCTTAAAAATATTACAAAATTAAAATTTAATTATGATGCGACATATATTTAATTAAATTGTAACTTTTTAAAATTGAAGGACTTTTTATATGCGACTATGGTCCGACACTTACTTTAACCATATTTTCTTTTGTTAATAATTCTTTTGTTAAATTTAAAGCTTCTTCTTTATCTATTTTCTTCACTTTTTCTATCATTTCTTTAAAATCTTTATATTTTAGAAAAGGATTAAAAGAGATAAATCTTAAAACTCCTTTTTCGCCCTCTTCTTTCATTTTAATTATTTCAATATTTATTATCTTTTTTACTAAATCTAACTTTTTCTTATCTATTTCTAAATTCCTTAAAGTTATCCACAGATTTTTATCAACTTCTTTAATATATTTTGGAGATGAGATGCCAAGATAGATAAAAAGTCCGCCCTGAGTATTAGTCCATCTCAATTTTAAATCTATCATATAAGTATATTTTCCCAATTTATCTTCTAAATAATCGTAAAGGATAGTTTTTAAAACTTCCCAGCAAATATCATACTTTTTAATTTCAAATCCATAAACAGTCTCAACATTCCTTATATCTTTCTTTTTAATATAAATCTCCTTTTTATTATGATTTACATAATAAGGCAAAGGTTTTTCACCCTTTTTTGGAATATTAGCATTTTTAATCAATCTTTCAATTTCTTTTTCTTTTATATCTCCATAAATTAAAATAAAACTATTCCCTTCCCAGTAATATTTTTTATGCCATAAAATTAAATCTTCTTTTGTGATAGATTCTATATCTTTTTTAGTTCCCAAACTGGTTTTAAATTGCCAATTGAATATCAAATTTTCTGCCCATTCTTCTGCTAAATCCCAAGGTGGATAATCGGCTTCGTTTATTATTGCTGTAATTATCTTCTCTTTTTTCTCCTTTTCTAATTTTACATCATCAGATTCCGGATGGAAAATTATTGATAGGAACATATTTAATATCTTAGAAAAATCTTTTTTAAGAGAGGTGAAATAAAACAAAGTCTTTTCCGGAAGGGTCATTCCTTCAATTTCTACTCCATATTTTTCTGCTTCTTTATCTGGCTCAGGATAAAATTTATTGCCAAAGAATATAGAATGTTCTAATAAATGGGTAATTCCTCTTTTACCAGGTTTCTCATGTCGCCAGCCTTGATTAATGCCGATAATACAATGGACAAGTTCTTTAGAAGGCTCTTTAATAATTATCTTTTCCATAAAAAATAATATAATCATATAATCAAAGATAAAAAAGTCAATATTAAAATTTATGGTAACCTTTTTGGCTCTTTTTTCGTTATATATATAAAGGGAGGAAATATGAGAAAGTATGAGGAAAGGATAAAAAGATATGAGAAGAAACTTGATATTTATTTTCCTAATCGTCTTAAAGAAAAGATGGTGAAGAACTATCAAAAAGAGGCGAAAATATTAGCTGAGATTGATGGTTTAGTTAGTAAAATCCTTAATGATTACCAAATTCCTACCGAATATATCTCTTACTATTCTTTTGCTCGGGAATTATATGGGTTAAAAAGGAGATACATAAGTAAGCGGTTAGAAAAAGAAACGGGGGTATGTTTCCATAAGTGGTTAATGCGCGGATTAGAGAAGAAGGTAATGTTAAAGATAAAGAAAGAGATGGGCAGGTTGCCGTTGGGGGAATAGTATAGGAGATAGTATAAGGTTAGGATTTAGATAAATAATCTTTAATTTTCTTAACTTTTGATTATATTTCTATTAAAAGCCCTTTTAAATACTCTAATTCTTTATTTTTCTTATTAAGTAAATTATGGATTAATTGTTGAAATTTGGAAGGAGCAAGTTTGGATTCCTCTGAGAAACTTTCCGAGCAATCTGAAAAGTTGAAATAAGATACTTTAATCCCTTCTTTTTACTGAATCATATATTGAGATTTCTAAATTTAATGATAAGGTAGTCACTAAATTTTTACTTCTATTCTTATCTTAAATAGTTTTATTTCGCCTTCTCTTACAAAGGAGATTGTTCTCTTTCGGCAATAAAAGTAGCTTCCCCTACAAGATAAAGTAATCCTCTTTATATTAATATTTAATGATTTAAACTCTTCATATATCTCTTTCCTGGCAATTCTTTTACTACTCCTTTCATTTCTAACATCAATAAGATTTCTGATATCTCGTTAATTGGTCTATTCAGTCTTTCAGCAATTTCATCAATATATATTGGATTTTCATTTAAGATTGCTATTATCTCTTTCTCTTCTTCATTTAATTCTATTTCAATTCCAATCTTTTTTAGTTCCTTTTTTAATGGTAAAGAAAGTTCTTCTAAGATATCTTCTGTTTTTGTTACTATTTTTGCGCCATCTTTTATTAATTTATTTGTCCCTTCATACTCTTTTTTAAATAATGGACCTGGGCAGGCAAAGACTTCTATTCCATAATCAATTGCCCATTCACAGGTATTTAAAACACCAGAAGCAATTGGACAAGCAACCGCAATAACTCCTAAAGAAAGAGCAGCAATTATTCTATTCCTTTGGGGAAAATTATAACTTTCCGGCGGAGTTGAGATGTTAAATTCGGAAATTACTGCTCCCTTTGTAGCAATCTCTTCCATTAATCTTTTATTTTCTGGTGGATAGCAAATATCAATACCACAACCTAAAACAGCAATTGTTCTTCCATCATTTTCAATTGCTCCTTTATGGGCAGAAGAATCTATTCCCCTTGCCAAACCACTAACAATTGTTATTCCGTAATTATTCAATTCCTTTGCTAACCGATAAGCAATCATTTGGGAGTATTCACTTGCCCTTCTTGTGCCAATTATTGCTAATGCCAAACTATCTTCCTCTTTGATTTCGCCACGAATAAATAAGAGTGGTGGAAAGTCAGAAAACCTTAAAAGATTTTTTGGATACCCCTCATCTAAAAAAGATACTATCTTTACATTTAAACTCTCAGCAATTTTAATCTTTTCTTCTATCTCTTTGTTAATCCCTTCTTTTAAAAAGTTATATATCTCCTCGTCAATTCCGTCAACCTTTAATATCTCTTCTTTATCAGCCTGAAAGATTTTATCTATATCTTTAAAATAGTTTAGAAGATTTCTTATTTTTCTTTCGGTCATCTTCGGAAGGGAATAGAGCAAAAGATATTTTATTTCTTTTTCTTCCATTTATTTTAGATTTTCCTTGATGAATTCTATTAGTTTATGGATATTAATCCCTTTTAATGCGGAAATATAAACAGTCGGCAGAGAAAAAGAGAAATTAGGGATTTCGGAAACCAAATCAATTTTATTGATTATAATTCCTAAACTTTTTTCTAAAATCTCTTTATTATATTTTTCAATTTCCGAATAGAGAGTTTGAAAATCTTCTATTGGATTGCTGGTAATATCTAAGATAAAAAGAATCATTTTACATCTTTCAATATGTCTTAAAAATCTTAAACCCAAGCCTTTTCCTTCGCTTGCTCCTTTAATTATTCCCGGCATATCACAGGCGGTTATTTTTAAATGGTCAATTTCTAAAACTCCTAAATTTGGTGTTAAAGTAGTGAAGGGGTAGGGAGCAATTTTTGGTCGGGCATTAGAGATTGCTCTTAACAATGTTGATTTACCGGCATTAGGTAAACCAACAAAGCCGATATCAGCAAGGAGTCTCAATACCAATTTTAATTTTACCTTTTCACCTATTTCACCTTTTTCAGCATATCTCGGTCTTTGATTGGTTGGTGATTTGAAATGGGTATTTCCTCTGCCACCTTTGCCACCTTTGGCAACTAAAAGAACTTCTTTATTTTTTAAGATCGAACCAAAATAGATATATTCTTTTTTCTCTTCATCAAATTTATAAATATCGGTTCCCAAAGGAACTTCTAAAAAAATATCTTTTCCTTTTTTCCCGTGTTGATTTTTCCCCTTCCCATTTTCTCCCCTCTTTGCTTTATAATGATATTGATATTGAAAATCGGCTAAGGTGATTAATCTTTCATCGCCAATAAGATAAACTGAACCACCATCACCGCCATCGCCACCCGCGGGTCCACCTTTGGGTAAAAACTTCTCCCTTAAAAAAGCAACACAACCATCGCCACCTTTACCACCTTCACAAAGGATTTCAACTTCGTCAACAAATTTTACCCTTTTCATTTAGAAAATTTATTTCTTAGCGCCTTTTCTACACAATTAGGCACAAATTTTTTAAGACAACCACCATATTTGGCAATCTCTTTTACTAGGGAGGCAGAAAGAAAGATATATTCCGGCGAAGGAACAAAGAAAATTGTTTCAATTTCTGGCGATAATTTTCGATTAGTCAGAGCCATCTGAAATTCATAATCAAAATCGGCTACTGCCCTTAATCCCCGTAAAATAGCAAAAATATTTTTCTTTTTACAGAAGTCAATTAATAAAGAATCGTAGCCTTCAATAGTAACATTTTTTAGCTCTAATTCCTGAATTGCTTTTTTTACTAAGTCAATTCTTTCGTCCCAACTAAATAACGGTCCTTTCTCTTCTCTTTTAGCAACCGCAACAATTACTTCGTCAAAGATGGCTAATGCCCTTTTTATTAAATCCAAATGGCCATTAGTAACGGGGTCAAAACTTCCCGGATAAATTATCTTTCTTCTCTCTTCCATTTTAACCTCCTAAAATAATGATTTTGGTATCCCCATAAATTTTTTCTTTTAAAATATTAAAATCTAAATTTGAGAAACTAATTTTTTTATGACTTTCAACAATTATTATTCCTTTTTCAGATAGTAAATCATTTTCTTTTATCAATTTTAAAGTCTTTTCATAGTAGTTTTTAAAATAAGGTGGATCAAGGAAGATGATATCAAATCTTTTCTTTATCTTTTTTAAGAAAATAAAGGCATCCATTAAATAAAGATGGCAATTTACTAATTGGTTAAGATTTCTTTTTAAATATTGGAAAATTTTTTTATTCTTTTCAACAAAATAGACTTCCTGAGCACCAAAAGAAACGGCAGTAATGCCGAAACTTCCGCTACCGGCAAATAAATCTAAAACAATTTTATCTTTTATTTCTTTGCTAACTATATCAAAAATTGCCTTTCTTATTTTATCTTGAGTAACCCTTAATTTTCCTTTTGGGAAAAAGATTTTCTTACCCTTTAATATTCCTGCGTGAATTTTTACCATTTTAAAAATTATAAAAAACAATAAAGTAATTGCAATTAGTTAATTATTGAATTTGACTTTTGAATTCTTTTTCATTATCCTATCTTAAAGATGGCTAAATATGTGATAATTACGGGCGGAGTTGTTAGTTCCTTAGGAAAGGGAATTGCTACCGCTTCTATTGGTCTTTTGTTAAAGACATTGGGACTTTCGGTAAATCCTTTAAAATTCGACCCTTATATTAATGTTGATCCAGGAACAATGAATCCTTATCAGCACGGCGAAGTTTTTGTTACCGAAGATGGTGCGGAAACCGATTTAGATTTGGGACATTACGAAAGATTTTTGGATGTGAATCTTTCTAAGGAAAACAATGTAACCGCCGGACAAGTTTATCTTTCGGTAATTGAAAAAGAAAGGGAAGGAATCTTTCTGGGTGGCACTATTCAAGTAGTACCACACATCACTAATGAGATTAAAGAAAGAGTAAGGAAAATAGCCAACGAACACGATGTAGTATTAGTAGAAATTGGTGGTACCGTAGGCGATATCGAGAGTTTGCCTTTTTTAGAAGCAATGAGACAAATGAGATTAGAAGAAGGCAGAGATAATGTTTTGTATATTCATTTGACTTTGGTTCCTTTTATCAAAAGTGCTAATGAATTTAAAACCAAACCAACCCAACATTCGGTAAATGAGTTAAGGAGAATCGGTATTCAACCGGATATTATTTTATGCCGCACCGAAAGACCCCTACCCAAAGAAGCAAAAGATAAAATTGCCCTTTTCTGTAATGTTTCTAAGGAAGCGGTAATTGAAGGGATTGATACCGATAATATCTATAAAATTCCCCTTATTTTTAAAGAGCAGAAATTAGATTGGCTTATTTGTCAATTTCTTTCTTTAAAAACAAAAGAAACCGGTTTAAAAACTTGGCAGACTTGGTTAGATTTTGTAAATAAAACAGAAAACCCTAAAAAAGAAGTAAAAATTGCGATTGTTGGAAAATATACTTCTTTAAGAGATGCTTATAAAAGTGTTATTGAAGCAGTTAATCATGCATGTGGTCATCTCTCTTTAAGGCCAAATATTAAATGGGTGGAAGCTACTGATTTGGAGGAAGAAGCAAAGAAGAAAGGCAAAGAGATTTTAAAAGATTATTTTTCCGATATTTCGGGAATAATTGTGCCCGGTGGATTTGGCGCAAGAGGGATAGAGGGAAAGATTTTGGCGATTGAATATGCCCGAAAGAATAGTTTACCTTTTTTAGGTCTTTGTGTCGGTTTACAATGTGCGGTAATTGAGTTTGCTCGCAATGAATTAGGATTAAAAGAAGCCCATTCTCAGGAGTTTGCTCCGGACACTAAACATCCGGTTATTCATCTTTTAGAAAGTCAAAAAGGAATTAAGAAAAAAGGTGGCACTATGAGGCTTGGTGCTTATCCTTGTCTGTTGAAAGAAGACACAATTGCCTTTAATGCTTATCAAATTAAAAAGCTGTATGAGAGACATCGTCATCGCTACGAAGTGAACAACGGATATTTAGAACTTTTAGAAAAAAAGGGAATGATTATAAGTGGAATTTATGAAAAAGAAAATTTAGTGGAAATTATTGAACTAAAGAGCCATCCCTTTTTCGTGGCTACCCAATTTCATCCGGAATTCAAATCCCGCCCTTTAAGACCCCATCCCTTATTTCTTGCCTTTATTAAAGCGTGCGTTTGAGAATTTTACAAATAAAAATTTTTCTTCTTAAATTAAACTTCTTTCTACTTTTCTTTTTTTACTTCTTAGTGAAAAAAGAATACCGTCAGGAAATAATTAGTAATTATACCTTTTTAACGAAGAGAAAAAATTTTTCTTTTGGTGATTATCTTTTGAGCCTTTCGGAAAATTTGTCAACGATGATTTTAATTAATAAAAAAAATCTTTCCTTAATTTTTGACAAAATTAAATTTTTAGGTGATAATATTATAAAGGAAAGGGGAGGAGTGGTGGTTACTTTTCATTATGGTTTATATGAACTTTTGCCTTTGGTTTTTTTAAAAAGAGGATACAAAACAGCAATAGTTTATTCTTCTCAAAGAAATAAACTTTTGAATAAGATTTTTTTAAAAATAAGAAGAAAAAAAACTTTAAAAATTTGTAAAAATCTGTGGGAGATAAAAGCAGCCCTTTTGGATAACTATCTTGTGGGTTTTGCTATTGATAATATTCATAAAGGAAGAATGATTTCCTTAAAAGAACTTTTGCCAAATTTAGAAGTATTAAGAACGCCTTTTATTATTTCTCAACTTTTTTCTTATCCTCTTTATTCTATTTTGATGAGAAAGAACGGCAAGGGATACGAAGTTATTATAAAAAGAGGTTTTTCTCCTTCTTTTGTTAAAGAGGAGATAAAGAAAAATACTTTTGATTGGGTTTTATGGGGAAAATAAAGATTATTTTTTTGTTATTAATAATTCTTTCCTGCCAGAAGAAAAATGAAGAAGTTATTGAAAAGAAAAGATTCCCTTCTCAAATAACCACCAATTTTGAACTTTTAGAAAGCGCCACCGGTAAACGACTTTTTAAGTTGTTTGCTAAAAAGGCATTACTTTTTGATGAGGAGAAATTAATTTATATTTATAAGCCAATCATTTATTTTTTTGATGAAGAAAATAAAATTTCAGCAATTTTAGAATGTGATTCGGGTATTGTTGACCAGAAAAATTATAATCTTTTTGGTTTTGGCTCAATAGTGGTGAGAACTAATGATTCTACCTATCTTTTTTGTGATTCTTTAAGATGGGATAATCAAAAGCAGATGGTTTTTACCAATTCCTTTGTCCGTCTTAAAAATGAGAGTGGTGAGATAGAAGGAATTGGTTTAGAAAGCGATGCTGGTTTATCAAAAGTAAAAATTTTAAAAGAGGTAAGTGGAAAAGCCAAATGATTTTTTTAATTTTTTTTCTTTTTAATTTTGAATTGAAAGCACCGACTACGGAGTTTGTTAACCGTGATGGCAAAAGAATAACTATTTTTCCTTTAGGAATTGAGATTTATGAAAAAGAGACAAAAATTTTAGCTAATTATGCTGAGTTTGACCCTCAAGAAAGAATTTTTTTCTTAAAAGATTCCGTTAAAATTTTTATAAATAAGGATACTTGCTATACCAATTTAGCAATTTATAATTTACAATCAAAAAATTGGGAAATGCCGGAAAAAATTTTTCTGATTGCTAATTTGAAAAATAAAGGAAAAATAACAATCCTTGGAGAAAATTCTCAATATGATTTAGAAAAAGAGATATTATTTTTAGAAAAAGGAGAAATAAAATTAAAAGAAAAAGTAAAATTATTGGGGGGAAAGATTAAAATTGACAATAAGAATAGTTTTCTTTATTCTTATTTAGAAACAAAAATTATGAACTACGATGAGAAAGAGAAAATAATAAACTCTTTACACTGTGATACCCTTTTTTATGATTTTAAAAGTGATACCGGACTGGCAAAAGGCAATGTTAATTATATTGATAGTTTGGGAAGAGTGGCAGGTGAATTTGCCTCTTTTCTTTTACAAGAGGAGATGATTAAAGAAGCAACTTTTGGTGATAAGGTTTTTCTTTCTTTTGAGAGAGAGAATAATAAAATTGAATTAGAATGTAAAAAGGTGTGGTTTGATTTTGATAAAAATGACTTGAAAGTTGCCTACGGAGAAGATATATTTTCGGGCAAGACATATTTTAAAAAAAAATGAGTTTATTAGTGAAAAATATTTCTAAAAAATATGGCAAACGTTTTGTGTTAAAAGATGTTAGTTTGAAAATTGAAAAAGGAGAGATTGTTGGTCTTTTAGGACCAAATGGTGCGGGCAAGACGACCACCTTCCATATCATTATGGGATTTGTGAAGCCCGACGATGGTAAGATTAGTTTTTTTGAGAAAGATATCACCTTTTTACCTTCTTATCAACGGGCAAAATTGGGAATTAGTTATCTTACTCAAGAGCCTTCGGTTTTTTTAAAGTTAAGTGTGGAAGATAATCTAAAAGGAATAATGGAATTATTAGGTTATAAAAAAGAGGAGATTGAAGAGCGGGTTTCTTTTTTGTTAAATAAATTAGGATTAAATTATTTGAGAAAAGAAAAGACAAAAAATCTGTCGGGTGGTGAGAGAAGAAAAGTAGAGATTGCTCGGGCATTAACAATTCGTCCCTATTTTCTTTTATTAGACGAGCCCTTTACTGGTATCGACCCGATTTTTCGTAGTGAAATCCAAGAGATAATTTTAAATTTAAAAGAAGAAAATATCGGTATTTTAATTACCGACCATAATGTCCGAGAAACTTTAGAGATTACAGACTATTCTTATCTTATTTATTCGGGCGAAATTCTTTTTTCCGGAATCAAAGAGGAATTGATTAATGATGAAAAGGTTAGGAAAGTTTATTTGGGAGAGAAATTTCGACCATGAAACAGGAATTTAGATTAGAACAGAGATTGATTTTGACACCTCAATTACTTTTAAATTTAAAACTCTTGGCTTTACCAATTTTAGATTTAGAAATGGTGATTGAACAAGAACTCGCTATTAATCCTTGTTTGGAGATTGAAGAAGAGAAAGGGCTTGAAGAGCCTTCAGAAGAGATAAAAACGGAAAACGAAGACGAATTCTCGGTGAGTGATTTGATGCCAGAAGAAAATTATTCTATCCCTACCCCCAGGGAGACAGAAGAGTTTGATATTTTTGACATTGCTAATCCTGCTCCTGTTACTTCAATCGATGAGCTTCTTACTAAATTGAGACAAAAGATTGATAAGGAAGATTATTCTCTTGCTGAGTTTATTTGTAACAGTTTAGATGAAAATGGATTTTTAGAATTTTCGATAGAAGAGATTGCGCAAAGTTTGGGTGTGGAAGAAGAAAGGGTAAATAAGATTATTGAGATAATGAAAAAAATTGAGCCAGGAGGAATTGGCTCCCGGACTCTTCGCGAGGCATTGCTAGCCCAATTAGAGTTAAAAGGTTTTAGTAAAGATTCAATAGAGGTAAAGATATTAGAAGAGTGTGAGGAATTGATAAAAACTAAGAACTATAAGAGAATTGCGGCGAAATTAAAAACTAATGAAGCAAGAATAAAGGAAGCCTTTAATAACCTTACTAATTTAGAGCCCAGACCGTTAAGAAAGTATGGCTCGGCAAGGGCAGATTATGTAGTTCCTGATTTTAAAATTAAGATTGAAGAAGAAAAGATTAGTTTTGAATTTAATGAAGAAAATTTACCCCGGTTAAGAATTACGAATTATTATAAAGAAATTTTATTAAACCCTAATAGTTACGAAAAAGAGCAAGTAGATTTTGTGAAAAAGAAATTTAAAAATGCGGTGATGTTTATAAAAGCGTTAGATCAGAGGAGAGAGACTTTGAAAAAAATAATGGAATATATTATTGAAAATCAGAAAGATTTCTTTTTAGTAAGTAGAGAAATTATTAAACCTCTTTCGATTAAAGAATGTGGCGAAAGGTTGGGAATCCATCCTTCTAACATTTCGCGGGCAATAGCCGGTAAATATATTGAGACCCCTTTTGGGATTTTTGCGCTTCGTTCTTTTTTCTCTTCGGGCATGGGAGAAATTTCCAAATCCACCATCAAAGCAAAAATAAAAAGTTTAATTGATAATGAAGATAAAAATAATCCGTTAACTGATGAAGAAATTGTTGATAAGCTTAAAGAAATGGGGATAAATATTAAAAGAAGGACGGTTGCTAAATATCGCCAAGAGTTAAACATTCCTAAAACCAGTGAAAGAAAAAAATAAATAATGGTTATTGGTACTGCTGGACATATCGATCATGGTAAATCTGCTTTAGTAAAAGCCCTTACCGGTTACGACCCCGACCGATTGAAAGAGGAGAAAGAAAGAGGAATGACTACTGATTTGGGTTTTGCTTTTTATGGTGATAAAGCTACAATAATTGATGTTCCTGGTCACGAAAAATTCATTCGCCATATGGTTGCTGGTGCTTACACAATAGATTTAATAATCTTGGTAATTGCTGCTGATGAAGGGATAAAACCGCAGACAATTGAACACCTTAATATTGCTAAATTATTAGGAATTGATGAAGGTATTGTTGTTTTAACTAAAAAAGATTTGGTTGATGAAGAAACAATAAAGAATTTAACAAGAGAGATTAGAGAATTTTTAAATGGGGAGGATTATCTAAAAACTGCTCCTATTGTTTCTTTTTCGGCGATTACTAAAGAAGGATTAGAAGATTTAAAAAGATTGATTGATGAAAAAATTGAAAAAGTTAAATTACGAAAAAAAGAAAGAGGAATATTTTTTATGCCGATCGACCGAATATTTACAATTAAAGGATTCGGAACAATTGTTGCTGGTACAATTCTTTCCGGCAAGGCAAAGGTGGGCGATAATTTAGAACTTCTTCCTCACAAAATAATAGTAAAGATTCGCGGTATTGAAAGGCACAAAAAACAAGTTTCCGAAGCGAAAATTGGCGAACGGGCAGCATTAAATCTTTTAGGAATTGAAAAAGAGATAATTGAGAGGGGTAATGTTTTGGCAACCCCCAATATTTTTGAGCCGACATTAAGATTAATTGGTTATCTTAAAATTTTAAAAAACTCACCAATTTCTTTAAAGAAAAGAGGTGTAATGAAATTTCATATCGGCACAAAAGAGACAATGGCAAAAATTTATCTTTTAGAAAAAGAAGAGATGAATCCAAAAGAAGAAGGATTAGCAATTTTTCATTTAGAAGAACCGGTAGTTTGTAGTCCTTATGATCCGTTTATTATAAGAAATTTTAGTTTAAATATTACTGTTGGCGGTGGTTTTGTTTTGTTTCCGGAAATACCTTTTGAAAAAATTGATAAAAAATATATAGAAATTTTTAAAAAAATATCTTCAGAAAATGATAAAAATAAAATTTTTGGGTTTGTTCAATTGAAAAATTTTAACGGTATTGGAATAGAGACTTTGCAGTTATTCACTGGAATTAACCAAGAAAAAATATTAATTATTCTTGAAGAGTTAATAAAAGAAAATAAAATAATTAAAATCAAAGAAAATTATTATTCTCAAGAAGAATATAACAATTTAAAAAATAAATTATTAAAAATTTTAGAAGAATATCATACAAATTTTCCTTATAAGAAAGGGATTAAAGAAGAAGAATTAAAAAATCGGTTAAATTATCTAAATAAAGATTTATTTGAAAAAATTATAAATGATTTGATTAGAGAAAAGAAAATAAAAAAAGACAAAGTTTTTCTAAGTCTCTTTGATTATCAGATAAAATTAAATGAAAAAGAAGAAAGTTATTTAAAAATAATTGAAGAAGAATTTTTAAAAAGAATTTTTTCGCCGCCGGATTTTGAGGAGATAAAAAATCTGTTAAAGATTGAAGAAAGGGAGTTAAAAAAACTACTCACAATTTTGTTAGAAAATGAAATTCTTTTTAAAGCAGATGAAATTTATTTTCATTATAAAAGTATTGAAAAGGCTTCTCAATTATTAAAAAACAATTTTCTTAAAAAACCGATTACCGTAAGTGAATTCCGGCAACTTCTGAATACAACAAGAAAATATGCTTTGCCTTTACTTCATTATTTTGATAATAAAGGAATTACCGAAAGAAAAGGGGAGTTTCGTTATTTAAAATTGTGAAAAAAAGAGTTCATATTTTTGTCAGTGGTAAAGTTCAAGGAGTTTTTTATCGGGATTTTACCAGGAGACAAGCCAAGAGACTTAATATTACTGGTTGGGTAAGAAATCTTTTAAACGGAAAAGTAGAAGTTGTAGCTGAAGGAGAAGAAGAAGATATTAAGAAATTCATTGAAGAATTAAAAAAAGGACCGCCAGCCGCCCGCGTAGAAAATTTGGGAATCAAAGAAGAAGAACCTGCTTCGGAATTTGATGATTTTGAGATAATTTATTAAATCTAAGATATTTGACTTTTTAATAAACTCCGTCTATAATTTGGGTATGAAAGAAAAAAAGAGTTTAGAATATATTTTTAGCGGTTTAATTCTGATCGTTATTGGTCTAACATTTTCATTAAGGTATTCAGGAATAATTTCTTGGAATGATTGGTGGGCTTATTTGCTTTTAGGATTAGGAATAGTATTTTTTATTGATGCCTTATTGCGAGGGTTGATTCTTAAAAAAGGAATTGCTGGCAGAATTATAGCAGGCGCTGTCTTGTTTATTATTGGCGCAGGGAAAATTATTTCCTTAAAAGATTGGTTTTCCTATTTTCTTTTAATTTTTGGTTTAATATTAGTAATTCTTGGCATAGTTCACCTATTAAAAAAAGAAAATAAATGAACATATTAAATTCGATAATGATAAAATTTGACTTTTTAATAAATTTTATTAATATTAAAATAAGTAAAAGCAAGGATCTTTAAAATTTTGGTAAAAAATTTTCGCTTGACATTTCAGAAAATTTTTGCTATATTATATATAAGATAAAATTGCTCTTTGAAAATTTGGGAAGTGTGCCTTGAATGAAAAATAGTCCCTTATAATTTTTCGCATGGAGGGTTTGACTGTGGCCCAGGACTAACGCTGGCGGCGTGTCTTAGACATGCAAGTCGAGCGGTCTGGGCAGTAGTAGCAATACTACTGTCCAGATAGCGGCGAACGGGTGAGTAATACAAGAGTAACCTACCTTTGGGCAAGGGATAACAGGCCGAAAGGTCTGCTAATACCTTATATAATCCCTGAGGCGTATGTCTTGGGGATGAAAGGCGGCCTCTGGTTTACTATGCTGCCGCCCAAAGAGGGGCTCTTGTCCTATCAGGTAGTTGGTGGGGTAATGGCCTACCAAGCCTATGACGGGTAGCCGGCGTGAGAGCGTGACCGGCCACACGGGAACTGAGACACGGTCCCGACTCCTACGGGAGGCAGCAGTCTAGAAAATTGGGCAATGGGCGAAAGCCTGACCCAGCGACGCCGCGTGGGGGACGAAGGTCTTCGGATCGTAAACCCCTGTCTTGAGAGACGATGTTCTCTTTGGTGAATAACCAAAGAGAATGACTGTATCTCAGGAGGAAGCCCCGGCTAACTACGTGCCAGCAGCCGCGGTAAAACGTAGGGGGCAAGCGTTGTCCGGAATTACTGGGTGTAAAGGGTGTGTAGGTGGGTCCAAAAGTTGGCTGTGAAAAACCTCAGCTTAACTGAGGAGTTGCGGCCAATACTTTGGACCTTGGGGACAGGAGAGGCCAATGGAACTCCCGGTGTAGCGGTAAAATGCGTGGATATCGGGAGGAACGCCGATGGCGAAGGCAGTTGGCTGGAATGTTCCCGACACTGAAACACGAAAGCTGGGGGAGCAAACAGGATTAGATACCCTGGTAGTCCCAGCCCTAAACGATGTGGACTAGGCGTTGGGGTAACCCAGTGCCGAAGCTAACGCGTTAAGTCCACCACCTGGGAACTACGGCCGCAAGGTTAAAACTCAAACAGATTGGCGGGGGCCCGCACAAGCGGTGGAGGATGTGGTTTAATTCGATGCTACGCGAAAAACCTTACCTGGGTTTGACATGCGGGTAGTAGGAGCCCGAAAGGGTAACGAACGGGAATTTTTCCCGTAGCCCGCACAGGTGCTGCATGGCTGTCGTCAGCTCGTGCCGTGAGGTGTATGGTTAAGTCCCGCAACGAGCGCAACCCCTGCCCTTAGTTGCCACCCTGTCTTACAAAGACAGGAGCACTCTAGGAGGACTGCCCGGGCTAACCGGGAGGAAGGTGGGGATGACGTCAAGTCAGCATGGCCTTTATGCCCAGGGCTACACACGTCCTACAGTGCCCGTTACAAAGGGATACGAACCTGCGAAGGGGAGTAAATCCCTGAAAAGCGGGCATGGTTCGGATCGCAGGCTGCAACCCGCCTGCGTGAAGATGGAATCGCTAGTAATCGCGGATCAGCATGCCGCGGTGAATACGTTCCCGGGCCTTGCACACACCGCCCGTCAAGCCATGGAAGTCCGCAATGCCCTAAGTCCCTAAATTTAATATTAGGGACAAAGGCAGGGCGGATGACTGGGGCTAAGTCGTAACAAGGTAGCCGTACGGGAACGTGCGGCTGGATCACCTCCTTTTACGAGTTATCTTTCATTCAAGGCACGCTTCTTTTTTTATTTTTTATAAATATTTTTTTCTTTTTATCTCAAAATTAAACCCCACCTTTTAAAAGTCTTTTAAAAAATTATTTTTATAAATTGACTTCTTTGGAAATATCTTTTAAAATTATTGATTATGGAAAAAATTTTTGAAAGGGAAGTTTCTTATAAAATGAAAGGATTAAGATTGGATAAATATTTAATTTTGTCAGGAATAGGACTTTCTCGTTCACAGGTAAGTAAATTAATAAAAGAAGGCAAAGCGTTGGTTAATGAAATGAAAGTAAAACCAAGTTATCAGGTTCAACCTAATGATAAAATTAAAGTTTTTTATGAAGTTAAAGAGGAATTAAAAATAGAGCCAGAAAATATTCCTTTAATGATTATTTATGAGGATGACGAGATTATTGTGATTGATAAGCCACCAGAAATTATTGTTCATCCAGCCCGGGGACATAATTCAGGAACTTTAGTAAATGCTCTTTTGTATCATTGTCGAAAATTACCGGAGAGTAAAAGTTCAAAAATTCGGCCAGGAGTTATTCACCGGTTGGATAAAGATACCACCGGACTTTTAGTTTTTGCTAAAACGGATACGGCTCTTTCTTTTTTGGGTAAAGAATTAGAGAAAAGAAATTTTAATAGAGAATATTATGCTTTGGTTTGGGGGAAAATGCCTTTTAAAAACGGAGTAATTGAGGCACCAATTGGTCGAGACACAATTGATCGGAAAAAGATGGCTGTTACTCCTATTAATTCCAAGAAAGCAATCACCCGTTTCTCAGTAGTTAAAGAATATTCTTTAGTTTCCTTATTAAAATTGAAACTTTTAACCGGTAGGACCCATCAGATTCGTGTTCATTTAGACCATTATGGCCATCCTGTGGTTGGTGACCCTGATTACGGAAAAAATTACTATCAAAGGTTTATTGAAGATGAAAAAGATTATCAATTAGCAAAAGATATAATGAAAAGAGCAAAAAGACAGATGCTTCATGCTTATTTATTAGGTTTTACTCATCCAAAAACAAGAAAATACATTGAATTTATTTCTGATTTGCCACAGGATTTTAAAGAATTACTTTTGTTTTTAGAAGATTATGAAAGTTAAAGATTTAATAATTGTTGAATCACCAACAAAGGCAGAAACAATCAAAAGAATTTTGAAAGGTGAGTATCAAGTTATTGCTTCCAAAGGACATATTAAAGACCTGCCCAAGAGCAAATTGGGAATTGATCTAACCAATTCTTTTGAACCAAATTTTATTTTGATAAAAGGGAAAGGTAAAATAGTTGAAGAACTTAAAAAATCAGCCAAAAAGGCTAAAAGGATTTATTTAGGTTGTGATCCGGATCGGGAAGGCGAGGCGATTGCTTATCATATCTTTTCGATAATTAATAAAGAAAATAACAAAGATGTTAAGCGAATTCTTATTTATGAGATAACAAAAAATGGAATTGAGAAGGCTTTAGCTAATCCCCAAGAAATTGATATGAATAAAGTATCTTCTCATAAGGCAAGAAGAGTTTTGGATCGGTTAGTGGGTTATTTAGTAAGTCCTTTACTTTGGAAAATTTTTGGGCAAAAAAATCTTTCGGCTGGTCGGGTTCAGACAGTGGCTTTAAGAATCCTTTGTGAAAGAGAAAAAGAGATTGAAGAGTTTGTTCCTCAAGAATATTGGTTAATCTTTGGTAATTTTGAAAATAAAGATAAAAAATTAATAAAGGGTTTATTAAAAAAGATAGCCGACAAGGAAATTGAAATAAAAAATGAAAAAGAAGCTGAAGAAATAATTAAGGAAATAGAAAAGATTAACCAATTTATTGTTAAGAAAAGAATAGAAAAAATAAGACATTATGAGCCACCGCCACCTTTTATTACCGCCACTTTACAGCAAGAGGCAGCAAAGATATTAGGTTTTTCTTCTAAAAGGACAATGGTAATTGCCCAAAGATTGTTTGAAGGTGTTAAATTAAAAGACGAGATGGTCGGTCTTATTACCTATCCTCGAACCGATTCTTTTCGAATTAATGATGACTTTTTAAATAAAATCAGAAATTATATAAAAGAAAATTATGGTGAGGAATATTTAAATAAAGAAGTAAGAAAGTTTAAAGAAAAGAAATTTACCCAAGGTGCTCACGAGGCAATCCGACCAACCGATTTAAATAAAAATCCGGAAAAAATAAAAAAATATTTGACCAAGGATGAATATGAGTTATATAAATTAATTTATCTTCGCACTCTGGCAACCCAGATATCTCCGGCAGTTTATCGGGACATAAAAATTGAAATCCAAGGAGAAAAAGATAAGGTTTATTCTTTTGTAAGTGAGGGACTTTTAAGAGTTTTTGATGGTTATGAAAAGATATATTATGAAGAGAGAAAGGAAAAGCCAATTATTGAAGTAAAAGAAGGCGAGATTTTAGATTTGAAAGAACTTATTAAGGAACAGCATTTTACCCAACCGCCACCTCGTTATACTGAAGCCAGTCTTATAAAAAAATTAGAAAAACACGGAATTGGTCGACCTTCTACTTATGCGGTAATTGTTAGCACTCTTTTTGAGAGAAAATATGTGAAAAAAGAAAACAAAACTCTCTATCCCACAGAATTGGGGAAATTGGTAAATGAAATTTTAATTCCTCGTTTTCCGGATATATTTGATATTAATTTTACTAAATTAATGGAAGAAGATTTAGATAAAATTGAAGAAGGAAAAGAAGAGTGGGTAAGGGTGATTAAAAAATTTTATGAGCCTTTTACCAATGATTTAACAAATTTTGAAAAGGATATTGAGAGCTTAAAGAAAGAGATTTTAAAAGAGATTGATGAGACCTGTCCCCAATGTGGTAAAAAATTACAGATTCGTTACGGAAGATTTGGAAAATTTATTGCCTGCCTTGACTATCCTAAATGTTCTTATGTAAAAAAGGAATTAAATTATTTGGATGAAATTTGTCCCCTTTGTGGTAAAAAATTGGTTTATCGAAAATCCCGTTTTGGAGTTTTTGTTGCCTGCTCCGGATTTCCGGAATGTAATTATATTAAAAAAGAGAATGGCGCTAATAATAATTCTTAATCTCTTTTTCTTACCAATTGAAAAAATAGTTTTTTACGGCAATAAGAGTTTTAAAAGTAAAAGACTATCGGAAATTCTACCTTATAAAATAAAAAATGAATACGAAAAAGAAATAGTTATTGAAGGAGAAGAAAGATTAAAAAGATTTTATTATTCCAAGGGATTTATTTTTGCCCAAATTGAAACAAAAATTGATAGCACCAAAAAAGGAATAATTGTTAAATATCTTATTCAAGAAGGAGAACGACCAAAGATTGGCGAGATAAATTTTTCAGGCGTTGAAAAAATAGAGATAATAAATTTATTTCCTTTTCCTAAATATTATGAGCCAGAGAAAATTGAAGAGTTAAAAATTAAATTATTAAAATACTTTAAGGAAAAGGGATATTATTATGCCACAGTTGATTATGATACTTTATTAAGGGATAAAGAGTTAATTCTTAATTTTAATATAAATAAAAAAGAAGTTTGTTATTTTAAAAATATTGAACTTAAAGGAATAAATAATATCCGACCAAAAACTATTTTTCGTCTCTTAGAAGTAAAAAAAGGAGATAGATTTTCCGAAAGAAAGATTGAGAAATCTTTAACCAATCTTTATCAGAGCAATCTTTTTAGTAAAATCTATTATCTTTTAATTCCGGATAGTATCTATCAAGAAAGTTTAAATTTGGTATTTTATTTCTCCACTCAAAAGACAAGAAGTCTTGGTTTAGGTTTTGGTTATGGTTTTCCACCTTCTCGGCTACTTTTTTCATTGGAGAGCGGTTATTTCAATTTTCTTAATCGGGGTCAGGAGTTAAAACTTATTCAAGAGTTTAGTCCAACAATAAATTTTAAAGAGAGTGAATTAAATCTCCGTTTATCTTATTTAGTTCCCTTTTTTGGTATGAGAAAGATAAATTTCTTTTTCTATCCCTTTTTAATCTACGAAAAAAAGGAAAAAGAGAAGAAGTTGGCAATTGGTGAAGAAATCGGCTTTTATTATGATTTAAGTAAAAATTGGCAGATAAGTATTTATAACCGAATGAAAAAAAGTTATTTCTTAGAAGAAGGTAAGATAACCAATTCTTTTATTATAAAAAATATCTTTGATACTCGCGATGATTATTTTTCACCCGAAAAAGGTATCTACTTCTCACCGGTAATAGAAATAGCCGGTGGTTTGTTAAAAGGTGACAATGATTTTGCTCGGCTTTATGGCGAATTTCGCAGTTTTTTAAAACTATTTTCTTTTGTTATCTTTGCTCAAAGAAGTTTTTTAGGGAAAATAATTCCTTACGGAAGAACTTACGAAGTTCCTCTTTATGAAAAATTTCTCTTTGGCGGTCGCTATTCTTTGCGCGGTTATTTGGATAAAGAGTTTTCTTTAGATGAGATTTTTTATCAAAATTTAGAACTACGTTTCAAAGTGACAAAAATCTTTGGTTTTCTCTTATTTTTTGATTGGGGAATAGTTGATAAGAATATCAAGAAAAGTTGCGGTTTAGGGATAAGAATTGCAACACCGATCGGTCCTTTGCGGATAGATTACGGAAATAAAACTGAAGAAATTTTTAAAAGTTTTGGTAAAATCTATTTGGGTTTAGGTAATGTTTTTTAAAAAGGGTTATTTTATTTTTATTTTAATAATTATCTTTCTTTTAATTATTTATTTTGCCCTTTTTTTTACTACTAAAAATTACCTATTACCTAAATTGCTAAAAGGAATTGGAATAAAAGAGATTAAAAAACTGGAATTGTCCCCCCTTTTTAATCAAATTTTACTTACGGAAGGTAAAGGCGATTTTTTAAATTTTCAAAAAGCCGAAATGAAATTTTATCCCCTGGCGATTTTTCAAAGAAAAATTATTATTGAAAAATTTGTTTTAGAAAAATTAGCGATTAAAATTGGAGAAAAAAGAGAAGGAATAAAAGAAGAGAAGGAAACCAAAAAAGAGATTACCTTTATTTTACCCTTATTTTTAAAAGAGATTGAAATAAGAGATATAATTTTTCAAGATTTTAATTTTAAAAGAGAGAAATTGGAATTAAGAAATTTGAAAATTAATCTTTTCGGAATTTTCAAGGATGGTAAAATAAATGGCAAAATAAAAGAAATCGCTGGCGAAGTTTTTTATGATAAATATAATTATCCTTTTTCTCTTTTAAAAACCGATTTAGAATTAAATAATGAAAAATTTTTACTTACTAATTTAAATTTAATAGTAAAAAATTCTTTTCTTTTTGGAGAGGTTAGTTATAATTGGAAAGATAGCGAGTGGCGGATAAAGATTGATAGCTCCTTTTTAAATCTCCAAGATTTCGCTTTTTACGAAGGAGAAGGGAAAATTAAAGGAAGTTTATTAATCAAAGATAGTAAATATAATGGTGAGATAGGTATTTTCTTTAAAAAGGTAAAAATTGTTAAAGAGATTGAAGATATTGAAGGAAAATTTAGTTTTTTAGACCAAATAGTTTCTTATCAATTAAGAGGGAAAATATTTGGCTCTTCTTTTAGAACCAAAGGAAAATTTAATATCCAGGACTTTTCTTATGATTTGATTATGGAAATTTTTAATTTAAAAAATCTATTGCCCTTTGAACTAAAAAAAGGAAAATTAGAAATTAGTGGTAAGAAATTTATTTTAGTTAACTTCAAATTGGATTTAACTTTTCTTGATGAGAAGATTGATTTCTTAAAAGGTGAAGGAGTTTATCAAGATAGAAAGGTTTTTATCAAAAATCTGATCGGTGAAGGGAAAGGGGTTTCTTTTTCTTTGCAAGGAGAGTTAAGTAAAGAAAAAATATTAATCACCGCCGAGATAACCAAATTACCCTTAACAATTGTTAATGTTTTCTTTTCCAAAGAACTTAAGGGAATAGTAAAAGGAAAGGGAGATTTTGTTTATGAGAAAAAAATTTTTTCAGTAAAGGGTGATTGGCGGATAACAGATTTTTCTTTTAAAGAGGCAAATCTATCCTTTAAAGATTTTAAATTTTTAGGTAATTTTTCTTTAAAAGAGAGAATAGATTTAGAAGGAGAAATAAATTTAAAAGAACTAAAAACCGCTTATTTATCTTTTGATACCTTAAAAATCAATTCTTTCTTTAAAGATTTTCAGTTAATAGCATTTCTTAATAGTTCCTTTTTGAAGATTAATGGTAATTTCCTTAGTAATCTCAAAGATAGTCTATTATTTTCTTTAACAGATGTTGAATTTGTTTTTAATGGCAATCGTTTTCTGAATACAAAACCAGTAATTATTGAAATAAAAAAGAATAGTTTTAAGTTAGAAAATTTCAATCTAAAATATGGCGAAGGCGAATTGGTTTTTAATTTAGAAAAGGAAAAGGATATTTTAAAATTAGAAAGTGAGATTAAAGCCTTTGCTTTGGAGAATTTCTTTTTAATTAGCAAAAAGAAAAAGGAAATTTTTGGTAAAGTAAATAGTCAAATTCTTTTAACTTATGATTTGAAAAAGAAGTATTTAAACAATTTTCTTTTAAATACAAAAATTTTTGATTGCCAATTTCAGAAATTATCCTTTGATTCTCTTATCGGCAATTTCTCTTTGGCAGGCGAAACAATTATTTTAAAAAACCTCTCTCTTTTTAAAGAAGATAAGGACTCAAAGATATATGGTTTCTTAATCTACGATTTTGAAAAAAAGGAATTGGTTAGTGAAGATCTAACAATTGAATTAGAAAATTTTCCCAGCGATATTATCTTTTTCATTCCCGATATCTTGATTGCCCAAGGAGGAAGGATTAATGGTAAAATAAGTTTAGGGGGAAATTTAAGAAACCCAAGAATGAGAGGAAGGGCAAGTTTAACTGGCGGTGAGATAATCTTGAAAATTCCTGAAGCCAAGATAAAAGATGTTTCGGCAACAATTATCTTTTCCGAAAGGGAGATTATTTTTCACCAAATCTCAGGAAAAGTAAAAGAAGGCGAAGTTTTTGCTAATGGTTTTATTAGATTGGGTGAATTTTTCCAGATTGATACCTTACATAAAGATATTAAATTTACTAATCTACCAATAACTTACGAGAAAGATTTCATTGGTGTTATTAGTGGTGATGCTTTTCTTTCTTTAAATAAAAATAATTATTTAAAGGTTGTTGGTAATGCCGAAATTAAAGAGGCTTTAATTACCATTCCCTTTGGAGCAAAAAGGGAAGGAGAAATAAAAGAAGTGGATACTTTATTAGAATTGGACCTAACTTTCAAAGGAGAGCGAAATATCTGGTTAAGGAATAAAAATGCTGATGTCGAATTGGGTGTTGATTTTAATCTCAAATTAAAAAAGGGTAAATTTATTTATAGTGGTAAGATAAATACGAGGCAGGGATATCTTTATTATTTAGGAAGGAGTTTGGAATTAAAGGAAGGGGAGATTGTTTTTGAAAACATTGCCCATTTTGACCCAAGGGTTTATTTAGTTGGTTCTTTAACCACCAAGCCGATAACCTATCAAAATAGAAAAGAAAGATTTAAAATCTTTTTGGAAGTTAATGGTTATCTCTCTCTTCCCAACTTTAATCTATCTTCTGAGCCACCTTATTTAAGTCAGGAAGAGATAATCAGTTATTTAGGCTTATCTTTCACACCGGAAGAGTTAAAAAATTGGGAAGAGAAAGATCTCTTTTTAGATATCTTACAGGATAGAATATTATCCTATTTTGAAAAAGAGACTTCCGAAAGGTTAAGGAAGTATATTGGTCTTGACTATTTCCGATTAGAGAGTAGTTTTCGGGGAGAGCCCTATTTAAGGCTTTCGGTTGGTAAATATCTTGGTGAGAAATTATATTTCAGTTATACCCATAGTTTCATTGAAGAGAAACAGGATGTCTTTCGGGCAGAATATTATCTAAATAAAAATAATCAGATAATTGGTGAGCGAAATGAGTTTGGCAAAACAGTAATAAAATATCTCTTTTATTTCCGATTTTAAATGGTTGGTAAAATAGCAATTTATGGGCTTTCCTTAAAGCCCTTGGATTATCTTTTGCCCGAAAGGTTTCTAAAAGAAGTTAGTTTAGGTTCTTTGGTAAAGGTTCCCTTAAAAGAAAAGGAATATTATGGTGTCCTTCTTGATTTTAAAGAAGAAAGCAAAGAGAAAGAATTGAAAGAGATTAAAGAAGTTATTATAAAAGATTTTCTACCAAAAAAGTTATTGCGATTAATAAAAACAACTGCTCGTTATTATTTTTTAGAGATTAGTGATTTATTAAATTACATCTTACCAAAGAATTTAATTAAAAATTTGGTTAAGGAAAAAGAAGAATTTCCGATAACCGAAGAAGAAAAAGAAAATAAAAAGATAACTCCTTATTTCTTTTGGCAATATCCCGATTTTAAACTTTTCAAAAAGTTTTTTCCCTTTATTGAAAAACTAATTAAAAATAATAAAAGCATCTTACTAATCTTTCCCACCTTTGAGATTTTAAATAATTATTATCAATTCTTTTCGGAGAATTTTCCCAACAAAGATATCAATCTTTATCAATACCATTATCAAATCAAAAGAAAAGAAGAGATAAATATTTGGAAAGAGATAAGAAAAGGTAAGAGTTGTGTTCTATTTTCTATCAGGCAGGGAATATTTTTGCCCTTTTTAAATTTGGGTGCTATCTTTCTTTTCTTTGAAGATATTCCCATTTACAAAGAATGGGAAAGGAAAATCCATTTTGATGTTAGAAAGGTTTCGCTTTTTCGTGCTTATTTAGAAGATATCCCTTTATTTATCTTTACACCCACTCCCAGTTTAGAACTTTTCTATCAGACTCTCAAAAAAAAGATAAAAGTAATAAAAAAAGATAAAAATTTTTTAGAGAGAAAAAGGATAATAATTATAAAGAAAAGGGAAGATAAGATTTTGAGTGAAGAGTTAAGAAAATTTCTTTTTTATCAAAAAGAGAAGGAGAATTCTTTTTTATTAATTCCCGAAAAGAGTTATAGTAAAATTGTCTATTGTGAAGATTGTGGCTATTTTCCCAAATGTCCAACTTGTGAGATTGCTCTTTCCTATTTCAAAAATCCGCCACGTTTTGAATGTCCCTATTGTCGTTATCAAATAATCTTTGATACCTGTCCCAAATGTGAAAGTGAGAATTTCTATTATAAATATTTTGGCAAAGAGAAACTTTTAGAAGAGTTAGCAAAAGAAGGCTTTATTAACAAAGAGAATATTAAGATTGGTGGTTTCTTTGATGCTCTCTCTTTAACTTCTTACTTAGATTTTTCGGCAATTTTAGATTACGAAAGACTTTTCTCTTATTTTGGCTATTTAAGTGAAGAAAGGGTTTTACAGATAATTATCTATCTTCTTTCTAAAACAAAAGAAGATGGTTTTCTTCTTATTCAGAAAAGGGATAAGAAAGAAGATGAGCTTATCAGAATTTTGAAAACAAAAAAGTTAGAAGGAGCTTACTTATCTATTCTGAGAAAAAGAAAACAACTGTTATATCCACCTTTTTCCAAATTATTATTAATAAAAGTGATTGGTGAAAAAGAGAAACTAATAAAATCAGTCTATAAGATAAAAGAAAATATTGAAAAACTTTTAGAAGAGAAAGTAAAAGATTTTAATAAAATTAAGATTTTAGGTCCTTTAAAAAAAATAAAAAGGAAAAGGAAAAAAAGGGTATATCAATTTCTTTTAAAGATTCCTAAAAATATAAAAATCTATAACTTTTTAAGTTTAGAAGATTTTAAAAATTTAAGGGTTAAAAATTTAGAAATAGAAATTGACTTTGAGCCGATTGATATTTAAATTATGGGTCGGCTGGCGGCTCTAATTTATCAATATCATCGGTATAATCCCCAATATCAATCGTAAAATAGCCTTCTACTTCCAAATCTTTTTCCGAAAGCAAATCTTTTCCTTTAAATCTTATCTTGGCACTCAATACCCGAAATTCTTCTAATTCACTTAAATACATTTCAATATAAGAAACCGGCATTATTTTTACTTTTGCTTCCACACTTTTCTTACCTTCTGGGTCGCTCGGTATTAAAATATTACATTTTCCTTTTACCTTCTCACCTTTAAATTTATCTTCCGAAGCCATACCCGGAGTTATATCTTCAAAAGTTATTTCGTAATCAGTTAACAAGGCAGTATAAGTTCCGGGAGCAGTTGGTAAACCAATACCGATTTCCGTATAAACAAATTCAAAAGGAGCATATTGGTCCCACATTGCTTCATCATAAACCTTTTCACCTTCTTCTGTATAGGAATAAACATCAATCACATCAATTTTTACTGGTGCGTCTTCATTTATACTTTTTATCCTTAAGGCATTCTTATGTTGGATATCACAACTAATTAAAAGAAACAATAATAAAAAAAGTTTAAGATATTTCATTACTCCTCCTTTTAAAATTTTATCTTTCATAATAAAAATAATAACTAAAAAAAATATTTATGTCAATAAGATAAAAACAAAATCCTATAATATCTCCTATACTGCCCCTTTTATAATAGAAAGTAAATCCCTCCTGTCTTATCAAAGTAGTGCTAAAAAGATATTTAAAAGGACTAATTATTTACCTTTTAACAGAAGAAAATACAACTCCTTTAATACCTCCTTTTCCAATTTATTTCTTACCATTTCTTTCTTAATGAGATTTTCAACTTCTTGTAATCTTCTTTTCTTTATCAATTTGTATGCCCTTCTTAGAAAGTTAAGATAACCCAAATAAAAGGTTTCTTGAATAGGATAATTCTTCAAAATTTCCTTCAACTTCTCTTCGTATTTTAAGAGCTCTTTCATTTGGTAATAATATTTATAAGTTGATTTTGGGTATTCACAACCGAAATTAAAATAGTATTTACTCACCCTTTTCTTTAGTTTTCTCATAAGATAATACCAAACAAATCAATCCTTAATTTTTCCATAATCTCTTTATTCAAGCCCTTTGCTTCCCATTTACTTTCACTAATCGCAACAAGTTTATAAAGCATAATCCCCGAATATTTATTAGTAAGCCGCCAGATTTCCTTCGCATAAGAGAAATAAAATACATATTGGGTAGGTATTGTTTCCGGATGGGTGTCTAAGATAGTCTTTATCTTGGTATCCAGTGCCGCAAGTTCACCATATTTTTCAACAATATTCTCAATCATCTGCTCTTTTAGACTTTCATATCTTTTCTTATTAATTTCTGGGTCTAATTTTGCGATATACTTATTAACTCTTTGATAAGCGTTTCTTACCATAATATCCTCCTTTTTATTTATTTTCCCTTACATATATATAACGAAAAAGAAGGGCAAAAGGTTACCACTTTTTTTAATATTGACTTTTATCAATTTAATTTTATAATTTATGATATTGAGGGAAAAATTTTTGCTCTTTGGCAATTGGGTTAAGACTTTTTTGATTAAAAAGAAATTGCGACATTATTAGAATATATAGAGAAGGGAAAAAACCGCGATGTTTATTCTGAATAGTCAAAATCTATTCCCTGATTAAAAAGGGATTGCGACATAGAATTAACAGATTTGATTTTAAAATGGAGGTGAAAATGGCAAGAAAGTTATTTAGTTTATATTTTGATGAGGATATTTATAATAAAATAGTTGAGTGGGCAGAAGGGATAGGGATTTCACGAGCGAGATTGATTAATGTAGTTTTCAACTTCATATTCGGACGGGCAGGAATAAAAAATGTAATTAATGATAAAATATATGAATTATGTAAAAAGGCAATTGAAGAATATGAAAAAATACAGAAATAAGGAGAAATGATGCAGCAAGGTGTGGTTCTCCATCAGTCAAAACTTTTCCCCTAATTAAAAAGGGATCGGTGGTTTAAATCGAAATTTGGAATGTGAAAAAAGAGAAAAATTATTAATTCTTATTTCCACATTTGCTAAACTTTTCCTGATAAAAAGGTTTAATTTTCTTGCTATTGATATTTTCTAAAAATTGATTATATTTTAATCTAAAGGAGAGGTGTCCGAGTGGACGAAGGAGCACGACTGGAAATCGTGTGCACACCCAAAAGGTGTGCCGTGGGTTCGAATCCCACCCTCTCCGTAAATTTTTATTTATTAAATGGAAGCCTTTGCTAAAAGAGTAACCCTTTTACCACCTTACCTCTTTAAAAAATTAGACGATTTGAAAAGGGAATATAAAGAAAATCTGATTGATTTTGGTGAAGGAAATCCTGACCTGCCACCTTCCCAAAATATTATTAAGGCTTTTAAGAATGCCTTAAATAAATTGGAAAATCATCGGTACCCAAAATACCGCGGCGAATTGGAATTAAGAGAGGCAATTTGTGAATGGTATGATAAAAGGTTTGGTGTAAAATTAGACCCAGAAAAAGAGGTTGCTGTTCTTATCGGTAGTAAAGAAGGAATTGCTCATTTTATTTGGGGAGTATGCGATAAAGATGATGTCTATGTTACTACCGACCCTATCTTTCCTCCTTATCATAATAATCCCTTATTAGTTGGGGCAAAAATTTTTACCCTGCCATTAAAAGAAGAGAATAATTTTTTACCCGATTTGGATGACCTTAAAAAAATAAGAAAGATAAAATTGTTAGCCATTAATTTCCCTAATAATCCAACAACCGCTTTTGCTAATTTAGATTTTTATAAAGATTTGGTTGCTCTTGCCCAAAAATACGGATTTTTTATCTCTAACGATAATGCCTATTCGGAAATCTATTTTGAAGAAAAACCACCAAGTATTTTACAAGTAAAAGGAGCAAAGGAATTTTGTTGTGAGTTCCATTCTTTTTCTAAAAGTTTTAACCTCTGTGGCTGGCGACTTGGTTTTATCTGTGGTAATAAAGATTTGATAAACGCAATGATGAAGATAAAAGAGAATGTTGATACCGGTCCTTTTAAGGCAATCCAAGAAGCCGGTATTTATGCTTTAAGATATGAATATAATTTTCCAGAAAAGTTAAGAAGGATTTATTTAAAAAGACAAAATTTGTTATTACCGGCTTTATTAGAATATGGTTTTGAAATTAAAAAACCAAAGGCAACATTTTATTTGTGGGCAAAAATACCAAAGAAGGAAAAATCTTCATTAAGATTTGCCTTAAAACTTCTCAAAGAGAAAAGAATTTTAGTAGCACCTGGTAGCGGTTTTGGTAAGTATGGAGAAGGTTATTTAAGATTTTCTTTAACGGTTAATGAGAAGTTGATAAAGGAGGCTATTTCTCGTTTAAAATGAAGATTATTGTCCAGAAATTTGGTGGTTCTTCTTTAGCAAATCTATCAAGAATAAGAAAAGTTGTTAAGATTATAAAGAATACCTTAGAAGAAGGTTATCTGCCTTGTGTGGTTGTTTCGGCAATGGGCGATACGACCGATGATTTATTAAGTTTGGCAAAAAGATTAAACCCTTTACCACCAGAAAGGGAATTGGCAATGCTTCTTTCTTGTGGTGAAAGGATATCAGCCTCTCTTTTGGCAATAACTTTACATAGGATGGGAATAAAAGCAGTTTCTTTTACTGGTTCACAAATTGGGATAATTACTGATAATAATTTTACTTCTGCCCGCATTAGAATGGTAAATGGCGAACGATTAAAGAAGGCATTGGAAGAAAAAAAGGTGCCGATTGTGATGGGTTTTCAAGGTGTCTCTTTTGATAAAGAGATAACCCTTTTAGGAAGAGGCGGTTCGGATATTACTGCTGTGGCATTAGCAATTGCTTTAAATGCCCAAAAATGTGAGATATATAGCGATGTCTGTGGTGTTTATACCGAAGACCCTTACCTATTTAGAAAAGTAAAATTGATAAAGACATTAACTTATGATGAGATGTTTGAAATGAGTAGTTTTGGTGCTGAGGTTTTACATCCTCGGGCTTGTGCCCTGGCACAAAAATATAATTTGAAACTGATTTTAAAATCCTCTTTTGATAAAAAAGGAGAGACAATGATTACTAAAGATTTAGAATTTGAGGAGATAAAAGTAAAAGGAATAACCCACCAGAAAGATTTAGTTTTATTTAGTTTAATAAATATTCCTAAAAAACCAAAATGTTTACACCAGGTAATTAGTTATTTGGCAGAAAATAGAATAAAACCAATCTTTTTCTCCCATGGTTTACCGGATAATCAGTTATTTGACCTGCTCTTTATTGTTAAAGAAGAAGAGAAACTAAATTGTGAGAAATTGTTAAAGAAAATTGCTAAGGAAATTGGCTGGAAAAAAGTTTTGAAAAAAGAGAAGATGGCTTCCTTTTCATTAGTGGGGAATGAGGTTGGTCAGAGTAATGAGATTTTAGAAAAATTGTTTGCTACTTTGACAAAGAACCAAATTCATATTGACGGATTTTCTCTTACGCCTAATCGGATAACCTGTTTTCTACCGGAAAAGAGTTTTAAAAAGGCAATAAGGATTTTGTTAAAAACCTTTCGGTTGACAAATGAATAATTTTTATCCCCTTCAATTAAAGAAAGATTTTGAAGAATTTTCTAATCATTTTAAATTTAATGGTTTTAAAGGAATAATTGAGGCGATTCTTTTTGTGAGTAATGAGCCAATTAGTGAAAAGAGGTTAAGGGAATTTCTTTTAATTTCCGAAAAGGAGATTGAGGAGATAATTTCTTTCCTTAATGAAGAATATGAGAAGAGTAATCGGGCTTTTCGCATCCGCAAGATTGCCAAAGGTTATCAATTATTTACCTTACCCGAATATAGCGAATACTTAACTAAATTCTATACTGAGAAGAAAAAGAAAAGATTATCACCCGCCGCCTTAGAAGTTTTGGCAATCATTGCCTATCATCAACCAATCACTAAACAGGAGATTGAGAAAATTCGGGGAGTGGATTCAACCTATATTTTAAGTATCCTTTTAGAAAAAAGACTTATTAAAATTGAAGGCAGGGCAAAAAAGCCCGGTGCGCCCTTTTTGTATGTCTTAACCAAAGAATTTCTTAAATATTTTGGACTTAATTCCTTTGAAGATTTACCCAAAAAAGAGGAGATCGAAAGTTTTCTTGCTGTTTGTGAAGGATATGGGAGAGATCAGAACTCCCCAGAAAGTTAAAGTAGTGGTTGGCTATATTACTCAGGATGTTAATCTGATAGAAGAAGTAGATAAAATCTTATTACCCTTTTTGGGAGAAGGAGATTTAAAAAGCGAAGTTATTGATTTTAATTTTACTGCCTATTACAAAGAGGAAATGGGTGAAAATTTAAAAAGGCAATGGGTTTCTTATAAAAATTTAGTTATGCCCGATTTTTTACCCGATTTAAAAATCAAGACAAATGAAATTGAAGATAAATTTAAAGAGAATGGAAAAAGAAGGATAAATATTGACCCAGGCATCTTGACATTAAACAATTTTATTTTAGCCACCACCAAAAATTATGCCCACCGAATTTATTTGAGAAAGGGAATTTATGCGGAAGTTACTTTGATTTATCAAAATAAGAAATTTAATAATCTCCCTTGGACCTATCCTGATTACCAAAAAGATTTTTTTCACAATTTTCTTTTAAAGGTAAGAAAGATTTATATTGAAGATTTGAAAAAAATTTGTTATAGTAAAGAAGGAGATGAAGACGAGATTTATTAAAGAAGAACTAACTTTTACCGGCGAACAATTACGTTCTCTCTTTGCTTATGATACTTATAATATCCTTGGTGATTCTCTTATTGCTTTTATCGGTGCCTGTGATATCTCTTTAAAGGAAGCGGTTGATTTAGAGAGCCAGAAGGTTCGGCGATATTCTTATGTTCCTAAGATGTTACATTTCTTGGCAGAGCATTTTGAAATGGATGTGGAAAAGGCGATATTAAGAAGTTATTTACTTTTAGATATTGTCAAAGATATTTTAAACGAAAAGTTAGGCACTCTCCAAATAAAAAGAGTGGGTAACGAACTTTATGATGGCGAGAGTCGGGTAGCTATTTCGATGGCTGCTTCTTCACCGATTTCTTCTTTGGTTTATGTTGGTATAAATGTTGTTCCTCCTACCGAAACTCCCGCAAAAGGATTGGAGGATTATCAGATCGATATTATGGAATTTGGTAACCTTGTTTTGGAAAGATACGCAAAAGATTCGGAACGGATAAACCAAATGCGGTATCGGACTCGCTGGGTTGAATAGAAGTGAAAACTCTTCGCCGGTATTTTATTGCAGGATTAGTTCTTATTATTCCCTTAGGATTAACAATTTTTATTTTTTGGTTTTTGATTACCAAATTAGGCGGCTTTCTAACACCCCTATTTAAAATTTTTTCCTTTTTAAAAGAATTACCAGAAGAGATATTAACTATTTTAGGTTTTATTCTTTTTTTACTTTTGGTTTTATTAATCGGTGCTTTAACAAGTGGCTTTTTAGGAAAATGGCTTTTTGGTCTCTTAGAAGATTTGATTTTAAGACTTCCCTTAGTAAGGGAAATTTATAATTCCGCAAGACAACTAACCAATGCGGTATTTGTTGATCGGAAATCTTTGAAAAAAGTTGTAGCAATAGAATATCCCCGCAAAGGGATTTTTACTATCGGTTTTATTATGAATGAAGAAAAGATTCTTTCCCAAGATAAAAAAAGAGAATTTTACTTAATCTATTTGCCCACTACTCCTAATCCTACTTCTGGTTGGTTAATTATGGTTTCCCAAGAAGAAATTCACCAGTTAAACTTAACAATTGATGAAGGTTTAAAATTAATTGTTTCTGGTGGAATTGTTATCAGCAAAGATACTTTAGAAAAACTAAAGATTTAAGGCTTCATTTTTTCTTTGATTTTTTCTACCAATTCTTTTAATAAAAGAAAATCTTGTTTTTTAGGATATCCTTTTATTAATACCGGTGGTAATAGTTCCGCATTCAAATTGGTTGTTAAACTTTTGATAATTTCTAAAGTTCTTCCGCCCCAGCCGTAGGAGCCAAAAATTCCTAAATATTTTGTTTTTGGTTTTAGGATATTTAAAAGATAGATAACAAACAGGGCAGCTGGATGGGGACCGGTTAAAACTGTTGGGGTGCCAACTAAAATCGTAGCAGCATCAACCAGAGCAATTGCCAATTCACCAATATCGGTTTTTGTCAAATTAAAAGGAATTACTTTAATTCCAGAATTTATCAGTTCACTAATCAAAAACTCCGCCATTACCTTTGTGCTATTATGCATTGAAACATAAGCTAAAATAACTTCGTTTTTCCCTTTATCGCTAACCCAATCTTCATAGGCATCGATAATAAAAGCGGGTTCCAAATAGACCGGTCCGTGACTAGGAGCAATCATTTTAATTTCTAAATTTCTTATTTTATCTAAATGATTTTTTATTTGCTTTCTAAAAGGCATCATAATTTCCGCATAATATCTTTTGGCAGCAAAGTAAACCTTTTCTTTATCTTGGGCAAATAAGTCACTGGTGGCTAAATGGGAACCAAATAAATCACAAGTAAAAAGAATTTTATCTTCTAAGAGATAAGTAACCATTGTTTCTGGCCAATGAACCCAAGGAGTAAAAATAAATTGTAATGTTTTATTTCCCAAAGAGATTTTCTCATTATCTTCCACGGTAATAAATTTTTCTTCCGGAATTAATAATAAATCTATTAAAAATTCTTTACCTTTTTTATTGGTAATGAGTTTTGCTTCTGGATAAAGTTCTAATACCTTAGGGATAGTACCCGAATGGTCTTGTTCGGCATGCAGAGAGATTAAATAGTCAATTTTTAAGTTAAGAGATTTTAGATTTTCAACTAACTCTTTTTCTTTTGTTGGGTCGACAGTATCAATTAAAACATTTTTTTCACTCCCCTTTATTAAATAGGCATTATAACTTGTGCCATCGGGTAAGGGGATTAATTCGTCAAATAATCTTCTATCCCAATCAATAGCACCTACTGTCCAAATATTTTTTGTTATTTCTCTTACCATTTTTATCTCCTAATCTTCAATTGGTTCAAAGTAACTTTTATCAGCACTACAAATTGGACAAACCCAATCATCGGGTAATTCCTCAAAAGGTGTGTTAGGTGGAATATCTCTTTCATTATCGCCCAATTTTGGGTCATAGATATAACCACAAATAGTGCAACGGTATTTTTTCATTTTTCCTCCTTGATTTTTTTAAAAAAATTATTATAATATTTTTTTATAAAATTTCAATCAACCACGGGGCTCAAGCCTCTCATATAATGCCTCCTTTCAATCTATCTAAAATAGAGCCCTCCTAAAATATAAGAGCCCCGTGGTTTTTATATTTGTATTAAAATTGACTTATTTTATTTTTTAGATATAATTTTTTTTATGAGAAGAGAGATTATTTTAATAATTGGTTTTTGTGTTTTGTCTTTTGCGTTGGGGTTTATTATTTCTCCCCTTAAAGGAAAAGAAAAAACCCCCCTCTATGCTCAAAATGTTTCTCAACCAATTTTAGAAGGAAAATCAAGCTTGCCGACAAATAACATTTCCTTTGTTGAAATTGCTGAAAAAATAATTCCAACGGTAGTAAATATTTCAGCAGAAAAGTCGATTAAAATTAGAACTCCTGGTTTTGAATTTTTTTCTCCCTTTGAGGACTTTTTTAGAGAATTTTTTAAAGATTTTCCTTTACCAAGAGAATTTAGTGAGAAGATAAGAACATTAGGAAGTGGTGTAATAATTTCAGAAGACGGTTATGTAATTACTAATAATCATGTAATTGAAGGATATGATAAAGTAATCATTACTCTTTCTGACGGCACAAAATTTAAAGAAAAAGAAGTAAAAATTATCGGCCGTGATGTAAAAACTGATATTGCTCTGTTAAAAATTGAAACGAAAAAGAAACTACCCTATGCATCCTTAGGTAATTCTGATGAAGTAAGAATTGGCGAATGGGTACTGGCCGTAGGTAACCCTTTTGGTTTATCCGGTACCGTTACTGTTGGGGTAATATCTGCTAAACATCGGACCGGTATCGACCTTTATGGTGGACCGACTTATCAAGATTTTATCCAAACTGATGCCGCAATTAATCCAGGAAATTCGGGAGGTCCTCTGGTAAATCTTAGGGGAGAAGTCATTGGAATTAATACTGCCATCAAAACCACTACCGGCGGAAACATCGGAATTGGTTTTGCAATACCCATTAATTTGGTAAAAAAAGTGAGAGATGATTTGTTGAAAAAAGGAAAAGTTGTTCGTGGTTATCTTGGCATCTATCTACAAGAGCTGACTGAAGAATTAAGAGAATCAATGGATTTGCCAAAAGATATGGAGGGAGTAGTGATAAGAGATATTATTCCTAACTCACCAGCAAGTAAGGCTGATTTGAAATCCGGAGATATTATTTTAAAATTTCAAGGGAAAAAAGTGAAATCAGTTGACGAACTGAGATTTATGGTGGCAGAAACTCCGCCAAAAACTAAAGTAGAGTTAGAAATTTATCGAGATGGCAAGACCCGAAAAGTGGAAGTGGTTTTGGGTGAAATGCCGGAAGAGGTTTCCCAAGCAAAAAGAGAAGAAGTTTTAGAAGTAGGTTTGAAAGTAAAAGAAGAAAAAGAAGGTGTAGTAGTTGAAGAGGTTGCGCCTAATTCTCCAGCGGAAGAAGCAGGAATTCAACCGGGCGATATTATTTTAGAAATTCAGAAAGAAAAAATTAAAAATTTAGACGATTATTATCGGATTTTAGAAAAGTTAAAAGAGCGCAAATCTATTCTTTTTAAAATAAAAAGAGGAAATGAGATTTATCTTATCCCTCTTCGCCTTAAAGAATAATGGCCAAAACAGTTTCCTCTTATTATTCTCTGTTATCTCAGAAATATCCCGATTTAACAAAAGATGAAGAAAGAGATTTAATTGAAGAGGCAAAGAAAAATAATTATCAAGCTCTTTCTAAATTAATTTTATCCCATTTAAAATTGGTGGTAAAAATTGCTCAAAAATACCATTCAAAAAACCTATCTTTAGATGACTTGATTGGCGAAGGGATTACTGGTTTAATGGAAGCAATTTACAAATTTGATGAAAATAAAAAGGTTCGGTTAGCCACTTACGCCGCCAAAAGGATTAGATACCGAATAAGAGAAGCAATATTCAATGAAGAAATTTTTCGTTTCCCTCCCAAAATCCAAAAATTAGCAAAAAAGATTAAAAAGGAACCTTCGCCGATGCTTTTACAGCCGGTAAAATTAGCAAAGAAATTTAAAGTAAGGTTAAGTGAAGTTAAACAAGCACTTATTTTTTTAAATTTAGCCCGTTTTAATTTAGAAAACGAAGAAACTTCAGAAGAAAATCCAATAATTACTGAAGATACCCAAAATGATCAGTTTGAAAAAATTGGTTTAAAAAAAATTATTGACGAATGTCTGTCACAACTTTCGGAAAAGGAAAAGACAGTAATTAAAAAGGCTTTTGGTTTGGCTCCTTACAAGGAACCAGAAAGTTTGACAAAAATTGGCAAGGACTTAAAACTTTCCCGAGAAAGAATTCGCCAGATTCGCAATGAAGCACTTAAAAAATTGCGACGATTTTTAAATAAACGTTTAGACCTTATTTCACCTTTCTTGTGATTTTTTTATTATTCTTTTTTCTCACTTCGCAGATAATTCCAATCAGCACCCGATTAAATATTGTTGGAAGAGATTTTTTAGCCCTTTTACCTGATTCGGAAACAGATCATTTTTTTAATCCTGCTAATACTTTTTTCTTAAATAAAATATTTCTCTTTTCGCTCTCTTCTTATCATAACTATCTTTTCTTAAATGAAAATTCTCCAATATCCTTTCAGACTCTTTTGAATGTTAAAATTGGCCAAGAAAATTATTTTTTGAATATAGCTTATCATTATCTTTTTAGTGATGAAAAAAGGGATAAAAAATTTATTTTTTTTAATTATCATAATTTACCTTTTAGTATCGGTTATAACTTTGGCGAAACAAAAATTGGTTTGGGAATCAGTTATCAAAGATTTTATTTTAAAAAAACCGATACCTCAAAGCAAAATTTTATTGAGAAAAGAAGATACTTGCCTTTTAAAATTGGTTTTTTAAAAGGAGAAGAAGAAAAATTTGAAATTATAACCGAATTTATTCCTTTTGATAGCAATAATTTTAGTGGTTATCAATTTAATTTTGCTATTAAAAAAATATTTGGCGAAACTAATAACCACATCTTTCTTTTGGCAACTAATTATCAAAAAGAAAATATTAGAAAGAATTGGCAATTTATCAGTGGCTATTGCTTATCTTCCCCTTATAATTTTTATGGTTTTATTTTTAATAACTTTTTTTCTATAAAACCAATTATTTTTATTAATGAAAAAGAACATCTTAAAATGAAAATCATTTTTCCTTACGGAATCACTTGTTCCTTTGGAAAGATGAAATTTCTTTTTGGTCTAAAAAAAGAGTTGATTTTTGACAAAGAAAATATTTATTCTTCCGATTATGAATATAATTTTGGTTTAGATTATCGGCTTTCCGATAATTTTGAATTTTATCTTTTCAATCTTCTTGTTAATAATTTTCGGAAATGGTTTTTCGGTTTTAAAATTTCTTTTTAATTTTTGAGAACCCCCTTTCCTTTCCCGGTATCTAAAAATATATGAAAGAAGAAATTTTGGCATTGATAAAAAAATTATATAAAAACGAGGAACAAAATCTACCTTTTAGAAGACCAGTTCTTCTTACTTTTTTAAATATTGAAGAAATTGTTAAAGATTTTCAAAGTGAAAATTATAATATAATTTGGGATGAAATTACAATGATTTTTAAAAAAATAAATAATTTAAGAAAATCCTCTGAATAATTTCCTATTAATTTAAGATAAATTCTTCTTGACTTTTCAAAAAATTTAACTATATTTATATATAGATAAGTTTTGCTCTTTGAAAATTTGGTAAAAGAAGCGGCGCCTTCAAGATACTAAGGGCCCAAAACGGATGCCTTGGCAGTGGGTGGCGAAGAAGGGCGTGGTAAGCTGCGATAAGCTCCGGGGAGGTGCACACAACCTGTGATCCGGAGATTCCCGAATGGGGCAACCTAATAGGAGTAATATCCTATTATCCTTAGGAGTAATCCTAAGGAGGCAAACCCCCTGAAGTGAAACATCTCAGTAAGGGGAGGAAAAGAAAGAAAATTCGATTCCCTGAGTAGCGGCGAGCGAAAGGGGAAAAGCCAAAACCGACCTAGGTGTTAAAGGCGACAGCCGTTGCCTAGGCGGGGTAGCGGGACCTAATCGTGCCGGCTGTCGGGAGGCAGGAGAGTTATAAAACATCTTGAATAGCCGAATCGTCCTGGAAAGGCGAACCATAGAAGGTGATAGTCCTGTAGGCAAAATTCAAGATGTCTCTCTTGATTAGGTTCCCAAGTACCGCGGGACACGTGGAATCCCGTGGGAATCCGGGAGGACCACCTCCTAAGGCTAAATACAACCCACTGACCGATAGTGCACTAGTACCGTGAGGGAAAGGTGAAAAGAACCCCGGGAGGGGAGTGAAAAAGAACCTGAAATTTTGGGCCTACAATCAGCAGGAGTTGTAGATTTCTTTTCCCTTTTGGGATTAGAAATTTACAGTGACTGCGTGCCTTTTGCATAATGAGCCGGCGAGTTAATGTCGGGAGCAGGGTTAAGTCTAGAGTTAACAGCTCTGGATGAAACCGTAGCGAAAGCGAGTCCGAAAAGGGCGATAAGTTCCCGGCATTAAACCCGAAACCCGGTGAGCTACCCATGGACAGGGTGAAATCGGTGTGACAGCCGGTGGAGGCCCGAACCGGTGGGTGTTGCAATACCCTCGGATGATCTGTGGGTAGGAGTGAAAGGCTAACCAAACCGGGTGATAGCTGGTTTTCCCCGAAATGCCTCTAGGGGCAGCCTCCGGATTGTATAGTGGAGGTAGAGCACTGGATGGGTAACTCTGAACTATGTTCAGGGAAGCCCAACCAAACTCCGAATGCCACTATATCTATCCGGGGAGAGAGGCAGTGGGGGATAAGCTCCATTGCCGAGAAGGGAATAACCTAGACTACCGGCTAAGGTCCCAAAGTATTGGCTAAGTGGAAAAGGATGTTGGACTACTCAGACAGCTGGGAGGTTGGCTTAGAAGCAGCCATCCTTTAAAGAGTGCGTAACAGCTCACCAGCCGAGTGGTTCAGCGCCTAAAATTTATCGGGGCTTAAGCCAATCACCGAAGCCGTAGGTTTCCTTGTTAATTACAAGGAAGCGGTAGGGGAATGTTCCGCGGTAGGTTGAAGGCATAGCGTAAGCTATGCTGGACGATGCGGAAGTGATTATGCCGGCACGAGTAGCGATAAACCAGGTGAGAATCCTGGTCGCCGGAAGCCCAAGGATTTCTGGGGAAGGTTCGTCCGCCCAGGGTTAGCCGGGACCTAAGCTGAGGCCGAAAGGCGTAGGTGATGGAAAGGCCGTCAACATTCGGCTGCCACCTTAATGCCGTTACGAGCTATGGGATGACGCAGGAGGTAAGGTTGAGCCGCCTGTTGGCTTAGGCGGTCTAGATTATGGTGAATGGCATAGGCAAACCCGTGCCAATAATTCACCATAATTATGGGAGCCTGTAGAATTTTTCTACAGGTAAACTCAACCCGACCGAATGCCGAGAAAAATCTCTATGCCAGGTATTAAGGTGCCCGTACCGGAAACCGACACAGGTGGGCGAGGTGAGTATCCACAGGCGCGCGGAGTAACCCCCGTTAAGGAACTCGGCAATTTGACCCCGTAACTTCGGAAGAAGGGGTGCCCTTTGAGGTGAAAAGCCTTGAAGGGCCGCAGTGAAGTGGGCCTACCGACTGTTTAACAAAAACACAGGGCTCTGCTAAGCCGTAAGGCAAAGTATAGGGCCTGACGCCTGCCCGGTGCCAGAAGGTTAAGGAAGGAGGTTAGCCGCAAGGCGAAGCTTCCGACCAAAGCCCTGGTAAACGGCGGCCGTAACTCTAACGGTCCTAAGGTAGCGAAATTCCTTGTCGGGTAAGTTCCGACCTGCATGAATGGCGTAACGAGTGGGCCAGTGTCTCAACGGGGGATCCGGCGAAACTGTAGTGGCGGTGAAGATGCCGCCTGCTCGCGATTGGACAAAAAGACCCTGTGAACCTTTACTGCAGCCTGATATTGGGTTTCGGCAAATCTTGTGTAGGATAGGTGGGAGGCTGTGAAGCCTGGACGCCAGTTCGGGTGGAGCCGTCGGTGAAATACCACCCTGGATTTGTTGAAATCCTAACTTTGTCTGGTGAATCCCAGCAGAGGACAGTGTCAGGTGGGCAGTTTGACTGGGGCGGTTGCCTCCTAAAAGGTAACGGAGGCGTCCTAAGGTCGGCTCAGCACGGACGGTAACCGTGTGAAGAGCGCAAGGGTATAAGCCGGCCTGACTGTGAGACCGACAGGTCGAACAGATGCGAAAGCATGGCCTAGTGATCCGGTGGTTCTGTGTGGAAGGGCCATCGCCCAGCGGATAAAAGGTACTCCGGGGATAACAGGCTGATCGGGCCCGAGAGTCCCTATCGACGGCCCGGTTTGGCACCTCGATGTCGGCTCATCGCATCCTGGGGCTGAAGCAGGTCCCAAGGGTTGGTCTGTTCGCCCATTAAAGCGGTACGTGAGCTGGGTTCAGAGCGTCGTGAGACAGCTCGGACTCTATCCATCGCGAGCGCAGGAGACTTGAGGGAATCTGTCTCTAGTACGAGAGGACCGAGATGGACGGACCTCTAGTGTACCAGTTGTGGCGCCAGCCGCATCGCTGGGTAGCTATGTCCGGAAGGGATAACCGCTGAAAGCATCTAAGCGGGAAGCCCATCCCAAGATAAGGTCTCCCTGAAGGCTTCAGGTAGACTACCTGGTTGATAGGCCTCAGGTGTAAGACCCGTAAGGGTTTTAGCCAAGAGGTACTAATCAGCCGTTCGACTTGAAGGTTCCGCTTCTTTTATAAAATTCTTAACTCTCGGTGACTATACCGGAAAGGCAACACCTCTTCCCATTCCGAACAGAGAAGTTAAGCTTTCCAGGGTTGATGGTACTGTGGTGGTAACGCCACGGGAGAGTAGAACGTCACCGAGAGTTTTTGTTTTTTAACCTTAATTAATTTAAAATTAAGTAAAATTTTTAAAATTTATAAATCATTGAAAAATAAGAAATTAAATTAATAAAAAAATTTTTAAAATACTCTTGACTTTTTTTTGATTTTTATTATAATTATATTTGGAGAGACCACAATGTGGTTATTTAATAAACAAAATGGAGGTGAACTATGTTAAATAAAAAGGGCTTTACATTAATTGAATTATTAGTAGTAATTTTAATTATCGGTATCCTATTAGCACTCATTATCCCCAACTTTGCCCTTTTCCAAGAAAGAGCAAGAAGAACCAGCGTCAGAAATAATATGCACGTGATCCAGACTGCCTTAGAAGCATGGGCGACTGACCATGGTGGTCAATATCCTTCTACGGATTTAGCAGGAGCATTGGAACCAGATGGATTAATGGCTTATTATTTTCCTGGCGGCGACCCAATGATTGAGGATAAATTTGGTAATTTCCCAACTAATCCTTATACCGGTCTTGCTTATAATAGTGACGAATCTCCGGAAGAAGATCTTTTCTATGGCGAGCTTGAATTTGATGAGCCAGGTTTTAATGCAATGACTTGGGGCGGTGGTGAAGAATGTCCTTATCTTGAGTGGGAAGGCGAAGCCGCTGTTTCTGGAACAATTCATATTGGAATATATTATGATCCAAATACAGAGATTACCCAAGAGTATGGAATTGCTGGTTGGGGAAGATTGAATGAGGTAGGCGAAAATTATCCAATGTATGACATTTCTCCTGGCGCTGATGATTTCTTTGATGAAACATATTGGACATTCTTCGTGCTTCATAACTAATCGCTAAATCTATCAAAAGGGTGGCTTTTGGGGGTGAGCCTTATCACCCCCATTTTTATTTTGTTGACATTTTTTTAATTTTTTTTATTATAGATATATGTTTTTATTTTTTTATCTCTTTAGTTATTTAGCCAATATTGAAAGAAGCAAAGCAATCTTTAATAATCCAAGTGGCTTGGGAATAAATTTTGGTTATGAAATTTATTTTTCCAAAAAGATAGATCAAGACACCTTTTTAAAAGTTGGAATTTCTTTAAATAATTTTGGTTTTGGTTTTGAAAAGAAAAATGGTTTAAATAATTACCTTTTTGGCGTTGGTTTACCGATAAACAAAAATTTCTTTTTAGGTTATTGTTACAAATATATTGAAAAATTAAATGAGTCAAATCATTTAGCAGGATTTATTTTCCGTCCAGCAAATTTTTTATCTTTTTCTTTTAATTATAATTCAGAAAAAGATTTTAATTTTGGTATCGGTTTAAGACCATTTAGTGAAAGGATAAATTTTTATTTTGATTATTATAAGAATTCTCATTATCTTTTCGGAAGCGAAATTGAGATACTTAATGGATTTTTAATAAAAGGAGAAGTTGATAAAGAGAAAAATTTTAATTTGGGGATAAGTTTCTCTTTTCCTAATTTTAAAATCTCTTCAAAATACGGCAAAAAATTAAAAGAGATTGAATTCTTTTTATCAAAAGAAAGATATCCAACGATTTTTAAGAGACCAAAAAAATTGATAGAAATCGCTCTTTCCGGTAATTACGAAGAAGATTATTATGAGCAATCTTTATTTTTTAAAAAACGAACACCAAGATTTTATCTTTTAATAAAAAACTTAGAAGAGATTTTAAAGAAAGAAGATGTTTGTGGGATTTTTATTCGTCTGAAAGATTATTATCTATCTTCTGCCCAATATGAAGAATTGAGAGAAATTCTTTTAGAAATGAAAAATAAGGGGAAGAAGATTATTTTTTATACTGATTATTATAAAAGTTTATTAGAGTACCAAATTGTTTCTCTTGGTGATTATTTGATTTTAAATAAAGGCGGCGAAGTGGTTATTCCTGGTATTTTATTAAAGAAATATTATATAAAGAAATTGTTAGAAAAAATAGGTGGAGAGATAGAAGTTTTAGCGATTGGCAAATATAAATCAGCAAAAGAATTATTTACAAGAGAAAGCATGTCGGAAGAGGATAAAGAACAACTTAATGAAATTCTCGATGTTATTTATTCAAAAATAAAAGAAAATATTAAGGAAACAAGAATAAAAGAAAGAGATTTGGATAGTTTAATAAATTATTATGGTTATTTTAATGAAGAATCAGCAAGAGAATTTGGATTGATTGATACGGTTTTATATCCGAAAGATGTTGATGAATTTTTAAAGAAATATACAAAAGTTAAAAAGATAAAAATAGAAAAATATTTAGGTGAAAAAGAAATAGAGAGAAGTTGGTTAAAAAAGAAAAAGAAGATTGCTTTAGTAATTGCAGAAGGAACGATTGTTGACGGTAGAAGTGGTTATGATCCCACACCGTTAATCGGTGGAAAATATATTGGTTCAGAGACAATGGAGGATATTTTTAAGAGATTAAAAAAGGATAAATCAATAAAAGCCGTTATTTTTAGGATAAATTCCGGTGGCGGTTCAGCAAGTGCTTCGGAAATAATTGCTAATGCGGTAAAGAAATGTGATGAGAAAAAACCGGTAATTGTTTCAATGGGAAATGTAGCAGCTTCCGGCGGCTATTATATCGCTTGTTTGGCAAGAAAAATCCTTGCTGATAATTCGACAATCACTGGTTCGATCGGTATTTTTAGTATCAAATTTGTTGCCAAAAAATTATATGAGGATAAATTGGGAATTACCTTTGACTATTTAAAAAGAGGAGAAATGGTTGATGCCCAAACGGAGTTGCGTGGTTATACCGAAAGAGAAAGAGAGATTTTTATGAAGCAGTTGGAATGGTGGTACGATAAATTTATTACGCGCGTAAGTGAAGGAAGAAAATTAGATAAAGAATATATTGATTCTATCGGTCAAGGTAGGGTTTGGAGCGGATATAAAGCAAAAGAATTGGGGTTAGTGGATGAGATTGGTTCGTTGAGAAAAGCAATTGAGATAGTCAAAGAAGAAGCCAAAATTAAAAAAGGGGAAGAGATAGAGATAGTTTTGTATCCAAAAGAAGAAAAGAGATTTCTTTTTTCTTTTCCAAAGGTTAATATCTTTGCTTTATTAAAAGAAAGAATTCTTTATTTGATGCCCGAAAATATTGTAATTGAATAGCCGATTTCTTTTTCTTTTATCTTTCATATTTTTAAGAGCTCTCTATTCCCAAGAAGATAGCAGTGAGGTAGTTTTTTATGGCGGTAAAAAAATTTTTTATTATCCAGATCAGGAACTGGTTATTTTACTTGATTCCTCTTTTGTGAGATATTCTATATACGAAGTGAAAGCCTGTTCAGTTGTCTATGATTTAAAAAATCAGATATTACATGCCTATAAAAAAAATTATGAGGTGATTTTTTCTGCTGAAAAAGATACAATTATTGGAGAAGAACTGCATTTTAATATTAATAATAAAAAAGGAATGATGAAAAAGGCAAGAACAAAAATTGGTGAAGGGTATTTTTATGCAGATGAAATCTGGCTGATAAAAGAAAAGGTATTACACGCGATAAATTGTAATTATACAACCTGTGAATACAATCCATCCCATTATCATTTTTTTGCCCAAAAAGTTAAAATTTTGGTTGAGGATATGGCAGTGGTTGAACCAATTAGTTTACATTTTTTTTCTTTAAAACCACCTTTTGTTGCTGCTCCTTTTTGGTTTTTCCCTATTGGTGAAAAAAGAAAATCCGGTCTTTTGCCTTTTCGGGCGGGAAGGTCAAAAGAAGAAGGTTTCTATTTTAAAAGAGTTGCTTATTATTTAGTTATTAATGAACATACTGATTTAACTTTTTATTTAGATTTGATGCAAAAAAGAGGGATAATGCCCAGAATTGAAGGAATTTATGATTATTCTCCCATTGCGAAGGGGCAATTTATTGGCTCTTTTATTAGTGAATCACCAACCAAAAGAAGACGTTATTCTCTTATTTTGCAACACACATCAAAATTCCTTTTTAAAAGTGAGCTTTCATCAAAAATTGATTATCAAAGTGATGCCAAGTTTATTCAAGATTATGGGGAAGATAAAATAGAATGGTTAAAAAGCGAAATGTCTTCAGTAGTAAATATCAAGAAAACTTATAAAAACTTTGGTCAGGGAAGTCTTTATTTAGAAAATAAAAAAGATTTTATAAATAATATAAATCAATTTCTTTTACCCAGTTTTTCTCTTTCTTTAATTTCCCGACCACTTGTAAGAAATTTTGTCAATTTTTCTCCCTCGCTTAGATTGGAGAATTATTATGCCCTTTTAAAAGATACAATAAAAAATTATGAACAAAAATTACAAGGAAATTTTGGTCTTTTTTTTAGCCCTTATTTACTAAGAAACCTTCGTTTAGGTAATTTTTCTTATATAAAAAGAAAAGAGGTTATAAAAAGTGAAGTGAAAAAAGAATATTCCAGCTTTTCTACCAATGCTAATTTTGGACTCTCACAGTTATTTTTAAATACTTTATATATTTCGGAAAATTTTGGTTATTTTCAAGAATGGAATTTTTATAAAGATTCAATGAAAACTACCGTGAACTACCCAATTTCAATAAATTCGGGAATTACCCTTTATCGGATATATTTTTTAAATTTATTCTCTTTAAAAGGGTTCTTACATACTCTAAATCCCAATATTAATTTAAATTACGAACCAGAAATAAAAGGAAATCTGCCCAATTTTAAAGAAAAGCCAAAATCAATATTTTTAGGATTTAATATTGTTAATAATTTTAATATCAAATATTTAAGAAAAAATGAGGAGATAAAAAGAGATTTTCTTATCCTAAATGTTAATGGTAATTATTCTTTTTTAGAAAAAGAGATATCTCCAATAAATATCAACGGAGAGATAAGAATTTTTGAAGAAAAAAATATTAAATTTAATTCTAATTTTTCTTTACTATATAGTTTTAAAGAAAATATTATTGAACCAAATTTAACAAATAATTTGGAATGGGAAAACGAAATTTTTAAAGTTTGTACTTTAAATATAAGGTTGAGCCATATTATCTCAAAAACTTCCCATATGATTCAGAATTCTGGTTATTTAAATTTTTCTAAAATTAAATTTAACTTCTCTTTTGGTTATAACGGAAAAGAGAAAAAAATTACTGATTATTCAATCTCTATTTGGAGAGACCTTCATTGCTGGGAAGGGATTTTTAACTTTTCTAAATTCGGTACCCTTTGGCGTTACGATTTTAAACTGCGGATTAAGAAAATACCGGAAGTTTCTATTGGCAAAGATATTTTTGGGTTCCTTTTAAAATAACGTTTTTATCTAATTGGTAACTTGCTAATGTTTATTTAATTGATTATGCTATCATTGCTAACTATAAGATAGTAGCTGAAAATAATTATTATAAAATCATTAAAAATTTTATTTCATTAGTTTAAATCCAATAGACCGATACCCGATTATTACTCAAAATAAATTAATAAGAATAGGAAGAACTTTCAGATAGAATACATAAATAAAAAATGAAAATAGAGAATTTTTTGAGTTCTTAATGGTTATCATAGTTTATTATCTTTTTCGAGATTAAAGTCTATACTATCTCCTATACAGTTCCCTTCCCAATAGAAGGTAAAATCCCCTTGTCTTATTAATGTAGGTTTTAGAAAAATATGGGAAAGGGCTAATTTATTTAGCCATTAATTAAAGGAAATATACTTCGCTAAGCACCTCCTTTCTAAGTCTTTCTCTTAATAACCCTCTATTAACCAAATATTCTAACTCTGTCGGTCTTTCTAAAAGGTAATATCTATAGGTTAATTTAGAATAATTACCAAAAAAAGATGGAAAGTATTTCCTAACCTTTTTTCTAAGTTGTCTATAAGATTGATAGATATCTTTTACCATAATTATTTCCTTTTATATATTCTCTCTATATATAAGACGAAAAAATAGCCCAAAAG
>JBDRVN010000003.1:0-65016 GCA_039801885.1 Caldifarciminota bacterium
GCTATCTTACAGGCAAGGGATGAGAATCTTTTTAATGCGATAACTGATTGTGGTGGTGGCGGACTTTCTTCGGCGATCGGTGAACTGAGTGAGAAGACCGGTGCCGAAGTTTATTTAGAAAAAGTGCCTTTAAAATATGCGGGATTAAGTTATACTGAAATCTGGATTTCCGAATCCCAAGAAAGAATGATCCTCTTTATGTCGGAAAAGAATTTTAAAAGGTTTAAAGAGATTTGTGATCTACATAATGTAAAAGCAACAATAATTGGCAGATTAAGAGACGATAAGAAATTAATTTTAAAATATCAAGATAAGATTGTTGGCGAGATAGATTTAGATTTTCTTCATAATGGAATGCCAACTGTAAAAAGAAAGGCAATCTGTAAGAGAAAAGAGACAATAAAAGAGATTGATTGGGAGATAAGAGATTATAACGAACTTTTAATAAATATTTTAAAAAATGAAAATATTGCCTCTAAGGAGTGGATTATTAGACAATACGATTTAGAAGTCCAAGGAAGAACAGTTTTGAAACCATTATTAGAAGGCAGTCCTTCCGATGGTGTTGTTTTAAAACCTTTGAGAGAGAAAGATATTGGAATAGCAGTTGCCTGCGGAATAAATCCTTCTTACGGTGAAATTTCTCCTTATTGGATGGCAGCTTCGGTTGTTGATGAGGCATTAAGAAATATTACCTGTTGTGGTGGTGATATAAATAAAACCGGAATATTAGATAATTTTTGTTTTGCTAATCCCGAAAGAGAAGAGGTAATGGGTGATATTGTGGAGACTTGTTTTGGTGCCTATTTTGCCGCCAAAGGTTATGGTGTTCCTTTTATTTCCGGAAAAGATTCTTTATATAACGAATTTAAGAGTGGGAAAAGAATAATTGCTATTCCACCAACTTTATTAATTTCAGCAATTTCCCTTATTCCCAATATAAATAAAACTCTCACTTCTTATTTTAAGAAACCAAAATCAAAAATTGTTTTAATTGGTGAGACTTATAATGAAATGGGTGGCTCAATATATTTCTCTTTATTTAATAAAAATTTTGGCAAGGTTCCGAAAGTAAATCCAGAAAAGGGAAAAAGAATTATGGAAAAGATTTTTCAGGCAATTAATCAGGGTTTAATAATATCTATTCACGATTTATCCGACGGTGGTTTAGGAACTGCATTATCTGAGATGACCTTCACAAATAATTTAGGATGTAAAATTGATTTAGAAAAAGTTTTATTAGGTGAAGATATTAAAAGACCAGATATAATCTTATTTTCTGAATCCAATACCCGATTTCTTTGTGAAATAGAAGACAATAGAATTGAAGAATTTTTAGATCTTATGGCTGATATAAAATTGGCAATCATTGGTGAAGTATTAGAGAATGACCGATTAATAATCAATTACCAGAATAAAAATCTTATTGATTTAGAAATAAAAATTTTAAAGTTAAATTGGGAAAAAGGTTTAAGTTCCAAAATTTAGAGGAATAATTAAAAAATATCTTGATTTTTGAAATAATTTATTTTATAATAAATCAACTAAATGGAGGAAAGGATGGAAATAAAAGTGGGAAAGGTTACCCATTATTATTCAAAAATTGGTGTGGCGATTGTGGAGATAACCGACGAAAGTTTAAATATTGGCGACACTATTAAGATAAAGGGTCATTCAACCGATTTTACTCAAACTGTTGATTCAATGCAGATTGAACATCAACCGGTTAATAAAGCGGAGATTGGTAATACGATTGGTTTAAAGGTTAAAGATAAATGTCGGGAAGGTGATATTGTTTATAAGGTATTACCTTAATTAAAAAAATTAAAAAGGAGGGAAATGGCACGGAGTAAAAGTAAACAGAAAAGAATGAAACATATAAGATGGTTGAAATATAAAAAGAGAAGGGAAAAGAAAAAGGAATCCCCAAAATTGTTGTCCCAAAACATTACCCAAACTCAAGGAACAGAAATATCCGGCAAGAATAAGGAATAAGTGAAGTTTCTTTATCTGATTAATGACAGCAGCGAAGGGGTAGTTAAAGAAGTTTTTTTAAAAATTTTAGAAGAATATTCTTTTCCTAATAAGGATTATTCAAAAATTTATCATTTTGGCAGTAGTGGTTTACAAAATTTTTTTGCTTCCCTTACTTTTGCCCACCTTATAAAAGAAAAATCCTTTATTCCACCTCATTTTTATACAATAAAAGAGCTTGCCCTAGCCATTTTAGAAAGAGAGGGAATATTAAAAGAGTATAAAACAATTGATAATTCTTTAAAACCTATCATTATTTTAAATCTTTTAGAAAAGGAAGAGAAAGAAAAAGTTACTTTTGGTTATAGTGTGCTTCTTTCCCAATTTATCAGTGAATTAAAACAATATTATTATAACGAAGAAATAAAAAATACCCTTTTAAAAAAATTAGAAACCTATCCCAAGGCATACGAAAATTTAGAACTTGCCTTTAAGATGAAAGAAAGATATGAAGAATATTTGAGGAAAAATAAATTTTTAGATGAAGAGGATTGTCAGTATTGGGCAAACAAGATAATTAAAGAAAAAAAGATAACTTTTCCTTTTTTGGTGATTAATGGATTTATTGATTTTACCGAATTAGAAAAAAATCTGCTTGCTACTTTGATAAAAAATAGTGAAAATACCTTTGTCCTTTCTTTTTTAAAAGAAGGTAGAACCTTTGATTTCTATTTATCCTGTGCTGATTTTAATAAGATTGAATATTCTAAAGATAAAAAATTAGAAACGGAGGAATATTTAAAATTACCAATCTTTGCCTATTCAACAATTGAAGAAGAGATTGAAGGAATTTTAAAAAGAATAAAATTGCGCCATTTTAAAAAAGAAAAAGATTTAAGTTCCGTAATTTTAGTATCCCCTAATTTAAAAAAATATTATTACCTTTTAGAAAGAATTCTTCGGCGGTTGGATTTGCCTTACGGAATATTCAAGACTATAAAACTAAAAGATTTATCGCCTTTCTCTTTTTTGGTGGAAGTGCTAAAGACAATCGACGATAATTACCCCCGATTAAAAACTTCTTTGATTTTTTCTTTGCCCTATTTCGAAAAATTTTCTTCAGAAACAAAAAGATACATAAATTTTCTATCTAAAAGGGCAAGAGTTATTTATGGAAAAAGTGATTGGCTTTCTTTGAAAGATATTCTTTTAAAAATGGAAGACCCCCAAATAAAAGAGTTAAATAAAAAGGGAGTGATTGATATTATAATGAAAGATATCAAAAATTTTTTTGAAAGGAGTGAGGAGTTAATAAGAAATAATTCTTTAAGCGAATTTATTGCTGATTTTAGAAAATTAATTCAAAATTTAGAGTTTCTGAAGAGAAAAAATTATGAAGAAATTATTTATGAAGGCCTTTTGAAATTTTACGAAATCTTATCCCGTTTGGAAGATTTTGCTATTCCTATTGACTTTCCTAAATTTATTAAGATTATCGATTACCAATTCAGTTATACCCCTATTAGAATTGAAAAAGAATTTTCCGGAATAAAAGTGATTGACCTCCATGATTTAGTAGTTTGGGATTTCTCCTTTTTGAAGGATTACGAAGTTTATCTCTTCGGTTTGGTAGAAGAGGATTTGCCGGGTAGATATCAGCCGGAACCTTTGATTCCGGAATATTTAAAAAGAGAACTTAATTTACCTAATTCTGACCTCCATCTCTTTCGGGAAAAAAGTTATTTATACTCTTTCTTAAAAACTACTTATCAAAATTGTTATCTTTCTACTCATAATTACGAAAATGAAAATCCCGTATTACTCACTCCTTTCTTAGAAGGAGAAAAAATAAAACCAAAAGAGATAAGAGAAATTTTGAGTAATGAGGAGCTGCAAGTATTAAAAGGGGAGGAAGAAATTCCTTTCTTTAATATAAAAAAGACCGAAATTAGTTTAAAAAACTGGGCAACAAAAGAAAATCCCCTGCCGATAACTAAGCTGGTAAAATATCTTAAATGTCCTTTCCGATTCTATTTAGAAGAGGTGATTGGTCTTTCTTGGGAAGAGGAGAAATCCGTGGCAATAGAAAGATGGGAGTGGGGTAGATTTGTCCATTCAGTTATGCAGAAACTTTATCAAAAAGAAATTCCCGATATCAATGAACTGCCGGAGGTGATTAAACAAAAAGTTAACGAAACGTTAAAAGAAGAAGTGAGTTTTGAGCTTCTACCGATTTGGCGAGATTTTATTGTTAAATTATTTGATGAAAAAATAATCCCGCAGTTTTTAGAAGTTGAAAAAGATTTACGAAAAAAAGGATTTTTACCTTGGCCAAAGGAGGGAATAGAATTTACCATTGAAGGTGAAATAGTGGATGGAATATATTTAAAAGGAAGGATTGACCGGATTGATAAAAGTAATAGGAGTGTTTTTATTATGGATTATAAAACGGGAAACCAAAAGTCTTTTTCTTTAAGTCAGATGAAACAGGAAAAAGATTTAATTCAAATTTTTGCTTATTACTATTTATGGAATAAAAAATATGAATTAAAATGTGAAAATTTGGGAATATATTATTTACCGGAGGTTTGTTTAAAGACACCAAAAGAAAAGGAAATGAAAGAAATGGAAGAGTATCTTTTAGAAACGGTAAAAGAGAATGTCAAAAGATTAAGAGAGGGAGATTTTTCGGTTGATGATGTTGAAGAAAGTAAATGTTATATGTGTAATTATCAATTTCTTTGCGGAAAAGAGTAAGATATGAAAGCAAAGTTGATTTTGGCACCGGCAGGAAGTGGTAAAACAAAAAGATTGGCAGAAAATTATTTAGAGCTTTTAAAAAAAGGTGTACCGGTTGAAAAAATCTTAGCAATCACTTTTACTGAAAAAGCCGCTTACGAAATGAAAGAAAGAATTTTCCATTTAGCAAAAAATGATGGAGAAATCTTTAAAAAATTAAAAGAAAATTTAAATAAGATTAGAATTTCTACTATTGATGCTTTCTGCCTTTCTTTAATTAAAAGATTTTCTTTCTTTTTAAATCTCTCCTCTTATCTTGATGTTGTTGAGGATCCGAGAAATCTTTACGAAAAAGCAATTACCAATGCTTTTCGTTCTTTAAAAGAAAATGAAGAATTTTACAATCTTCTGCTTAAATTTTTTTTAGAATTTAATTTTAAAGGCTATGAAAGATTAAAAAAAGATTTTCTAATTCCCTTTTTTGAAAAAAGGTTATTTTCTAAAAGAATAATAATGGAAGAGACGCCCAAGGAGATAGAAAACACCAATAAGAAGGAAATAAAAAAATCGCTAAGTAGAGAATTGGGAAATATTGCTTTTCGATTTTTTAAAGAGAAAGTAGAGGGGATTTATGAAGAGGAAAAGTTGAAAAGAGAGATTTTAGATTTCTCTGATTTAGAACTTTTTGCTTATTTTCTTTTAAATGAGCATCCAGAATTTAATAATATTTTAGATGCCTTTGACGAGAGAACCGACCATATTTTGGTTGACGAATTTCAAGATACTAATTATTTACAATGGGCAATAATTGATAAACTTACTGAAGAATGGCGAGCAGGAAAGGGAAGAAAAAGCGAATTAGGAATAATCCCTTCTCTTTTTTTGGTAGGCGATGAAAAACAATCTATTTATTATTTTCGGGGCGCTAACGTAGAAATTGTTAATTATGCTCAAAGGAAATTAAAAGAATGGCTTGCGGAAGATTTTCAATTAGAAATTGTCCAAGATAATTACCGGAGTTTAAAAGCAATTATTGATTTTACTAATATTTTGTTTTCGGAAATCTTTGGAAAAGATTATACGCCTTTTTTAAAGAGGAGAAATAATGAGGCGAGTGGTAAAGTAGAGGTTATTCTAATTGAAGCGGAAGGGAAAATGGCTGAGAAAAGAAAGTTAGAAGCGGAGATTATTTGTAAAAAGATAAAATCAATAGTTAATAATTTAGAAATTTATTCTTTAAAAGAAGAAAAGAAATATCTTTGTGATTATAGAGACATTACAATTTTGATTAGAAAGAGAACCCATTTAAGAATTTTAGAAGAGAAACTTAGGGAATATAACATTCCTTTTGTTGTTGTTAAAGGAACTGGTTTTTATGACGAACCGGAGATTCAATTTCTTTTAAGTTTTCTTCGTTTTTTAAATGAGCCCACTTCTTCCTACAATTTTTATCTTTTATTGAAAAGCCCATTATTTAATTTTACTGAGGAAGAGATTATAAAAATCAACCAAGAAAAGGGTTTAAATCTTTACGAAAAACTATTAAACTATTCTACAAATTGTGATGAAAAAAGAAAAAAAGATATTGATTATTTAAAGAAACTTTTAGAGGATTACCAGAAAGAAAGATTTTCAATTTTTACTGAAAGAATATTAAGAGAAAGAGAGGTTTATAAATATCTTACCGATCCTCAAAAGAAAGCCAATGTGAAAAAGTTTCTAAATCTTATAGAGAAATTAGAGGACGAAAATCAAACCCTTTTAAGTATTACCCAATTTTTTCAATTTGTTAAAGAAGACGAACCAAAAGCGAATATCAATACCGAAGAGATGAACGTAGTAAAAATAATGACAATTCACGAAGCAAAAGGGCTTCAATTTCCGGTAGTTTTTCTTCCTTTTTTAGATGAGAAGGTTGCTATCCCCTTTAACCAATCTTTTATTTTTGTTGAAGAAAATGAAAAAAAAGTAAAATATGTTGGTGAGGGTATAAAAGAAATGAGAAAAGCTAATGAGGAATTTTCAAAACATAAAGAGAAAGAGATAGCCGAGGAAAAAAGAATTTTTTATGTGGCGGTTACTCGGGCGCAAGATGCTCTTTATTTATCGGGTGTGTTAGGAGATAATATGGAACAATCAAAATTACTTTGGTTGGTTGATAAACTTCCGATAAAAAAAATTAATAACTATTATAAATTAGAAAAGAAAATTGACGGAGTTAGCGTTTTAACTAAAGAAGAGGTGGAGAAGGAATACGAAAGAATAAAAGGGAAAGAAGAAGTAAGAGAAGAGAAAGAAATCCCGGAGATAATAATTGAGAAATTAACCGGGTTGAAAAAAATGAAATATGTAGAAGTTACCGAAATCTTGCCCAAAGAAAGAAGGCACCATTCTTGGGAATGGATAATTTTTGGTGAGGTGTTGCATGCAATTTTAGATGAAATAAGTAAAGGCTATTTAAATTTAGATGAAAAAGAGATTGAAAATCGGGGTAGAGAACTTTTGAAAAGAAAAGGTATCGGTAATCTGGATTTAGAAAAATGGACAAGAATACTTTTAGAACATTTTCAAAAATTAAGAGAAAAGGATTTATTAAAAATTGTTGAGAAAAAAGAAAATAGTTTTTCCGAGCTTCCTTTCATTCTCAAAAAAGGGAATAAATTTTATTCTGGTCGGATTGATAAAATCATTATTGAAAAGGACAAAATCTATTTATACGATTACAAAACCTTTCCCGTTGAAGAAAAAGAAGTTGAAAAGATTGCTAAAAGTTATCTTCCCCAATTAAGAATTTATGAATCTGCTTTAAAGAAAATTTTTAACAAAGAAGTTGAAAAATATATTATTTTTACTTCTCTTGGTAAATTAGTCTTTATCGCATAAAGGACATTGCCAATCAGGTTCTTTAGGAGTAGGATGGGATTGACCATTGCGATTTAATCGGTGCCACAATTCACATTCTAATAAAAAAGCTTCATAAGCTGTTTCGGTTGCTTTTGCCCAAAAATAAGCATAGGCGGCATCAATTCCCCTAACTGTTTCCGTTAATCCTTTTAAAGTTCCGTAAAGGTCTTCATCAGCGCGACCAATTTTTATTGGTACTTCACCATCATTGGATAATAAGAAAACACCGGGTTTTTTTTCATCTTCAATAAAATAATAATCAATCCATTCTAAACGACGGAATTTAATTCCCTCCATCTCTAACATTATCCCTCCTTTTTAACACACACCTCTATATATATTATAACAAAAATTTTTAAAATGTCAAGGAGTTTAATTTTTTAGTATTTTTTGACTTTTAAGAATTTAGATTTTATAATTTTATATGTTTTTTCTTTTTTTCATCGTTTTTTATTCGAAATTAGTAATTACCGAAGTGATGTCTAATCCCAAAGGAAAAACGGGAAGATATTATCCGGAAGATAGAAACGAGTTTGTGGAGGTTTATAATATTTCTAATGATACTGTTGATATAAGTACTTATAAAATTAGTGATTTAGATGCTACCGATTCTATTGTTCCTTGGAAAGATTCTTCTATATTAATTAAATATCCAACATTGAAAATAAATACTACAAAAATTCCACCTCAATCTTATTGCCTTATTCTTGATCCAGAATATACTTTTTCTGAACCTCAAGGTGGCGAAGTTCAACCTTATATTTTTCCGGAAAGTTTAATAGTAGTTACTGTTGGCAACACGACGATCGGTAACGAACTTCAGCAAAATGACCCGTTAATCTTATTTTCTTTTGATGATACTTCAACTTTTGGTACTCCTTTTAAAGACGATAGTTTTCCAGCGAATATTGAAGATGGCTATTCTAATGAAAGAATTTCTTTTAATGCCGAGGATAAGAAAGAGAATTGGTTTCCTTCTCTTTTTGAATACGGAACACCAGGAAGGGATAACAGTATTTTTTTTTCTTCTGACCCAGCGATATTAAATTTTACTTGTGAAGAATTTAATAAAGAAAAAAATTTTGGTATTTTTAAAATCCAATTAATGAATAATGGTGTTTTTAATAGCGAAAGTATTTCAATCAAGCTTTTTAATAATAATAGATATAAAAAAGAGATTTTATTAAATTTTTTGGAGCCTAAAAAAGAAACCTTAATTTCTTTTCTTTTGGATTCCTTTGATTTGGGTTATAATAAAGTTGAAGCAAAACTATGGGCTAAAAAAGATTTTGACACTACCAATAATTATCAGTATTTAGAATTATCCTTATTTAGAAAAAATGAGAATTTTATAATTTCTCCTGAAATTTTTTGTTGGAATTCTGACAAAATAATTAAATTTGAATTTTCTTTGCCGGAGAAAGGAGATTTAGATTTGGAAATTTTTGATTTAAAAGGCAAATTGATTAAAAAATTTAATTTAAAGGTAGATAAAAAATATTCTTTTTATTGGGAGCCGGTTAGAGAAAATTTAAAAAACGGGATTTATATAGCAATTATGCGCTATAAATATGCTGATAAAATAATTGAAGAGAAAAAAAGTTTCATAATTACTTATGGAAGAGATTAAATTCTTTTGTGATTTTATGCTTGGTAAATTAGCAAAGTATTTAAGGATGCTTGGCTTTGATACCAAATATGAAAAAGAAGCAAATAAATTAAAAATGGAATTTATTGCTAAAACAGAAGAGAGAATAATTGTGACCCGAAATAGTTATTATAAAGAGAAAGAAAATTGTTTATTTTTAGAGAGCGATAATCCGAAAGAGCAGTTAATAATTGTTCTTGATAAATTTAATTTGTATGAGAAAATAAAGTTAGCAACCCGATGTTTAATTTGTAACGAGCCGGTAAAAAAAATAGATAAAAAAGAAATAAAAGGCAGAGTTCCTTATTATATTTATCAAACACAAAATGAGTTTAGTTATTGTCCAATTTGCCAGAGAATTTATTGGCCAGGAACTCATTATGAAAAGATGAGCGAATTTTTAGAAAAAATAAAAAATGCCGGGGGCCGGAGTCGAACCGGCACGGACTTTTAATAGTCCAGCGGATTTTAAGTCCGCTGCGTCTTCCAATTCCGCCACCCCGGCGATTGAATAAATGATAATAAATTTAAAAGAAAAATCAAGAAGATGAAAATAGGTATTCCCCGAGGTCTATACTACTATTATTATCAAGATTTTTTAATTGAGTTTTTTAAAAATCTGAAATGGGAAATTGTTTTGTCACCAGAAACAAATCAGAAAATAATTGAAGAAGGTTCCAAACTTGCTCCTTCTGAGATCTGCCTACCAGTGAAAGCTTTTTTTGGACATATAAAATATTTGCTGGATAAATGCGATTATCTTTTTTTAATAAGATTTGTAAAAAAATATGTGAATAAATCTCCTTTGTTTGGCTGTCCGAAATTTATTGGCTTGCCTGATTTGGTGAAAACAAGTTTTGATGATTCCTGGTTATTAGAATTGGTGATTGACGAAGATAAAAAAATTGAAGAAAAAAGTTATCTTTCTTTCTTTTCAAAATTTGGTTTTTCTAAAGAACAAATTTTAAAGGCTTATCAAAAAGCAAAAGAAAAAACTAAAAAGAAAAAAATTGAAAAAGGTGATATTTTAGTAATTGGTCATCCCTATGTTTTATTTGATAAGAGGTTAAGTTTAGATTTATTAAATATTTTAAATAATATAGGAATTAAATATATTACTAGTTGCCAATTTTATGAAGATGGTTTTGATTTTGATATAGAAAGAGAATATTCTTGGTATTTTCATCGCCATTTATTATTTTCTGCTTATTGGGCAAAAGAGAATAATATTTCTGGAATAATTATTATTAACAATTTTCCTTGTGGGACTTCCGCGGTAATTGATGAACAAATAAAAAATATTTGTAAAGATATTAGTATGCTTCAATTAATTATTGATGAACATACCCAAAAAGAAAGTTTTTTAACCCGTTTAGAATCCTTTTTAGATATGATTAAAATAAAAAAGAAATGAGAGCAACTTTTCCTTATATGGGTAATATTTATATTCCTTTATCAACCTTATTAAAAGAATTAGATATTGAGCCGGTTATTCCGCCACCGCCTGATAAAGAGACTTTGACTTTGGGAACAAGATATTCACCGGAATTGATGTGTATTCCATTTAAATTGACTTTGGGAAATTTAATCAAGGCATTAGAAATGGGTGCAGATACAATTATTCATTGTAGCGGCTTTTGGTCCTGTCGTTATGGTTATTATCCTTATCTTCACGGCCAAATTCTAAAACAACTTGGTTATAAATTTAATCATATTATTCTGAAGAAACAAGAATGGAAAAGTGTTTATTTTATCTTAAAAAAACTTCATAAGAGAGATTATAAAGTGATAACAAAATTTATTAAAGCAATAATAAAAGCCTATTATAAATCAAAAATTATGGAAGAATTAGAAAGAAAGGCGATGGAAATAAGACCGAAAGAAAAGAAAAAAGGGATAACAAATAAATTTCTGAATAAATATTTAAAAAAACTTTATGAGGAAGACAATGTCTTTAGAATGGAAGAGATTAGAAAAAAGGGAATAAAAGAATTAGCAAATTTGGTTGATAAAGAAAGAAAAAATTCTTTTATTCCCAAAATAAAGATTGTTGGCGAAGCCTTTTGTGTTGTTGAACCTTATGTTAATTTTCACATTATTGAAAAAATTGGTGAATTAGGATTGTATATTGACCCTTTTTTAACCGCTCATTCTTGGCTTGGTTTCCATTCAATAAGATTGGGAAACAATATTTATAAAAAAATTAGAAATTTAGCTGGGAAATATTGGCAATATAATGTTGGTGGCGAAGATACTAATACAATTGGTCATAGTTTATTAGCAATAAAAAATGGATATTCTGGTGTTATTCATCTTCATCCTTTTGGTTGTATGCCTCAAACAATGGCAGGTGGAATTTTGGAAAGGATAAGTAAAGAATATAATATTCCAATATTAGATATTTCTTTGGATGAGCATACATCAGAAAATCTAATTGATACAAGATTATCAGCCTTTTGTGAAATAATAAAAAAGAGAGGTTTGTAATAAATCTTAATCTTATTGATTTTTATTTTATAAATTTGTATAATTTAAGTTAATTTAAAATGGAGGTAAAAGATGAAGAAAATATTTATTTTTTCTATAATTTTATTCTCTTTTATATTAGCCAATAATCCTTTCTTTGCTCCAACGAATAATTTCCAAATCGGTGATGATCGAATTCCAGAAGCAATTAATATGATAATACCTTCTTCACCGGTCTCATTAGATCCAACTGAAGAAATAACTTGGCGAATAATTGATTCTTCACCACCGCCTGGTCGTTATTGGTGTCCGGCAACTGGTGTCGTAAGAGATACTATTTATTTTTTAGGTGGCAGGGCTGATGGTGGTTATGCTAATTCAGTTCGTTCAATTTATGCTTATGTGCCCAGTACTAATACCTGGATTAATACTGGATTGCCAACATTATTAAGAACAAGAAGAGCAGGTGCCGGTGGAGTGATTGGTAATAAAATATATGTAGCCGGTGGCAGGGATTCAACCCATACGACATTAAATACTTGTGAAGAGTTTGATGTTGACACAAAGACAGTTACGCAAAAAGCAAATATGCCAAGTGGTAGATGGGCTTGTTGCGGTGCTGTAGCGAATGATAAACTTTATGTTATCGGTGATGAGAATAGAACAGGAACTACTTATGAATATGATCCAGTTCAAAATACTTGGACAACGAAAGCAAGTTTACCAGTTGGTAGGGGATGGGCAGCAGCAGCTGGTGCCGGTGGCAAAGTTTATGTTTGCGGAGGTTCTGATGCCTCGGGTAATGCTTTAAGCGATTGTTGGGAATTTGATCCGGTTCAAAACACTTGGACACAAAAGGCAAATATGCCTGGACCGCGAATTTATCATTCAGTAGTTTCTTATTACGATACTGTTATTTTTGTTATTGGTGGTTCAGTTACCGGTACTTCCAATGCTGATAACATTGTCTATAAATATCATATTTCCACCAATACTTGGACAACTGAAACACCAATGAATATTCCCAGAGGTTGGTTGATGACAAATGTTTGTAACGGGAAAATTTACGCCACTTATGGTTCAAATGCAACTACGCCTACTTATTTAAAGGCAAATGAAGAAGGAAGTTTTTTACCTCCGGCAGCAAGAGATGTTGGTATTTCAGCAATAAGAAATCCTTTAAGAATTGTTGATCCCGGTACAAATATAACTCCAATTGCCGTAGTGAAAAATTTTGGCGCTTCTTCACAATCTAATATTCCTATTTATTGTTGGATTGATTCAAGTAATGTGAGAATTTATAATCGGGATATAAATTTTCCTGGACCATTAAATCCTGGTGAAACTGCGCGAGTTTCTTTTCCTGATTGGCTTACCGGTCCAGCCGGCACTAATTATCAAATTACTATTTTTACCGCATTAGAAAACGATAGTAACCAAACAAACGATACTGCTAAACAAACTACTACTACTTTCTTAGTAAGAGATACTTTAATTGCACCTTTTACACAAATAACACCAAATATTGATGGTAATATTCAAGAATCAGAATGGGGTGATGCTTTAAAATGGGATATTTCTGATGTTTTAAATATGCAAGGTAGCGGTCCCCGACCTGCCGGTAGTGTTTTTCTTTATGTGAAACACGATTCTAACAATGTCTATTGGGCACTCGATTTTGTAGCAAAAACTACGCGCGATAACTATGATCAATTTGGTTGTTATTTAGATGAAAATTATAGTCGGACTTGGACAACTGATTCTTCCGAAGGTAATCATTGGTTTGTTTGGTTAAATCAGGATACGGTTATTTATCGTGCCTTGATTGGCACAGGAAATATTCCCAGTGCTTATTGGACAAGATGGGCAAGTGGTAATGGTATTTCTCGGGCAAGCACCGTTTCCGGTCATCTCCAATTTGAAGCAGTAGTTGCTAAAGGAACGCAAAAATGGAATTACACTATTAATCCGACTAACGATACAGTTGGTTTTTATGTTTATGTTGCTGCTGGACCAACCGGAAATGATATGTGGGGAACTTGGCCAACAACAATGCCGGGTAGTAATTGGAATAATGCTGCTACTTACGGAACTTTAATCTTTAGTTACTTAGCGGATGTAAGTGAAGAAAAAGCAATTATTTTAAAAGAAATCAAGACAAATAATATATTAAGAATTCCGCTTACGGTAAAGAATGCCAAAAGTCTATCTTTATATGATGCGACCGGAAAATTGGTAGTAAATCTACATAATAATACGGAAAAAAATCTTTATTGGAACGGAAAAGATAAAAACGGCAAATTCGTTCCTAATGGTATCTATTTCTTAAAGATAAAAACAGAAGAAAGCGAAATTACTACAAAAGCAGTAATTCTCAGATAATAAAATAATATAAGGAGAAGGCGGAAGGTAAAACTTCCGCCTTCTATTCTTATAAAAGAAAATTATCCTTGCTCTAGCAAACTATATAGGAGATGGTTATAGGGATATCCCTATCTATATGTAAGTCTTTGATTTTTAAGGGCTTATACATATATACCCCCTCCCCCTATCATTGATTTATCTTCTTGATTTTTATTTTTAATATCATATAATTAAGAATATGAAAAACTCTAAATGGAGGTTATTATGAAAAAATATTTATTAATCTCTTTTTTATTTTTATCGTTAATTTTTGCAAGTGAAAGAGAGCTTTCTTATATTGAAAGTTTCGCAATTCCTTGTCCTATTCCCAAACCAGAAATTGTTCCTTTACCACCAGCTAATCAAGATTCTCCGGATTATGATACTTTAATATATGATGAAAATCTTCGCTTCACTGCTTGGGCTTGGAATGCACGTGGTAATGGTTTTGGAATGAAATTTATCTCTCCAGCCCCTGATATCCGTTTATACGGTGCTTTAGTTATGCTTTGGGATACTACTTGGCCTACTCCTGGTGGTAGAAGATTTTTAGTTAGGGTTTTAAAAGATGACGGTCCAAACGGTGCACCGGGAACGCTTGTCTATGAATCGGATACTATTTTAGGAAATCGTGGTGCTTGGAATTTTGTTTTAATTGATACACCAATCGTAAATAGTAATTTCTATATCTTTTATATCCAACCCGATTCTTATCCACTTTGTCCAGGCTTATGTATTGATGGCAATAGCAATGCGCCAGATAATGTTATATGGCAATATCTAGCAGGAAGTTATTCCATTGACAAAAGAAGAGGAGAATGGATGATAAGGGCAATAATTGATTGGACGCCACAAAACAATAACTTAATGACAACAGTTTTTGGTGGTATGCCTTTTGATACTGTTCCGAGAATTAATTTTACTTTAAGAGCAACAGTAAGAAATATTGGAACCCAAACAATTCCCAGTGGTGTACCGGTGAAATTAAGGATTGTTGGTCCGCAAGGTTATGTTTATGAAGATATTGATCAGACAACCACGACTAATTTGGCAAGAAGACAATCCCAGACAATTACTTTTACTCCTGCTTGGCGCATTCCTGATACCAGTGGAACTTATCAAATAATTGTTTGGCACGAATTTGGCGATGACGAATGGCATTTTAATGATACAATCAGAAGAAGTTTAGGTGTTGCCTCTTGGATTACTTATGCCGATTGGAATAATCCCAGTTATCTTACTTGGGGAAGTCCGCAAAGGGCAACAAGATTTAATCCTGCTGATTTTAGATTAACTTATCCATTCGAAATTACCCGAATAAAACATCAATTCTATTGGCATCAACAATATCCTTGGCCCGATAGCATTTTCCAATTTAGAATTTATGCTGATGATGGCCAAACTTTATTATACGAATCAGATACCATTCGTGCTGTTTCTTATCCATTATCTATTGAACATGCCGTTGAACCACCAGTTCAAATAAATTCTGGAACATTTTATGTAGCAGTTATGCCGAGAAGCTATTCCGGTCATCCTTCAACATTGGCAGATAACCGACCTTTAGGAAAGTCTTTTTATGGTAGTCCGGGTAGTTGGGTATCTTGGACCTATGGCGAATATTTTAATGCTGTTTCAGTTAGGCAAATTACAGCGATTGAAGAGATTGATAATTCTTCTGTAGAATTTGATGTAGCAGAAATTACCAATCCGAAGAGAGAAATAAGAATTAAATGGCAGGTTCCAAAAGGTGTGTGGATAAAAGTTAGTTTAAATGATGTGACGGGCAGAGTGGTAAAATATTTCTATAAGAATGCGGAAGACACTTCCCAAAAAGGCATTATAACTTTGGATAATAAGACTCTATCAAAAGGTGTCTATCTTCTCCATTTTGAAACTCCCACCTATAAGAAAACAAAGAAAGTAGTTCTCTTTTAATTAGATAGAAAAAAATCTCAAAAGGATAGGGGAGGTAGAAAAAACCTCCCCTTTTTATTTTTAAAATCCTCGATATAATCCAATTTTTTTAGCATAATTTATAACTTCTTCATATTCTTCTTTTTTTATTCTTCTATTTAATTCTAAATAATGATTCGCTAAATAGCAGGGACGGTATTGAAGCATTATATTTACATAAGAATTTTGAGAAATCTCTTTGGCAATAAAATCTAAGATTTCAAAAGAGCCAGCAATTTTATTAGGCAAAACTAAATGTCTTATCAACAATCCTGAATAAGCAATGCCATTGGCAATTTTTAAATCGCCAACCTGCCGATACATTTCTTTTACTGCTTTTTTATTAATTTCCGAATATTTTTTTACCTTAGAATATTTTAAAGCATACCCGTCATTGCTATATTTCATATCCGGCATATAAATATCAACTACACCTTCTAAAATTCTTAAAATCTCTATTTTATCATAACCGCCGGAATTATACACAATTGGCAAATTAAGTCCTCTTTCCTTAGCAACAATTAAGGCTTCTAAAATTTGGAAAATTACGTGGGTAGGGCTTACTAAGTTAATATTATGGCATCCTATCTTTTGTAATCTTAACATCATTTCCGCCAGTTCTTCCGGTTTCACTTCTTTTCCTTCTACATATTGGCTAATTTCATAATTCTGACAATAAATACAATGGAGATTGCAACCGGAAAAGAAAATTGTGCCAGAGCCATTTTCACCCACCAATTCTTCTTCTTCACCAAAATGGGGTCCAAAACTACTTACAATAGCATATCGGCCGATTTGGCAATCACCTTTTTCGTTATTTAATCTTAAAGCATTACATTCTTTGGAGCAGATTTTACACGGAGAGAAAAATTTTTCTAGCTCTTTTAATTTTTCTTTTAAATTAGCTTTCAGAAATTTTGGTTGGTGCATTCTTTAAAAAATTAATGAGAAGATTAATATTGTCAGTAATTCTTACAGTTTTTGGTAAAGAATTTAGAAAATATTTACCATAAGATTTTTCTAATATTCTCTTATCTAAAATTACAATAACTCCATAATCTTCTTTACTTCTAATTAACCGACCAAATCCTTGTCGAAATTTCAAAACCGCATTAGGTAGTTGATAATGCCAGAAGGGGTCTAAATTTTCTTCTTTTAATTTCTCTTTAATTCCTTCAATTCTTGGTTCATCGGGAACATCAAAGGGTAACCGGGTTATTATTAAACAAGAAAGAGATTCGCCAGGAACGTCTATCCCCTGCCAAAAAGAACCGGTAGCAAAAAGAGACGCGTTAATATTTTTTTGGAATTCAGATAAAAGAGAGGTAGGAGATGAATTTTCATCCTGCAATAAAATTGGATATTTTGTCTTATCACATAACTCATAAACTCTCTTTAATGCTTTGAAACTGGTGAATAAAACCAAGGTTCTGCCTTGAGCATGGTGAATAACATCGTTAATTATTTTTGCTGCTTTTTTATAAAAAAATTCTTCTTCGGTGGGTGAAGGAATATTTTTTTCAATATAAACCAAAGCTTGTTGGGAATAATCAAAAGGTGAGGGGAAATATTTTCTATCGTATTTTTCAATTCCTAAACGAGAAGCAAAGAAATTAAAATTTTCTTTTACTCTTAATGTAGCTGAGGTAAAAATTATTGGTATTTTTTTACTCAAAAGATTTTCTTTTATTACATCTTGGATTTCCACTAAAGCAGCATTTAAAGATATAGAGCTTTCTTGAGCAATCCAGAAAACAAAATTATCTTTTTCTCTATAGAAATTTTCAATATTTTTCATTTTCTCTTCCACTTCTTTTATCCAGGCAACAAATTCAATGACTATTTCTTTGTCATCAATTTTTCTAATATCCTCAGCTATTTTTTCTTTAAGATTCACTAATTGAATAAGAAAATTTGGTAAAATTGATAAATCACCTTTTATTCTTTTTTTCTTTTCATTTCCAAGAAAATTTTTTATCCTTTGAAAATAATCGTTTAAATTATCAAGAAGATAAAGAATTTCCTTTTGATATTCCTTTAATTTTTTATCTCGTAATTTTAGAATTTTTAATAAGCCGGTTTTCGTTTTAGGATTATATAATCGGAAAAGAAGACTTTTAAGATTATTTTCACTGATAGAAAACCCAAAAGAGTTAGCACAAATATCTTCTATGGAGTGGGCTTCATCAAAGATTATTGCTTGATATTCAGGTAAAATTGAATATTCTAAATTTAAATTGGCAAAAAATAAAGCATGGTTAATAATTAAAATATTGCTCCTTTTCCATTCCTCTTTGGCTATTTGATAAAAGCATTCTGAATAATAATTGCATTCTTCATTGAGACAAGCTTCCGAGGCACAAGTAATTTTTTCTTTAAGGGAGGGAGAAAGATTCTCTAAAAAATTTATTCTTATTTCTTTATTTGTGATTAACCGTTCATAAATTTGATTTAACTCTTCCTCTTTGTAAGGAAAATCAAAAATCCGGTAATTAAAAGTTTGTTTTATTCTTCTTTTACAAGGATAATTTTCCCTTCCGTAAGCTACCGTATAATGAAAATTAATATTCAATATTTCTTTTGCTAACAAGATATCGGAGGTTAAAATTTGGTTTTGTAATACTTTGGTATAAGTAGAAATCAATACTCTTTTATCATATTTGTGGGCATAAAAAATTGCCGGTAAAAGATAACCTAAAGTTTTGCCAATACCAGTCTCGGCTTCAATAATTAAAATTTCATTATTTTCTAAAGCATTATAAATTGCCCAAGAATAATCAATCTGTTCTTTCCTTTCTTCGTATTCTTTATCAAAACGAGAAAAAACCTGCGGGATACTTTCAAATATTTTGCTAAATTTCATTTTTATTTATTCTTTTTGAATATTTTTCTTAATCTCTTCTTTGGGCGAAGGCTGATATTTTTTTATAAACTCTTCTTCAAAATCAAAAAAATTAGCAAAATCTTCTTTTTTATCATTTTCTCTTTTCGTTAAAATTTTTGCCTCACAGAGATTAAAAACCATTTCACCTACATCGTTAGTAGATTTTATCCCCCAATACTCTAATACAGTTTTTGCTAAAATACCAAATTCCTTCTGGGCTAATTCCTTGAAACCTAAAAGTAATTCCTGGCCAGAAATATGGTTAGAAGCTTTTAATTTCTTTTTGGCGTATTCTAAGGCATCTAAAACAAAGAGATAGGCTTCTTTTTTATATTGGGGATTTTTTTGGACAATTTCATCAATTTTATCATTCATACTTTGGCCAAGGCTTGTTTCAAATCTTCAATGATATCTTCCGCATCTTCAATTCCTACCGACATTCGAACGAGCCCTTCACTAATTCCTGATTTTTCCAAATCTTCTTTAGAATAAGTAAAATGGGTCATTGAGGCTGGATGTTCAATGAGAGTTGCGGTATCTCCTAAACTCACCGCGCAAACGCATAATTTAATATTGTTCATTAATTTTCTTCCGGCTTCCCGACCGCCCTTTAATTCAAAAGCAATCATACCGGAGAAACCATTCATCTGTTTTTTAGCAATCTCATATTGGGGATGGGAGGGAAGCCCAGGATAAGAGACCCACTGTATTTTTGGATGGTTCTCTAAGAATTGAGCAACTTTTAATCCGTTTTCGTTATGTTTACTCATTCTTAATGCCAAAGTTTTTAAACCTCTTAATAATAACCAGGCGTTAAAGGGGCTAATAACCGCGCCAAAATTTCTTATCAAATTTTCTTTTAAGTTTTTAATTGTCTCTTTATCACTAATTACTACTCCACCTAAAGTGTCACCATGACCGGAGATATATTTTGTGGCAGAGTGCAGAGAGATGTCGGCTTTTAGTTTTAAAGGTTTTTGATTAAAAGTAGTAGCAAAAGTATTATCAACAACAACTTTGGCATTATACCGATGAGCAATTTCGGAGATTTCTTCGATATCAATAACTTCAATTGTTGGGTTTGTAGGAGTTTCAATAAAAACGATTTTGGTTCTTTTGTTTATCTTCTTTTTTAATTCCTCTGCAAAATTTTTGGCCATAAGCCATTCAGCTTTTATTCCCAAATTAGGAAGAATGGAAGTAAAAAGGGAATAAGTACAACCATAGATAGGATAGGAGGCTAAAATTTCGTCACCGGCTTTTATTAAGGAAAAAATTACCGCACTTATTGCTGCCATTCCGGAAGCAAAAGCGCAAGCATCTTCTCCTTCTTCTAAAAATGCCATTTTTTCTTCAAAAGCCTTAATCGTTGGGTTTCCTAAGCGAGTATAAAAATAACCTTCTTTTTCTTTAGCAATAATACCGGCACCTTCTTCGGCAGAGGAAAATGTAAAAATTGCTGTTTGATAAATTGGTACCGATAAAGAACGAGTAAATTTTTCTCCTAAAACCTCTTTTCCATGAACATATTTAGTAAATTCACGCATAAATTCTCCTTTTTTAAAAAATATTAACAAACTACTTTTAAAAATCAATAATTTTTGTATAATATAAAATGAAAACTAAAGAAGAGATAAGAAAAGATATTTGGGAATATATGGAAAGAAATAATCTTGTGATTTTCCCCGTACCTTGTTATGGAAGAATACCTAATTTTATAGGTAGCGAGAAGGCAGCGAGAAAATTATACGAAATTAAAGAGTTTTTAAGGGCCCAAGGAGTATTTTCTGCGCCCGATAGTGTTTTAAAAGAAGCAAGAAGGATAATATTAAAAGAAGGTAAAAGTCTAATTGTTGCCCTACCTCATATCGAGGGTTATTTAGAAATAAAAGGGAAAGAAATCGCAGATAAAGCAATAACTATTAAAAATTTTAAGAAATACGGTAAAGAACCAAAGACTTTTGTTGAAGTTTTTATTCAAGGAAGTGTGGCAGTAGATTTGAAAGGAAATCGTTTAGGAAAAGGGAAGGGTTACGGTGATAAAGAATATTATGATTTGAAAAATAAAGAATTAATTAAAAAACCCTTAGTAATTACTATTGTTCATGATTGTCAAGTTTTAGAAGATTTTTCTTATTTAGCCGAGCCTCACGACGTTAAAGTAGATGTGATATTAACTCCGACAAGAATAATTAGAATTAGTTAACAAATTAGTTGTTTCCTCTTTTAGAATTTTTAATAGTTGATTTCGGTTTTCCAAAGTTATTTCGTGGATTTTTACTTTTGATAATGATTTTAGGTTTTCAATAAATTTAATTTTGGAAATAGGGATAGTAGCAATGATAATTTTATCTAATTTAAAGATTTCGATTACTTTCTCTCTAAAATTTTTGGAGAAAAGCTCCATTTTACCAATTTCGTCTATCAGAATAATTTTCTTTTTGTTTACTAAATTTAACTCAGGGATAATTAATTTTTCAAAATTTTGGATATCTACATAATATTTAGAGACTTTGTATTGTGAGAGAAGATTAATGTGAGCTAAAATCCCTTCGCCCTTATGAAAGGTGATGGTTTTAAAACCCACTCTCTTATTTTTTTCTCTTATTTCTTCGGTATAAAATCCGCAGATATCTTTCAAATTAAAAGATAAAGCAAGTTTTTTAATCAAAGATGTTTTTCCGATGCCTGGTTTACCGGTAATTAAAAATATTGATTTGTTTGAAAATTTCATTATTATAATTTTAAAGGGCGGTTAGCTCAGTTGGTTAGAGCGTCGGTCTCACATACCGAAGGTCAGAGGTTCAACTCCTCTACCGCCCATTAAAAATTTAAGTTAACTTTCTTGAGGAAAATTGATTTTAAGAATTTCGACCTCGGTTAATAAAGGTCGGAATCCCTTCTTTCGACGATAATTTTCTCTTCGCCGAAATTTAAAAACGATAATTTTTTCTCCTTTAAAATGAGATAATACCTTAGCTTCTATTGAAGCACCTTCAACTTTTGGTGTTCCTATCCATACTTTGTCATTGGACTTTAAAAATAATATTTCATTAAATCTAACAATTTCTCCTATTTCTGCCTTAATTCGGGGAATAATTAGTTTTTCGCCTTCTTTTACAAAATACTCAAATCCTTTAATTTCAGCGATTGCAAACATTTTATCTTCTTTGTTGTTCAGTAGTAGTTGTTCTTTGTTGTGTTCTTTGAATTCTTGGTTGAGAAGTTAATACCAAACCTATTGATGTAATTAAGAGTAAAGCAGCTACCGCCGAAGTTATTTTAATCATAAAAGGAGAAATACCGCTGCCGCCAAAAATTGATTCGCCGCCACCAAAAATTAAAGACATACCGCCTTTTTGGGGTTGTTGCAAAAGAACAATAAATATTAAAATTAAACATACTAAAATATGTAGAATTAATAAAAAAGTAAACATATTTTTTATTTTAACAAAAAATTTTTATAAATCAAGATTAACAATTTGAACAAATTCATCTAATTTTATACTAGCACCGCCAATTAATGCTCCATCAATTTCTTTTTCTTTTAATAAATCTTTAATATTATCTTTATTTACACTGCCGCCATAAATAATTCTTAAATTTTCGCTAACCTCTTTTCCATAATTTTTTAAAATAAAATCACGAATGAAACTATGAACTTCGCTCGCTTGTGTTGGAAGGGCATTTATGCCGGTTCCAATTGCCCAAACCGGTTCGTAAGCAATCACCATTCCCTTTAATTCCTTTATATCTTTTAACCCATTTTTTAATTGATTTTCAATAACTGTTAAAGTTTTTCCTGCCTTCCTTTCCTCTAAATTTTCTCCGATACAAAATATCGGTTTTAGACCACTACTTAAAGCTTTTTTAATTTTCTTATTTATCAGCTCATCGGTTTCAAAAAAATATTTTCTTCTTTCCGAATGACCGATTATTACGTACTCACAACCCAAGGCGATTAAAAATTGTGGCGAAATTTCTCCGGTGAAAGCTCCCTTATCTTCCCAGTGAATATTTTGGGCACCTAATTTGATTTTGTTATTTTTAATAACCTCTGATACCGTAAAGAGAGTGGTAAAAGGTGGGAAAATAACAATTTCTTTTTCTTCAATATTTCTAATTGATTGTAATAACTTTTCAACAAATTCTTTCCCTTCTAAATGGTTAAAATTCATTTTCCAATTACCACCGATAAAGACTTTTCTTTTTTTCATTTTGAATTATAAAAGAACTTTCAATCCTGGTAATTCCTTTCCTTCTAAAAATTCTAAGGTAGCACCACCCGCCATGGATAGAAATGAGAATTTATCAGCATAATTAAATTTATTTATCGCCGCAATAGTATCTCCCCCTCCTGCTAAACTAAAAGCACCATTTTGAGAGGCTTGAGAGATTGCTTTTATAATTTCTCTTGTTCCGCAGCTAAAAGGTTCAATTTCAAATATTCCTAAAGGACCACAGAGGATAATTGTTTTTGTTTCACAAATTATTTTTACATATTGAGTAATTGTTTCTTTGCCGATATCAACACCATAGTAATCCTTTCTTATTTCTCTTATCGGTGTATTATAATAATGAGCATTTTCGGAGATTTCGGAAGCAATTAAAACATCAATAGGTAAAATTAACTTTTCTTCTTTGGCTAAATATTCTCCTTCTTTTAAAAGATTTTCTTCATAAATTGATTTACCAATTTCGTATCCCAAGGCTTTAAAGATGGTAAAAATAACACCACCACCCAATAGAACCTTATCTACCTTTGGTAAAAAATTTTTTATCACTCCTAATTTATCAGAAATTTTTGCTCCACCAATTATTAAGATTGCTGGTCTTTTAACATCTTCTAATACTTTTTTTAAGTTTTCAACTTCTTTTAAAACCTGGAAGCCAGCACATTTCTCTTTTATAAATTGGGTAATACCAACGATAGAAGCGTGCGCCCGATGAGAAGCAGAAAAAGCATCGTTCACATACACATCTATCTCCTTAGCTAATTCTTTTGCGAAGTTTAAATCATTTTTTTCTTCCTCTTCGTAAAATCTTAAGTTTTCTAATAAATAGATTTCGCCAAGTTTAGCTTTTCTTTTTGTTTCTAAAACTTTTTTCCCCACACAATCGTCTAAAAAAATTACTTCTTTATTTAAAAGTTTTGACAAATAAGAAGCAATTGGAAATAAAGAAAACTCCTTTTTTTTCTCTCCTTTTGGTCTTCCTAAGTGGGAGGCGATAAAAAGAGTATTAGGAAAATTTAAGACATAGAAAATAGTTTCTAAGGAAGCCTGAATTCGGGAGTCATCCAGAATTTTACCTTCTTTTAAAGGAATGTTATAATCTACTCTTAAAAATATTTTTTTGTAATTTAAATCAATATCTTTTACCGATTTCATTGTTATTTATTTTAAATTTTTAGCTACTAACTCAGCCAATTCTACTACTCGGCAAGAATATCCCCATTCGTTATCATACCAAGCATACACTTTAACAAAATTTTCCTCAATTACTTCGGTAAGAGTAGCATCAAAAATACAGGAATAAGGATTGCCAATGAAATCCTGAGAAACAAGTTCTTCTTCAATATATTGAAGATATTTATTTAGATAGGTTTCGCTGGCTTTTTTAAATACTTGATTTAGTTCTTCTTTATTGACCCTCTTTTTCACAACACAAGATAAATCCACCATTGAGACATTTGCTACCGGAACTCTTATAGCAACTCCGGAAATCTTTCCTTTTAATTCCGGAAAGATAATACCGATCATTTTTGCTGCGCCGGTACTAGTAGGAATCATAGATAAACCACAAGCTCGGGCTCGGCGTAGATCTTTATGGGGAGCATCTAAAATTCTCTGGTCATTAGTATAAGCGTGAATTGTCGTCATATAACCAGAAAGGATTTTAAAATTTTCGTGGAGAACTTTTATTAATAGTAAAAGGCAATTGGTAGTACAAGAGGCATTAGAAATAATATGGTCTTTTTCTGGTTCATAATTTTTTTCATTTATTCCTAAAACAAAAGATTTAATCTCTTTTTCATCCTTGGGAGGAGCAGTTAAGATTACTTTTTTAGCACCATTTTTAAGATGATTTTCTAATTCTTCTTTTTTACGAAATACACCGCTTGCCTCAATTACAATGTCAACCTTTAATTTTTCCCAGGGTAAATTTTTAATATCTTTTTCATTTAAGACAAGAATTTCTCGTCCCTTTACGACCAATTTATCCTTTTCCCCTTTAATTTCATAAGGAACTTGGCGATGGACAGAATCATACTTAAAGAGATGGGCTAAAACTTTACCATCCACTACATCATTAATTGCGATAAATTCTAAATTTTTATTTTCTAATCCAATTCTTAATACTAACCTTCCAATTCTCCCAAATCCATTTATTGCTACTTTAGCCATCTTCTCCTCCAAATAATTTTTTATTATAAATAAACTTGAAAAAAAAATCAAGTTTTGGTATTTTTAGATAATGAAAGTAAATTTAGCCGGTTATAATGTAGACATAAAGATTTTAGAGAAAATACCTTCTCGGTATAAAAAGTTTTTAACACCAGAAAGTTTATCTTGTGCCTATGCGCGGATTAGCCGTTATGATTTACCGATTGATAAATTAAGAGAAATTGCCTTAAAGGAAATTGAAAAAGCAAGAGAAACAAATAGAAGAATTATTTTTGAAATGGGACATTCTTCGGTTGCTGAACATAGTGTTTTTAATATTGATATTATTAAAATATCCCGATTAGCAGTAGAAGAAGTTGAGCATTTTCGTTTAGCCTCTTATACGGAAAAATCCCAAAGATATGTAAAGTTAAAAGAAGGCTTTTTTATTCCCAAAGAAATAAAAAATACCAAAATTGAAAAAAGCTATAAAAAAATAGTGAGAAAACTTTTCGCTACTTATGAAGATTTTATAAAGAAAGGAATAGCTAAAGAAGATTCTCGCTATCTTTTACCTTTAGCTACTTATACTCAATTGGGTATGACAATAAATGCGCGTAGTTTAGAATATATGCTAAGAAGATTTTCGGCATCTTTTTTACCAGAGATTAAAGAATTAGGTAAAAGGATTTTTAACAAAGTTAAAGAAATTGCTCCATCCCTTTTAAGATATTACCAGGCAACCGATTATGAATCAAAAACTAAAGAAGAGTTAAAAAGATTTTCTGAAAAATTTTTAAAATTTAAAAACACCGAGGAAGAAGTTGAGGATGTTCGATTAATTGCCTATTCCAATAATGATTTGATTTCCAAAACACTTCTTTACCCTTATCTTTCTGGTGCTTTTCCTAAGAATTTATCTTTAAGCACCGAAGAAAAAGAAGCAATTATTAAAAAAAGTTTAGAATATTTGGAGTTTTATAATGCTGTTCCAAGAGAATTTGAATTAGGATTTTTAATATTTGAAATTGTGATAAGTGCTACCGCTTTTGCTCAATTGAAAAGGCATAGATTAATGACTTTGATAAGCCAATATTATAATCCGGAATTAAAATTTACTATTCCTCAATCTATTATTGAGAAAAATTTAGAAAGAGATTTTAGAGAAAAAATGGAAGAGGTTGAAGAACTTTTTTATTCTTTAAAAGAAAAATTGGGAATTGAAAAAGCTCAATACATTTTGACAAATGCTCATCGAAAAAGAATTCTAATTGGTTTAAACCCCAGAGAACTTTATCACATCTCGCGATTAAGAGAAGATAAAGAAGCCCAATGGGAAATTAGAGATATTGCCCAAAAAATGAGCAATTTAGCCAAACAAAAAATGCCAGAGGTATTTCTTTTGATTGGCGGTAAGGATAAATATCCGGAAATCTATTATTCCCTTTACCATAAATATCCTAAATCAAAATATAGTAGATAAAATAACAATTGAGAAAAAAGATTTTCTTAAATTTAGTGATTGTTTTTATTCATTTTTGATTTTCTTTTGACTAACAATAATTCTTTTGTTTTTTTTCTTAATAAACTTTTTGTGAGATTTTGGCAGATACTTCACAGGTTTTTCAGTTTTTTAGTTAAGAAAATATTACGCTAATGAAATTCCCTGATATAAAAATCAATTATTCTAATATTATAATATCCATAGCCAAAAACTGTTTTGATGGATTTTATTTATATTTATAAAAGAGAAATATAAGTAAGTTTTATAAAAAAGGAAGAAAAAGATACTTGATTAAGAAATTGTTATTACTCAAAAAAAACAATAGTGAGGAGTATAATAATCTAAAATAATAATTGGAAAATTAGTAAAATTTTATCTCTAAATTTAAAATTGACAAATTTTTTATTTTTAAATATAATATAAAAATGAGGATAAAATTAGGTAAAAAATTTTTGATTAGCTATTTTGTATTTATCTTTCTGCTTCTGGCGATAATATTCTTTATTATTTCTTCTTTTCTCTTTCGAAAATTGGAAGAAGAGATAACTTTGCGGTCACGGATTTTTGCTAAATATATGTCAAAAACTCAAGAAGAAAATTGGGAAACCAGTTCTTACGAGTTAGATATAATTTTTGAGGAAATAATTAAAAAAATTGATTTTCCAGTGGTTGTCACCGATGATAAAGGTGAAATTGTCGCTTATCGGAATGTAGGGAAAAATCCAACAAAAGAAATATTGAGAAAAAAAATAGAAAGTTTAAAGAAAGAAAAATCGCCAATTCCGATTTTAGTTAACATTGGTGATACAACAAAAATTCTCGGCGAAATTTATTATGGTTTATCTTCTTCTGCCAAATTTGTTCGTTTTTATCCTTATTATCTAATTTTAATTTTATTAATATTTATTTTTTTGGGAATTTGGGCAATTTTCATTTATAAAAAAAGAGAGGAAGAGAAGTTATGGACCTTTTTAGCAAAAGAAACTGCCCATCAAATGGCAACACCGCTTTCTTCATTAATGGGTTGGCTTTTAACACTAAAAGATAAAATTGAAAAAGATTATTACGAAGAAATGTCTTTGGATATAAAGAAAATGGAGATTGCTTTAGAAAGATTTTCACGGATAGGATTGCCCCCAAAATTGACTGAGACACCAATTAGAGAAGTTATTGAAAATGTTTGTCAGCATTTCCAAAAAAGGATGCCATTAAATATTGAATTAGTTTTGAATTTAAAAAGTAATCCTCTTTTACCTTTGGATGAAGTTCTTTTCGGCTGGAGTTTAGAAAATTTATTAAAAAATAGTGTAGATGCGATTGGTAATAATCCGGGGAGAATAGAAATAAAAGAAGTTTTTCATAATGGCTATTACGAAATTCAAATAATTGACAGTGGCGAAGGAATAAATAAAAAGATTAAAAATAAAATTTTTCAGCCCGGTGTAACAACTAAAAGATACGGTTGGGGAATAGGTTTATCTTTAACAAAAAGAATTATTGAGGAATATCATAAAGGGAAATTGATACTAAAGGAATCAAAAAAGGGGAGAACGGTTTTTTCCATTATCTTAAAGAAAAAATGAAAATTCTTTGGATTGATGACGAAATTGAACTTCTGAGACCTTTTATCTATTTTCTAAAAGATAAAGGGTATGAAGTAAGAGAGGTAAGTAATGGAGTTGATGGCTTAAATAGAATAAAAGAAGAAAATTTTGATTTGATTTTTGTTGATGAGATGATGCCCGGACTGGATGGTTTGGAAGTTGCTAAAAAAATAAAGAATTATGATCCAAATATTTTTGTAGTAATGGTCACCAAAGTGAGTGACGAAGCTTTTATTGATGAAGTTTATGCTAACCTAATTGATGACTTTATTTTAAAACCCTTAAATCCTGTGCAAATATTAGCGGTAATTAAAAGATTATTAGAAAAGAAAGAGATTTTTAAAGAGAATTTAGTGAGAGAATATTTAAAAATTCTTTCGGGTATAAAAGATTTTGAAAGAATAGAGGAGTGGTATGATTTTTATCAACAATTGATAAAGTGGCGGGAATATATCAATCGGTTCTCACTTGATGATTTAAGAGAAAGTTATGAAGATATTTTAAAAGAGGGGAATGAAAATTTTGCTCATTTTATTGAAGAGAATTATTTTTATTGGTTAAAAAATAATTCTGGACCAATTCTCTCTCACCAATTTTTTGAGAAGTTTGTTAAACCCAATTTAAATAAATTACCTCTTTATTGGATAATTTTTGATTCTTTAAGGCTCGATCAATGGTTAATTATTTATAATATTTTAAAAGAACATTTCTTAATAAGACAAAGTTTTTATTGTTCAATTCTTCCTTCGGCTACCCCTTATTCCCGTAATGCCTTATTAAGCGGTTTGACACCAGAAAAAATTTTTAAATATTATCCTAATTATTGGGTATTTGAAGATATGGGGCAAAATCGATACGAAGAGGGACTTTTTCAAAAGCTTTTAATTAGAGAAAGAATTTCCTTAAAACATTTTTATTTAAAGGTTTTGAAAATAGAAGATTTGGCGGAAAAAATGGATTATCTTTTGAATCCCGATGCGGAGATAATTATAATTATTATCAATTTTTTAGATTTTCTTATTCATTCTGCTAAAGAAGGTGTATTTATCAAAGAGATTGCTGAAAATGAAGATTCTTTATTAGAATTTACTAAGCTCTGGTTTAATTCTTCTTTAATATTTCAGTTTTTAAAAAAAATCAAACAAAAGGGAAGGAAGATTATTATCACTTCTGACCACGGATTTATTAAAGTGAAAAAACCCACAATTATTCACGGTGGGAAAGAACTTTCTCCCAATCTTCGGTATAAATCAGGTGGCGGGTTAATAGTGGATAAGAAAGCAGCTTGGCTTTTAGCTCCCAAAGATTTAGAACTACCACAAGAATTTTTAGGCGAACAATACGCCATCTGTAAGGGCGATTATTATTTTATCTATCCAACAAAACCAAAGGAATACGAAAAAACTTATAAATTTACTTACCAACACGGTGGAATTTCTATGCAAGAAATGATTTTACCTGTAGGTGTTTTAACTCCTCTTGATTAATTTCAAAATTTATTTATAATAATTTAATGCCGGAATTTATATTTTTAGAAACTTTAAAAAAAGAGCATTTTTTGATTGAAAGAGCTTTAAGAGTGATGAATATACTTATAATCCGGGAACAGTTTTTAGAGAAAGAATTTTCTTTACTTTATCGTTTAATTAAAAATTTTGTTGAAGAAAATCATTGTGCTAAGGAAGAAAAAGTTTTATTCCCCTTAATAAGGGAATATGAGATTGATGCTCAATTAGTTATGGTTGATGAAGCAGAAAAAAGAAAGGAAATTATTGAAGATTTAGAAATAGGATTGCGAGAGCCTGATAAGGAAAAATTTTTCCTTGGTTTACAAAATTTTATAGAGACCTTTGCTCGTCATATCTTTAAAGAGGAGGGTCTCATCTTTCCTGCTTGTGAAGCGCTCTTGCCCTCCGATATAAATGAAAAAGTTGTTGAAGATTTTAAAGAATATGAAAAAGATGAAGAGAATTATGAATATTTTCTAAAAATTGTTGAAGATTTAGAAAAAATCATATAATTATAATAAATGACCAAAAACAATTATATTTTTATTAAAGGAGCGAGAGAACATAATTTAAAAAATCTTACTTTAAAGATTCCTCGTAATAAAATGGTAGTTATCACTGGAATTTCTGGTTCAGGAAAATCTTCTTTGGCTTTTGATACTATTTATGCCGAGGGACAAAGGAGGTATATCGAATCGCTTTCTTCCTATGCTCGGCAGTTTTTGGGAGTATTAGAAAAACCAGATGTCGACCAGATTGAAGGTCTTTCGCCAGCGATTGCTATTGAACAACGAACAGCAGCCAAAAATCCTCGTTCAACCGTTGGGACCGTTACCGAAATTTATGATTATTTAAGAGTTCTTTTCGCTCGGATTGGTATTCCCTTTTGTCCTTACTGTAATAAAGAAATTGCTCACCAAACTTTAGATCAAATAATTGACCAGATAGCTCTTTATCCCTTAAATACTAAGTTAACAATATTAGCCCCGATTGTGAGAGGAAGAAAAGGAGAATATCAAGCCCTTTTGGAAAAAATTAGAAAAAAAGGATTTTTGAGAGTAAGAGTGGACGGTGAAATTTATGAGATTTCTGAAATTAAGAATTTAGAAAAATATAAAAAACATAATATTGAAATTCTTATCGATCGTTTAATTTTGACTAATGAAAGTCATAAAAGGTTGGTTGAATCCGTAGAGTTGGCATTAAAAGAAGGGCAAGGATTATGTTCAGTAATTTTTAATGGAAAAGAAGAAAAAATTTTTTCCGAAAAATTTGCTTGTGTCGGCTGTGGTTTTTCTTATGAAGAAATTTCTCCTCGGTTATTTTCTTTTAATTCTCCTTACGGAGCTTGTGCGGCCTGTCACGGATTGGGAACAAAAATGGAAATCGATCCGGAAAGATTGATAGTTGACCCTAATCTTTCAATTAATGAAGGAGTAATTGAGGTTTGGGGAGAACCAAAGGGTAGATGGTTTACTTCGGTTTTGAAAGCATTGGCAAGAAATTATAATTTTTCCTTAAATACTTCCTGGAAAAAATTACCTAAGGAAGTAAGAGAAATAATTCTTTATGGCAGCAACGAAGAGATTCTCGTCGAACACGAAAGATGGGACGGAACTCGTTACCAGTTTTATGAAGAGTTTGAAGGTGTTATCCCTCATCTGATGAGAATTTATCAAACCACCGAATCCGAAAGTACTCGGGAATGGATTGAAAGATATATGTCAATTTTGCCTTGTCCGGAATGTTTAGGTGCTCGTCTTAAAAAAGAAGCATTATCAATTAAAATTGCTGGTTATTCAATTTATGATGTTTGTAAATTATCGATTAGAGAAATTTATCAATTTTTCCAGAATCTGAAAATAAATGAGCAAGAAAAAAAGATTGTTGGTGAATTAATTAATGAAATTAAAAAGCGTTTAAGCTTTTTAATTGAAGTTGGTGTTGACTATTTAACTTTAGAAAGAAGAACGGATACATTAGGCGGCGGTGAAGAACAGAGGGTAAGATTAGCCACTCAAATTGGTTCAGGTTTAGTTGGTGTTACTTATATTTTAGATGAACCGAGCATTGGTTTACATATGAGGGATAATCATAAGTTGATTCAAACATTATTAAGATTGAGAGATTTAGGCAATACAGTAATTGTCATTGAACATGACCGAGACACAATTTTAGCAAGTGATTACGTAATTGATTTAGGACCGGGAGCGGGTGAAAAAGGTGGCTATGTGGTTGCTATGGGGACACCTTCTGAAATAATGAAAAATTCAAATTCTTTAACCGGAGCTTATTTGATAGGTAAAAAAGAGATTCCTTTTCCTAAAAGAAGAAGAAATAACTCTGGAAAGTTTTTGATTGTAAAAGGTTGCTGTGAAAATAATTTGAAGGACATCGATATTTATATACCGTTAGGAATGTTTGTCTGTCTTACCGGAGTTTCTGGTTCGGGTAAAAGTACCTTTATGAATGATATTCTTTATAAAGCATTAGCTGAAAAGCTTTATGGTTCAAAAGAGAAACCAGGAAAATTTAAAGAGATTATTGGCTGGGAAGAAATTGATAAAGTGGTCAACATTGATCAATCACCAATTGGTCGAACCCCGCGCTCTAATCCGGCTACTTATACTAATGTTTTTACACCTATAAGAGAACTTTTTGCTCAGACGAAGGAAGCTAAAATGCGGGGTTATCTTCCAGGCAGATTTTCTTTTAATGTTCGGGGTGGCCGATGTGAAAATTGTGGCGGCGACGGAATTAAAAAGATTGAAATGCATTTTTTACCCGATGTTTATGTTACTTGTGAGGTTTGTAAAGGAAAGAGATATAATCGGGAAACCTTAGAAATAAAATACAAAGGGAAAAATATTTATGAAGTTTTAGAGATGACCGTTAATGAAGCGTTAGAATTTTTTTATAATATACCATCGATTCGAAGAAAATTAGAAATGTTAAAAGATGTTGGTTTAGGTTATATAAAATTGGGACAGCCAGCAACTACCTTATCAGGTGGCGAAGCTCAAAGAGTAAAATTGGCAAGAGAGTTATCCAAAATTGGCACAGGAAAAACTTTGTATCTTTTAGATGAACCGACTACTGGTTTGCATTTTGAAGATATCAGATTACTTTTAATTGTTCTTAATCGTTTAGTGGATAAAGGAAATACAGTTTTGGTCATTGAACACAATTTAGAAGTAATAAAATGTGCTGACTGGATAATTGATTTAGGACCGGAAGGCGGTGAGAAGGGTGGATATATTGTCGTCTGTGGTCCACCAGAAGATATTGCCAAATGCGAAAGATCTTATACAGGAAAATTTCTTAAGGAAGTATTAAGAAGGCACGGAGTTAAAATTTAGATATTTTTCACAAATCCTTTCGATTTTTTGGGCTTTACAAGTGAAGGGATCAATTTCTATCAAAACTCCTTCTATCTTGAGATTAGAATCTGCTGGATTAAGGCGATAGTTAATTCCGTAGAGAATTCTTTTTAAAGAATCCTCAATTTTCATCCCTAAAACGGAATCCATTGCCCCACACATTCCAACATCAGTGATATAAGCTGTTCCTTTAGATAGAATTTCTTCATCAGCAGTTGGAATGTGGGTATGAGTTCCTAAGACAGCACTTACTCTGCCGTCTAAAAAATATCCCATTGCTTTTTTTTCAGCAGTAGCTTCCGCGTGAAAATCAACAATTATAATTCTTTTTTCATTAATTTTGGTTAACTCTTCATCAATTCTTCGGAAAGGACAATCTACCGGTTTCATAAATACTCTTCCAATAAGATTTATCACAATTACTGTTTCATTATTTTTTTTATTTATACAGATTCCTTTTCCAGGCACACCGAAGGGATAATTTAGTGGACGGATGATATTTTTTTCTTTTTCTAAATAAGGGATGATTTCTTTTCGGTCAAAACTATGATCACCAAGAGTGATACAGTCAATTCCTAAAGAGAAAAACTCTTCTGTAATCCTTGGAGTTATTCCAAATCCTCCTGCCGAATTTTCACCATTAACAATAATAAAATCCGGTTGATATTTATTTTTTAAAATTTTTACTCCTTCGGCTATTGCCTTTCTTCCTGCTTCACCACACACGTCGCCCAAAAAAAGAATTTTATAACTCATAGATTAAGTTTATTTTAATCTCCCCTAAAAACTCTAACTCATTTCTTATCTTTTGCTGAAGAGCTCTTGTTAATAAAGAACCTTCTTTTTCATTAATTTTATCAGTATTTAGTAAAATCCGAATTTCCCTTCCCAATTGGAAGGCATAAGCTTTTTTGACCAGTTGGGTTTCTTCACAAAGTTCTTCAATTTTGATTAATCTTTTAAAAATTTTATCAAATTCGATTGCTTTGCCAGCTCCGTACACATGGGAAATTCCATTTGCGATTGAAATTAAATAACATTCGGGATAAGAAAAATCACCGGATTGATGATGATTAGCGATTGTTTGAACGACAATCTCATTTTCGCCCAAATTTTTAACAAAATTAGCACCAACTACTTGGTGGGGTAGATTTTCTTGGTTAGGGAGAATTTTGCCAATATCGTGTAAAAGACCAGCCCGTAAGATATTTGTCGGAGTAAAACCAAGATTGAGCGCCAAATTTTTACTAATAATTGCTACTTCTTTAGAATGGGCAAGAAGGTTTTGACCATAGGTAACATAAAAATTCATTTCACCAACTGTTTTTATTATTTCCTTGGGAAAATTTTCAATTCCCAGCTCATTACAAGTATTTAAACCAATTTGAAAAGTTTTTTCTTCAAAATCTTCTAATACCTTTTGAAAAGTTTTCTCTATAATTTCAGCAGTAATTTCTTCACCACTGATAATTTCATTGATTAATAATTTAGCGAGCATTCTTCTTTTAGGATTGAAGGAAAAAATAAAAATCTTCTTCGGAATGTCGTCAATAATAATTTCTGTGCCTGTAAGGTTTTCAATTAAATGAATATTTCTCCCTTTTCGGCCAATTAATTTCCCTTTAAATTCTTCTTTTGGAATTTCTATCCAAGAAACAGTGTGTTCTTTTGCTAAAGGTAAGGCAATTTTTTGGCAGGCTTCTAATATAATTTTTTGGGCAATAATCTTGGTTTCCTCATTTGCTTTTTCTTTAATTTTCTTTAATTCCTCAAAGTGTTCCTCCCATACTTCCTTTTCAAAAATTTTTTTTAGTTCTTCTTTTATTTCTTTAATACTTAAATTAGGGATTTTTGATAACCGGTTTTGGTATTCATTTATCAATTTATCAAGATGTTCAATCTTTATCTTATAAATCTTTTCGGTGGTCAAAAGTTCATTTTCTTTTTTTTGAATGCGATTTAATTGAGATAAATATTCTTTTTCCTTTTTTTGATAAAGGTCAATAAGTTCTTCTAATTCTTTTCTTTTTTTTGTTAATTCTCTTAATTTCTCTTCATACTCTTGGGAAAGTTTTATTTTCTCTATTTCTAACTCTTTTTTGAGTTCTTCAACTAAATTTTGTTTCTTTTTTTCGTTTTCTTCTTGGAGGTTCTTTAGGTATTTATCTATTTTTTCTTTCTCCTTTTCATATTTTTTTTGCCAAAAATTTTTAGTTAATAAATAAGTAAATAAAAAACATAAAAATAATAAAAACAAAAATAAATACCACATCCTTTTCCCCTTTTAAAACTTAAGGCTCTCCGTAGCATCGTGTTGGAGATGGTCTCTGAACCCTTTAAAAAAAATGGCGTCCTAAGGTGGGTTCTATCTTTGGAGGGTAACCTCCCGATAGTAAGCACCATTGGACATCCATTATTTAGGTGTTGGCTCAAGACCATATTTACCAATCACGAATACTACCGAGAGCCCTTATTATTTACCAATTTTTCAATGAGCAAATCTAACCTTTCTTTTAACATTTTTTCGCTTTTTTCGTAGTTATCCATTAGTTCTTCAATCAGATTAAGGGAGCCAAAAAAAATTATTTCGCTAAAATCTAAATAGGGAAACTTTTCTTTTATCTCTTTAACTTTAATTTCTAAAAGGTTAAATAAATTTTTTAAATATTCTTCATCTTTGTCGCTTCTAATTTCATAAATTTGGTCTAAAAATTGGAGACGATAAGTATTCATATTTTAAGTTTACTAAAACTCTTTAATTTTTCAATAATAAATTTTAATTTTTTTAAACTTTTTTCTATTTTCTCTTGATAGATTACTAACTCTTTTTTTAAATTCTCGTTTTCCTTTTTTAGAGTTTCTCTTTCTTTTAAAATTTTTTCAACTAATTCTTCTAAGGTTTTTAATTTTTTTTCAATTTCGCTCATTTTTTTCTCAATTGAACAGGAAAGTTGTTTTCAATAGATAAAATAATTTCGTTCAATAATTTTTCTAATTCTTCTTTGGTATAAGGTCGTTCTTTGGGATAGAAAAAAAGGCGGATACCTAAATTTCTTTTTCCCGGTGGAAGAGGTTTACCAACAAAAGAATCGAAGACAATAATTTCTTTTATAATAGCGGAGTAATTTTTCTCAACTAAATTAATTATCTCTTTGGCGCAAAGGTTTTCATCAGTAATAAAAGATAAATCCCGATAAATAGGCAAAAAAATAGGAAGAGGTTGATAGAATTTCCCTTTTGGTAGATATTGATAAATTTTTTCTAAATCAATTTCAGAATAAAAAATTTCATCCTCAATTTTATAATAACCAAGCAAATTTTCATTTATTTTCCCTAAATAGCCAATCTCTTCGTCTTTATAAACAATTGCTGTTGAAGGGAAAGCAGAAAAATAGGGATAATTTTTTAATTGATAATCAATTTCTGTAATATTTAAAAAATTAAAAACTTCTTCAATAATTCCTTTTAAATCAAAATAATCTACCTTTTTAGGTTTCATATCAAAATTAATTGGACAATTATTACCAGTGAGGGCAATAGCTAATAAGTATTTCTCTTTTTTATAAACTTTGCCAATTTCAAAAATTCTTAAATCTTTGTTATTAAAGGAATGGTTGTAAGAAATTACTGATAATAAGGAATGAATAAGGGTATCCCTTAAAACAGCCAATTTTTCATTTAAAGGGTTTAATAGACTAATACTTTCTTTTATATTTTCCGGCAATAGACTTATAGTAATTATTTCGTAGAAACCTCGGCCAATAAGAAAATTCCTGAGATTATTTAAAAAAGCAGTAAAGGGTTGGATTCCGCCAATTTTTTTTATTTTCAAATAAAAGAACGAAGAAAAATTTTCATAACCGTAATAGCGAGCAATTTCTTCTACCAAATCAATGGGTAATTTTAAATCCTGACGCCAGGATGGCGACTGGTAAATAATCTCTTTCTCATTTATTTTAATAATTTCGCCACCGATTCTCTTAAGAATATCTAAGAGATAATCTTTAGAAAAATTAATGCCTAAAATTCTTTGGGGATAGCTTATAGGAAAGTTAATTATTTCTTTTTTTAATTCCTTTTTTATTATCTTTCTTTCTTTAATAATTTTCCCCTCGCTCCAATTAGCTATCAAATTAGTTGCATAATTGGCGAAATAATTTAAATTCTCATAATCAATTCCTAATTCAAATCTTCTTGCTGCTTCGGTTCTTAAATTTAAGAAATTAATCCCTTCTCTTATTGCCTCCTGAGAGAAAAAAGCACATTCTAAAAGTATTTCTTTAGTATTTTCAATAATTTCCGTGTTCTGACCACCGATTATTCCGGCAATGGCTATTATCCTTTTACTATCAGCGATACAAAGAACCTTTTCCGAGACTTCTCTTTCTATTCCATCAATAGTTTTAATTTTTTCGCCCTTTTTCCCTTGGCGAACATAAATTTTGTTTCCAAAAATTCTTCTTAAATCAAAAGGGTGTAATGGCTGACCAAATTGGATAAGGGTGTAGTTGGTGGCATCAACAACATTATTTATTGGTCTCAATCCCGAAAGAAAAAGACGCCATTGATAAAATAGAGGAGATGGCTTTATTTTTAAATTAACAATTTTGGTGGCAATGTAAATTGGGCATCTCTCTAAATCCTCGATAATTATTTCAATATCATTTTTTTCTTCTATTTCGTAAAGATTGTTATCTACCTTTGGTAAAATTAAATTTCTATCGGTAAAATAGGCAACTTCTCGGGCAAGACCAAAAACGGAAAAGAGGTCTGCTCGGTTAGGTGTAATTTCTACTTCCAGAAATAGGTTATCAAGATAATTAAAAACTTCTTTTCCTTCTTCTTCCTCAAAAATTAAATAATCTTCTTTAGGAAAAGATAAATCCTTTCCTTTTAATAATTTCTTTTCTTTTAAATGATAACCTACTTTTTCTCCTATTTTAGCGGGAATATTTTCTTTAATTATAAATTTTTCATTACCAATTTTTAAAACTGTTTCATTTTCCTTTTTTTCGATAATTGTTGCTAAAAGATAATAAGAAAAGTCTTTTAAATAATCATAGAAATTTACTACTTCAATACCTTTTTTCTCTAACAAATTTAAGAGCTCTCTTTCATTAATTTTTGGTTCTAAAAACTCATTTAACCAATTTAAAGTAAGTTTCATAACTTTATAAAGATAATAATTTTTATTTAAAAGTCAAGAAGAGAAAGTTAAAAAAGATGACAACATTAAGGAAGTCCTTTTCCGTTATATATAGAAAGGATTTACGCTTTGGGAAAATTTTTCTTTACAATCCTTTTTCTTTGGACTATATTTATTATCAAAATGGCTGTAAAATGTTTGTAAGTTAATCCGCCGATTAGAGTAACACTTGATATTCTACCAGTAAAAATTTTGATTATTAAAGCTCTATTAATCGGGAAGAAAAAACCCTGTTGAGGGAATGATACAGGGTAGGGCTCTATTGTACGGATAATAATACCTTTATTAATGCGGATAATAAAATCTTTATTAATACGAATAACATTCGCTTTATTAATGGTAATAATATTTGGTTTGTTAATGACTTTAATATTAAGTTTATGTTTGAGAATTGAGTGGAATTTAAATAACCTACTAAGGTAGTGCTATATAGATGAAACTCAGGGATATTTTTGGGTATCGATAATTAGTCAGAGAAATCGAAGTTTTTGACATTAAAGAGATTTAAGATATAATTTTTTATAAAAAGGAGTTTAAAATGAGAATAGATTTTTTTACATCAGAGTCAGTAACTGAAGGGCATCCGGATAAGATTTGTGACCAAATTTCGGATGCTGTTTTAGATGAAATTTTAAAACAGGATGAATATGCGCGGGTTGCCTGTGAGACTTTTGTTACAGTAGGATTGGTAATTGTGGGTGGTGAAATAACTACTAAAGGTTGGGTGGATTTACAAAAAATTGTTAGAAATCTATTAAAAGAGATTGGTTATACTAGTACTGAATATGGATTATCCGCTGATAATTGCGCAATATTAAATGCGATCGGTACCCAATCGCCAGATATTGCTATTGGTGTTGACCGGGGAGGAGCCGGTGACCAAGGTTTAATGGTTGGGTACGCTACACGAGAAACAAAGGAATATATGCCTTTGCCAATTGTTTTGGCTCATAAGTTGACAAGAAAATTGGCGGAGGTAAGAAAGAAAAAAATTTTGCCTTATTTAGGACCGGATGGTAAATCACAAGTAACGGTCGAATATCGTGACGGCAAGCCGGTAAGAGTTGATAGCGTAGTAATTGCTGCTCAACATACTGAGGAGGTTCTTGATAAAACTGGTGAGAAAATGAGTGAAGAGGCAAAAAGAGAAATTATTGAGAAGGTAATAAAAGTAGTTATTCCGGAAGAATATATAGATAAAAATACTAAGTTTTATATAAATGAAACGGGCAAATTTATTATCGGTGGACCCCAATCGGATACGGGAATGACCGGTAGGAAAATAATTGTTGATACTTACGGGGGTAAAGTAAGGCACGGAGGAGGTGCTTTTTCGGGTAAGGACCCCACAAAGGTTGATCGGAGTGCTTCTTATATGACAAGATATGTAGCAAAAAATTTGGTAGCAAGCGGCGCTTGTGAAGAAGTGGAAATTAGTGTTGCCTATGTTATCGGTCGACCAGAGCCGCTTCATATTAGTCTAAATACTTTTAATACCGGAAAAGTAAAAGATGATGTTCTTTTGCAATTGGTAAAAGAGATGTTTGATTTCACACCAAAAGGAATGATTGAGCATTTGAAATTAAGAAGACCAATATATTTACCTACTGCTTGTTATGGCCATTTTGGTCGGAATGAAGAAAATTTCACTTGGGAAAAATTAGATAGGGTTGAAGAAATAAGGAAAAAATTAGGAGTTTAAATTATGAAATTTCATATTAAAGACATCAATTTAGCACCAATTGGTAAAAAACGGATTGAGTGGGCAGAAAGATTTATGCCGGTTTTAAGATTAATTCGCGGAAGATTTTTAAAAGAAAAGCCACTAAAAGGTGTAAAAATTTCTGCTTGTCTCCATATTACTACCGAAACTGCCAATCTCCTTTTGACTTTAAAAAAAGGCGGAGCGATTATTAGAGTATGTGCTTCTAATCCTCTTTCTACTCAGGACGAAGTGGCAGCCGCAATCGTGAAAGAGATGGAAATACCGGTGTTTGCTATTAAAAATGAGGATAGAAAAACTTACTATACTCATATTCATCAAGTTTTAGAACAAAAACCAGATATCACTATTGATGATGGTGCCGATTTAGTTTCAACCTTACATAAAGAAAAAAATGGTTTTATTGAAAAGGTAATTGGTGGAACAGAAGAGACCACGACCGGAGTTGTTAGATTGAAAAATATGGAAAGAGAAGGTGTTTTAAAATATCCGATAATTGCGGTGAACGATTCTTATACTAAATATCTGTTTGATAATCGTTATGGAACCGGTCAATCAACAATTGATGGAATTTTACGGGCAACAAATTTTCTTTTTAGTGGTTCAACCGTTGTCATTTGTGGCTATGGTTGGTGTGGTCGGGGTGTGGCAATGCGAGCAAAAGGAATGGGTGCCAAAGTAATAATTTGTGAGGTAGACCCAATTAAGGCGTTAGAAGCAAAAATGGATGGTTACGAAGTAATGAAATTAGATGAGGTTTCAAAGATTGGTGATTTGTTTATCACCGCTACTGGCAATGTTAATGTGATAAGTAAAAAACATTTTCTTTTAATGAAGGATGGTGCAATTTTATGTAATGCCGGACATTTTGATGTGGAAATTGATAAAAAGGGATTAAGAGAAGTAAGCATTAAAAAAAGAAAGATAAGAGAATTTTGTGAAGAATATTTATTGAAAAATAAAAAGAAGATTTATCTTTTAGCTGAAGGGAGATTGGTAAATCTTTCTTCAGCCGAGGGTCATCCGGCAATGGTAATGGATATGTCCTTTGCTAATCAAGCCTTGGCTTGTGAATATTTAGTAAAAAATCATAATAAATTAGAAAAAAGGGTTTATAAGTTACCTATAGAAATTGATAAAAAAATTGCTTATTTAAAATTAAAATCAATGGGAATAAAAATAGATAGGTTAACAAAAGAACAGGAAAAATACCTTATTTCTTGGCAATTAGGGACCTAAAAATATTCATTCTCTTATAAAAATGGGAATTTGGTAGAGATGATAAACAAATTTTTCTTTGAAATAAAAGAGGGTTTGGAGAGTTAAAGTCTCAATTGTTAAGTAGTTTAATCCTTTTTTAGTCGGTTTTATTTTTAAATAAAAAATATTATTATCTTTTTTGAATAGAAATCTTTGATTTAGATGAAGAAAGAGAAGATAATCCTTTAAACTATCTTTTTTTAATTTTATCTCAATTGTGATTGAATCATTAATAGAAAAATTTGGTATTTCTTCTAAAGAAAAGAGATTTTGAAAGAAACCGGAGTCAATAGTAATTGAAAATCTATTTTTTAGATTGATAAAATCAATTTGTGGAGCAGTATCTAAATTTGGGAAAAAAGATTTTGTCGGTGAAATTTTGTAAAATTGATATTCACCATTTTCTTTTCTTAGAATAATCTTTTTTCTCGCGCAAATTGGATAGATTTTTTCGTATTCTTTTATGCCGTAACTAATTTTCCTAATACTTTCTAAAACACCAGTATCATTAAAAAATACCTGCCAAAGAGAATCATATTGAATAATTGCTATTGTGTGACGCATAGAATCTAAATGGCTAATTTCACAAAAGGTATCTTTATTTTCAACGAAAAATCTTAATGAATCAAAAGAGAAGGTATCGTAACTTATTCGATAAAAACCAATAAGATGAGTGATTTTTTCAAAGACTTTTTGATTTTGGTAGATAGTATCGGAAGAAAGAAGAGAAGAAGAATAAAAGAAATCTATTGGTCTTTTTTCTAAAAAAGAATAAATCGAAATAATTTCTTTATTCTCTTTTAAAAATTGTTTAACTAATTCTTTATCATCCTCAAAAATATTTTTCTTTTGGCAAAAGATAAAAAGAATTATAAAAAAGAATATTTTCTTCATAAATAAAAAGGGGAGACAGATAAAAATTCCGCCTCCCCTTTCCTTTTGAGGTTTTTAGTTATTGATTATTAACTTATATCTTTCGGTTAGATTATTTATCTTTATGGTTAAGAAGTAGATTCCATTTTTCAATTCTTTTGGAATTCGGAATTGATAATTGTGGCTTCCTTTTGGAAGATTTTTATTTAATACATTCATAGTTACTCTACCATTAATATCAGTTAAGGAGATATTTACTTTTGTTTCTTTTTCTAAATTAAGTGAAAGATAAGCGCGATTCCTAATTGGATTAGGATAAACTTTTAAAGCAAATAACTTATTACCTTTTGTTTCGGCAATACCAGTTTCTAAATATTCTCTCGGAAACCGGTGGACAACAAATGGGCTCATAGACATTGCACCTTCGCCTTGGACATAAAAACCAGAAACTAAATCAACTAGATAAACAATCCAACACATATCATCAACGATTGGAGCTAAGAATGGGAAACGTTTAGAAGTTTGGTCAGGTTCGGTAATTCTCTTTGGTGTTGCCCAGGTCAAACCACCGTCAGTAGAAGCCGTTCCCCAAATATCCGCTCTTAGCCTTTCGGTTGTTGGCTCATAATTTACTGGATCAAACTGTTCCCAAACAACATAAAGATTTCCGTTCTGTAAGTTTTGGCCGATAGATGGTCGACCAGCAAAAATAGCATTATAACCAACGCTTGCGGCTAAGGTGTCAGGCATAATTCGGCAAATCCTTGTTAATTCCGGATTTCTTCCTGGAACATAATGCCACATTTCAACAGGAATTACTCTGCCAGTATCTCTTATATTAGGTGTGAAACAAAGAACGAAATTAGGTCTGTTTTCTCTATCAAAGAAACCGCCAACCGAAGGTATCCAAAGTTCGGGTAATGTTTCACTTCCTGGTGTAAAAATTTCTGGATACGGGAAAGGAATTACATCACTCCAAGTTTCACCGCCATCATTTGAAATTCTATAAGCACCACTATCCGGTCCTGTGCCATCCCATTCTGTCCAGAAAATTACTACTTTATCTGTGGTTTTTGACGCAAATATACCTTGGGAACCCCCTAAGGGAGCAATTGGTTCTCCCGGTTCAGGAGCAATCAATCTTGGTTCTTCCGGAGTTGGCCAATCGCGCATTCTAATATAAAAAACTCTTTCTCTTGCTCCTCCTGGGTCATCTTCAACTGCTGCTACGTGAATCCAACCGTTACTTGTTATAGCAATGGGTGGCCATAAATAACCTTCTTGGCAATCACCATAATCAAAGATTCCTTGTCCGGGAGCAATATCTTTTGCAATTCTTGGAACGAGATATTGAGTGCCGGCAACATGTCCAACAATAAATTCGTTTCCTTCCATTGGGTTAACATCAATATTCCCAAAACCGCAACGGGCATTAATTGCGTCAATCCCATCTTGACGAAATGCCCAAGACTGGGTAGCACGAACGTAGAAATTATATCTCATATTTCTGTCGGGAAAATTAGATGGTTGGAGAGAAGTTATTCCTGTCACATGAACACCGCGACCTGGATCGTTATAAATTCTTTGCCACATATGGCTATTAAACTGCCAGTCATAAGTTGAAAAGAAAACAGTATCTACTCTGCCAACCGGTTGCCAGGTAGGAAGAGGGGTTCTTTCTTTAATTATTTTCGTTTCTTTTACTTTTGGAAAATCGGCTTTCAATTCGGGAGGAAGAGCTTTTATAGGAATTAAATATTCTTTAGGAAGGGCAAATACAATTAATAAAGGAATAAAAATAATTAATAATTTGCGCATTTTTCCTCCTTTTAATTTATTATTATTTTTTTCTTATATATTTTCTTTCCGTCATTAAATAGGCAAAAATAAGTGCCTTTTCTTCCCTCAGCATCCCAAGTTAATTTATAATTTCCTTTTTCTTTTGTCGTATTTTCTAAAATTTCTACCATTTTACCACTAATGTCAAAAATAGCAATTGTTATTGGTGAAGATTTTGGTAGTGAATAGATAATATTGATTTTTTTACTCGCTGGATTAGGAGAGATAAAAAAATTGGGTTTTGGAGAATATTTATTATTATTTTCCGCAATACCAACTTCCACAAGTAAAGAGCACGGAACTCGGAAATAAAGAACTGGGTTATTAGTAACTACTCCTTCTTGCTGTGGAACACCACCAGCATCTTTATCATTAATATAAGTAATATGTAAATGATTGTTGACTGTAAAAGGTGCTAAGGAAAAATAGTCATCATCTTCACACATTCCGGGAGGAGCTCCGGGACTCGGTGTGTTTGTTAAATTTAATACTTCACCAATTCTTCCTTTTACTCCCCAAGTTCTTCCACCATCAGTAGAAACTGCGGCATACAATTCTCCGTTTATTCTTCTTCCTTGAGAAATGTCATTGGTATCTAAATTACCAACCCAGACACAATAAAGATTTCCATAATTATCAATAGCTAATTGTGGTCTATCAGCCGGTCTTCGCCAAGCATCATTATTAACATTGGGATAAGGCGAATACCACCAGGAATCACCAACTACTTGTAAATGTCCGATACCGGATACCAAAGTTATTCCAGTTTCTTCACTCCAATGTCTAATTCTTGAAAAGCCAGGATAAGTTGCTGGCCCTTGGCTACCAACCATTGATAAGATTTCTGTCCAAACAACGTGTAAATTGCCATCTAAGTCATAAATGGCATCACAATCAGCATAAGCAAACTCGTGGGGCAATGTATCTGTTGGATATTGATAATTTGTAATTTGTCTTGGTGGTTGCCAAGTAGTACCTCGGTCATAAGATTCTCTTATCCAAACATTTTGTAAAACTTGCGAATGTCTTTCCGGTAAATCAGAAGTATAAGCAATGACAACTTTGTCACCATCGGGTTGGGCATATATATCACCAGAGAGACAAGCCATTACTGTATCGTTCATTATCGGCATCCAGTTAGTAAAAGTATTACCGCCATCTGTGGAATGAGAATAATAGAAATCTTCTGAGGCACCAGCAGTTGGTGGTCTTCCGTATCCTAAGACATGAATAATTCCGTTGTTACCAATCGTACCGTGAGGCCAAATAATTTCGTGCCCATAGGGCGAAAGATTTTCGTCCGGTTCAATTGGATCACCGAATATTCCTGTTTGGGGAGCAATTTCAATTGTTAAAGCACAATAACTTACACCTTCCCTTGTATGATGGAAAAAGCAACAAGATTTTCCATCAGGTAACATTCCAAAAGTTACGTATCCTGCTCGATAATTACCGCTTGCTTGGACACCCATTCCTAATCGGACAGTGTCATCAAAATAGGCGTTATAATAACAATAGCGATTAGGATAAGAAGAATTTGAATCGGGCGAGTGCATCCAATCAAATCCCCAAGTATTGTTGGCAAATTCTATTCTTGAACCAAGGGTGCCGTTAGACTGATAATCAATAAATGTTTTAGAAAGAAGTGTTCCTGGCGAAATAGTAAAACCAGGAGAAATAATAACTGGTAAAGAGATTTTTTCAAAACCGGTGGAAAAGGGAAGAGGAGAATAAAGTTGCCGATATTGAGGAGTCAAAAATTCATTTTTTGGTAAAGAAAATAAAAAGGAGATTAAAAAAATAAAAATAATCATTTTTTTCATATTTTCCTCCTTTGTTACTTTAATCTAAATTTATAAGGAATACTTACCCAAACTCTTACTGGCATATCTCTTTGCTTTGCTGGTGTAAATTTTGCCTGTCGGGCAGCATCCATTGCCGCCTTATCTAATTCCGGATTTCCTGACGATTTTAAAATTCTTACATCAGCAATACTTCCATCTATATCTACCAAGGCTTCCACCACTACATCGCCTTCATGACCTAATTGGCGAGCAATTTCTGGATAAACCGGTTTTGGTAAATAAACCTCTTTTGGTTTTACTTCTACTTTCCAAAAAGGAACAATAGGTATTTCTGTCTCTTCCGTTTTTCTATATATTTCAGTAAATTCAGTTTTTCCAATGGAAGTAACTTCTTCTGCTTCTTCGCCAGCTTGTGCTTCTGAAACTACCGCAATTTTGGGTCTTTCTACAGGTGGCGGCTCAGCAATTTGTTCTAACTCAGGAGGTAACTGTTCTAAAATAGTGCCTACTTCTTTTTTAGGAATATAGGGACGATAGAAAAATTCTTTAGGAAAAATTATAAAAACCAATAAGACAAATGCTAGAGCTATTATTAAACCAACCCGAAACATTATTGAATAATATTCATCCCATTCAAAAACTTTATTCATATTAACCTCCAATTTTTTTGTATTCGGTAGCAAAAACAACCTTAAAAGCCTGAGCGTCTTTTAACGCTTCTAAAATATCATTTATTCTTCCGTAATCTACATCGCTATCTGCCATGATCTCGGCTACTAATTCTGGATTATCAGCAATTTTTAAAATCATCACATTAGTTACGCCACTTGGATCTAACACATTATCATCTACTGTGATTTTTCCTGTTTTATCTACCCAGATATGAGCAACATTTCTTCTTTTTATTAATCTTTCAGTCGCTTCTGCCTGCGGTAAATTTACTTTTAAACCCATTTCTGTTCTTAAAACCGTAGTGAGCATAAAGAAGATAATCAAAAGGAAAGCGATATCGCCAGTAGAAGCACTTGGTATTTCGGGAGTTTCTCTTTTAATTAAAAATTTTCTCATACCTATTCCTCCTTTACCGGTGTCAAACTAATTTTTTCGGCTTTTGCTAATTTTAATTGGTCAAAGGCATCAATCATAATTTTATAAGGAGCCTTCCTAGAGACTTTTAAAGCGATAACTAACTCAGGATTTTTGTTTAATGCTTCTTGGACAATTGATTTAATTTCCGGGATAGTTATCTTTTGCTCACCAATTAATACTTCACCATAAGGATTTACGGTTACTATTAAGATATTTTCTTTTTTTACCTTAACTTCAGCTCCTTTTGGTGGCAAAACGATTTTCAAACCTTTTTCTCGAGAAAAAATAGAAGTTACCATAAAGAAAATAATTAAGAGAAAAGCAATGTCACCAGTAGAAGCTGTAGGAATGGAAATTTTTTGTCCATTTTTTCTTTTAAACATGTTATTTTTGCTTTGTTAAATATTCAATTAAAGTAGCTGCTGATGTTTCTAAATCCCGGGTGTAACTATTGATCTTCATTTGGTAAAGAATATGAATTATTGCTAAGGGAGCGGCAATCATTAAACCCCATTTAGTTGTGATTAATGCTTCCGAAATTCCTGAGGCTACTACTGCTGGTTCCACTTCACCTACTGCCGCTACTGCCGCAAATGCCCGAATCATACCAGTAACAGTTCCTAAAAAACCAAAGAAAGGAGCCACCATAGTTAAACCACCCATTAAATTCATTCCTCGGTCAAGAAAACCAAGTTCACTAACTCCCGCTCTTGTTACTGCCTCTTCCATTGCAGTTTTTCCTTCTTTTGCCTTTTCTAACGCCGCCAAAAGAACCCGCGCTACCGGACTTTTTGTCTTTTGACAAAGTTTAATTCCGTTATCCACACCCTCTTTTTCAATTACCGAAATGAGATCCCGAGTAAATTTTTTGGCATTTAACGAAGCAACAATGAAAAGGGTAATAAATCTTTCAATAATTAAAGCAATACCTAAGATGGCGCAAGCTAATAAAAACCACATTATGCCACCACCTTTAATGAATTCCTGTATCATTTTTCCTCCTTATTTTTATTTCTTTTTAAATAAAATATAAATAAAAATAATAAAAAGTCAATAAGATTAAATCTCTTCCAAAAGTTTGTATTCATCATATTTAAATTTGGAATTCATTTTTAATTCCAAGTGAATCCCAATTTTTTTGATAAGTTGGTTTAATCTTTCATTCCATTCATTTGTTAAAAATTCATAAAGATAGGGCGAAATTAGCAAAAGAATTTTCTTTCCTTTTAATTTTTCCGCTTTGTTTATTAATTCATTTTCAATTTTTAAACAAATTTCATAACGGTCTAAAATTCTTCCTCTCCCTTTACACGCCGGACATTCTTCACAGAGAGTGAAAAATACACTCGGACGAATTTTTTCGCGAGTCATTTCTACTAATCCAAAGCGACTTAATTTACCAAAATCGGCTTTTGCTCGGTCGTTCGCTAAACATAGCTTCAATTCTTGATATACTCGTTCTCGATTTTTCGGCTCCCGCATATCAATAAAATCAATAATAATTAAACCGGATAAATCTCGCAATCTAATTTGTCGAGCAATTTCAGCAGCCGCTTCTAAATTAGTTTGTAAGATCAATGTTTCGGGGTCTTGTTCTGATGCGAAACTGCCGGTGTTCACATCAATAGTCACAAGTGCTTCAGTTTGGTCAATGGTAATAAATCCGCCGCTTTTTAAAGAAATTTCCCGTTCTAATGCCTTTTCTAATTCTTCATCAATTTTAAATTTTTTAAAAAGCGGGTCTTTTTCTTCGTAAAAAATAATTTTATTCTTATCAAATAATTCGGGAGTATAATTTTTTATATAGTTACTTATTTCATAATAAAGATTCCGATCATCGACGTAGATAGCTTCGGTATCCATAGTATATAAATCCCGGATAATTTTTAATGCTAATTTCGGTTCTTTATAAAGCAATCGAGGAGCACGAGATTTTTGAAACTCTCTTTCAATTTCTTCCCATTTGCCTTCTAAATAATGATAATCGCGGACAATTACTTCTTCCGGCATATTTTCAGCGGCGGTTCTAATTATCAATCCTCGATTTGTTTTTTTTAATTTCTTGGCAATTTCTTTTAACCGGGTTCTTTCTTTTTTATTATTAATTCGTTGAGAAACACCAATCCGCGAAATAGTAGGGAAAAAAACTACATATTTACCAGGCAAATGAATAAAAGAAGTCAATCGGGCACCTTTATCACCGATTTGTTCTTTAACAACTTGACAAAAAATCTGGTCACCAATATTTATTGGCAATTCTTCTTTTTTAATCTTTCTTATTTTTTCCTCTTCCTCTTCCAAATCAATTCCAAATATTTCTTCCGGTATTTCGGCTAAAGGTAGAAATCCGTTTTTCCTTAAACCAATATTTACAAAAGCTCCCCGCAATCCCTTTACAATATTTTCTACCCTTCCTTTAAAAATTTTTCCCACATTATTTTCAATTCCTTCTCGCTCAATATAGAATTCAACTAAGCGGTCATTTTCTAAAATTGCTACTCGCGTATCGTTAAATTTATAAGTAATTACAATGGTAATTTTAAATTTAATCATCTTCCAAAGGGGTTATTAATTTGTCATTCTTTATTAAATATTGTTCAACTCTTTTGATTGGTAATGATCTTATAACTTCTTCTTCTAACCCTAAAATTTTAGCGAGAGTAGAATATAATTTAACACCTGGTTGAAAGGGTAAAAGAATTTCTCCCAGATTATCATAAAGTCGAAAATAATAAGAAGAGGTATCTAAATTTATTTTTTTAAAGACTGATTCGGGTAAAGAAATTTCGTATTTTAGAAATTTAATTGATTTTCCTAAACTTGGTTTTTCTTTTTTTATTTCTTTAAAATCAACTACTATTAAACCTCTTGGCATAAAATTACCTAACTCTTGGATTAGATTACCATTATAATCAATTTTTAAGAAAATGTCAAAATATTCGCTTTCGGAAATAACTCCTACGGGTAAAGGTGGACCAAAGGAAATTAGATATCGTGGTGAAAAACCTACTGAATGAAGAACGGGTAAACAAGCGCGTCTTACGGTTCGATAGATTGCCCGAACAATATCTAAATGGGAAGCAAAACGGAAGTTTTCTCCTACTTTAAATTTTATTCGGAATCTTTTATAAATAGGAGAAGAAGATATCGGTTTTTGAAAGATGGGGAATTTTTTAGATAAAAAAGTTTCTCTTTTACTAAATTTAAAGGAATCGGTGTTTACTATTTCTTGATAAGATAAAGCTTTTTGATAATTTTCAATCAGAAAATTTTTTGGTATGCCCACATCAATAAATTCCCAAGGTAATGGTTCAATTATACTTTTTTCTTTTAAATAATTTTCCTTCTCAATTTGGTTTTTAAAGAAACCTTCTATCCAAATTTGATACTTAAAATGTTCTGTCCAATCTTGAAAGAATCCTTGATTTTTAAATACTTCTTCAATAACCAAGGATAATTTTTCATCACCTCTTGCTAAAATTGTCTGAATTTCTGCTTGTTCTAAATTTTCATATTTTATTCGGATATTTTTAAATTTTATTAGATTTTTTAATATTTTAATTTTTTCTAATAGTATTTTTTTATCTTCAAAACCGCAGAATTGAAAAGGGGTATGAGGTTTAGGAATGAAGGGAGAGATAGAAATTCGCAGCTCTTTATTTTTAGTTATTTTGCCTAAAAAATTTAAGAAATAAGTAATTTCTTTAACATCTTCTTCTTTTTCTGTTGGCAGACCAACCATAAAATAAAATTTGATTCCCTGCCAATTATTGTTTATTAAATTTTCTACTGATTGAATAATTTTTTCATTAGAGATTTCTTTGTTAATAACTTTTTTTAAACGGGAAGAAATGGTTTCTGGAGCGAAAGTAATTCCAGTTTTTTTAATAAGGCGAAGTTGGTTCACGATTTCTTCGTTAAAATCCTCGCCCCGGAGCGAAGGAAGAGAGAGAGCAACTAAATAAGGATGTAAAATTTCATTCAAAGAACTTAAAAGATGAGATAAATGAGGATAATCTCCGGCAGAAAAAGAAAGCAAGGAAATTTCTTCGTAACCAGTAGCTTTTATCGCTCTTAAGGCTAATCTTTTAATCTCTTCTTCTGGGCGAATTCTTACTGGTCGATTAGTAAATCCAGCCTGACAAAAACGACATCCCCGAGTGCACCCACGAGAAATTTCAATAGTTAAATGATCATGAACGATTTCACAAATCGGCACTAAAGGCGGAAAAGGGAAATCTTCTTCTCTTAATTCTTTTACATATCTTCTTTTTATAATTTTTTCTTTTTTATGAATTAATGGAACATAGATACCTTCTAAATTTGCTAAATTTTCTAAAATTGCTCTTTTATTGTTTTTGAAATTACGGTAGATTTCAATAATTTCTAAAATTACTTCTTCTCCGTCACCGATGACAAAGGCATCAATAAATGGTACCATCGGTAAAGGATTAACCGTACAAGGTCCACCAGCAATAATTAATGGGTAATTACTATTAAGACGCTCTTCAGTATGGATAGGTATTTTGCCTAACGATAGACAATATAAAACATTAGGATAATTTAACTCAGATTGTAAAGAAAAACCAATAATATCAAATTTAAATAAAGGTAATTTATTTTCTAAGGAAAAGAGAGGTATATCATGCTCTTTTAATTTTTTGCCAAAATCTATAGCTGGTGCATAACTTCTTTCACAAATAGTATTTTTGTGGCAATTTAGTTTTGAATAAAGAATTTTTAAACCATAATTAGACATACCAATTTCATAAATTTCTGGAAAAATTAAACAAACTTTGATGGTTTCTTTTTTAATAGGAAGAGGAAAAACATTATACTCGCCACCGGTATACCTAATAGGCTTTGTAACCAGAGGCAAAAGGTTTAAAATTTTTTTATCATTCTTATTCACCTTCAATACTTTCTAAATAATAATTATCACCTTTTTTAAAAATAATCTTAAGAGAATTACATTTTGGGCAAACATAAGGAAATTCAGAATTTACTTTGCCGCAGTAACCACAATTTTTACATTCTATTTCCGGTTTTTCTTCAAAAGTATCTATTTGGCTATTTTCCGCAAGAATATTTTTTAAACCTTCTTTTAACCAGAAAACAAATTGTTCTTTATTAATTAATGTGAGACTACCAATTTTTATATTTATTTTATAAATTTTTTTAATCTCATATTTCTTACAAATTTGATTGATTATTTTAATAAGATGTTGAGCGCAGGCAAACTCGTGCATTTTTTAAAAATTTTATTATCTTCTCTATTCCTTTGCTTTTTTTAGCATTTGTTTCTATAATTGGAATAGAAGGTTTAATTTTTTTTATATCTTTTTTGAATTTAGTCAAGGAAACTCCCATTTTTTGTGCCAAGTCAATTTTGTTGATCACTACTATGTCAGCTTCTTTAAAAATGTAAGGGTGTTTTATCACCGTATAAGGACCTTCGGTACAAGAAAAAACGACAATTCGGTAGTGGGCGCCCAAGGGAAATTCTGCTGGACAAATAAGGTTACCGACATTTTCAATAAAAAGTAAATCAATTTCTTCTAAGGGTAAATTTTTTATTGCTTCCTTCACTAATTTAGCATCCAAATGACATTCTTTGCCAGTATTAATTTGGATTACTTTGGCACCATTTTTTTTAATTACATCGGCATCAATTTGGGTAGTTAAATCACCGGCAATTACTGCAATTTTATACTCTTTTTTTAATTTTTTAACAATCTGACAAATTAAGGTTGTTTTTCCACTACCAATAGAGCCAAGGATATCGACAGCTTTTATGCCGTATTGATTAAAGATTTTTTTATTTTCTTCTGCCAGTTCTTTATTTTTTCTTAGCAAACTTTCTTCTAATTCAATATCAAAAATTTCGCCCCTTTTCGGTTTAATGATTTTCATAGTTAAATTTTAATAATAAATTGACTTTTTTCAATGATAAAATTATAATTTGTAAATGAAACGAATAGTGAATCAGAAGGAAATGTCCGAAATAGACCGAGAATCTGCGGAGAAGTTAAATATACCAACAATGATTTTGATGGAGAACGCTGGTAGAAGTGTTGTAGAGTATTTACAAAGAATTTTTAATATTAATGATGAAGATTTTCCTAAAAAGAGTTTTTTAATCTTTTGTGGAAAAGGGAATAATGGCGGAGACGGATTTGTTGCTGCCCGTTTTCTATTAAATAAAGGAGCGAAAGTTAAAATTATTTTATTAGGAAGGTTTGCTGAATTAAAAGGAGATGCGAAAATAAATGCTGAAAGATATAAAAATATGGGTGGAGAGACAATTGAATTAGAAAAAGAAGATTCCTTATTTACTGATTTTCTGGAGGAGACCAAGAAAGAAACTTATATAATTGATGCTATTTTCGGAACAGGATTTAAAGGTGAAATAACTGGAATATATAAAAGGGCTATCGAATTTATCAATCAGAGTGGATTTCCGATAATTGCTGTAGATGTTCCTTCTGGCACAATGGATGATGGCAGAGTGGGTAACTTTTGTGTAAAAGCAAATTTTACGATAACAATGGGTTTTATAAAAAGAAGTCTATTATTACCGCCGGCAAGGGATTATGCTGGAAAGATATTCATTAGTGATATTGGAACTTTTTATAATTATTTTAATAACAAAGGTAATACTTATTTGTTAGAAGAAAAAGATATAAAAGAGTTTTTACCCAAAAGAGTAAGCTGGGGGCATAAAGGAACTTTTGGCACTTGTTTAATAATTGCCGGTTCAAGAGGTTACAGTGGAGCCGCTTGTCTTACTGCTTTGGGAGCTTTAAAAATTGGTTCCGGTTTAGTATATTTGGCTTCACCAAAAACAATTATTGATGTTATAGAAACCAAACTTACTGAAGTAGTAAAAATTCCTTTAGATTGGGAAGATGGTTATACCTTAAGCAATTTAGATAAAATTAATAATATTTTATCAAAAATTGATGTCTTGGCAATTGGTCCGGGTATTGGATTTACTGAGAAAACAAAAGAGTTTATAAAGAAATTTCTAATCTCAATTAGCGAAAGAAAAATTCCCGTAGTTATTGATGCTGATGGGATTAATTGTTTAAGTGAAGAAATTGATTTATTAAAAGATTTTGCTAAAGATAATCAAATAATTTTAACACCCCACCCTGGAGAACTTAGTCGATTGATTAAAATTTCGCCGGAAAAAATTAATGAAAATAGAATAGAAATTGCTCGTTCTTTTAGTCAGAAATACGGTGCCTATTTAGTTTTAAAAGGTTCACCAACAGTGATTGGTGTACCAGAAGGAATTGTTTATGTTAATCCTACCGGAAACTCAGGATTAGCAAGTGGCGGCACCGGCGATGTTTTAACAGGTTTTATTACTGGCTTATTAGCCCAGAGATTAAAACCGGAAAAAGCAGCAATAGTTGGTGTCTATCTTCATGGATTATCCGCAGATTTGGCTTTAGAAAATCAAACAGAATATGATTTTATTGCTTCTGATATTTTGACCTATCTTCCAAAAGCGATAAAAAAAGTTTTAAATGCCTAATTTTTTATTATTTTTAATCTTCACAATTTATAATGAAAAATTATGGATAAATTATTTAGCCTTTGATACAGTTTTAACGATAACCGGAAATGAAAAAATAGTATATGTTGGAATCCCCCAGGGAATTTTATTATTTGATGCTCAAAAAATAAGATATTTAAAGACATTAACAAAATTTGATGGAATTTTAGAAAATTTGAAGTTTGTAGTCTATGACCGAGAGATAAATTCTCTTTGGTTAGTGGATAATTCTTCCAATATGATGAATTATTCCCCTTTTACTAAGAAAAAAGAGTTTTTTAAGTTGAGTATAGTACCAAAGGCAATAGGTGTCGGCAGACAATTTTTATACTTTGTTGCCGACGGTGATACTTATCAATGGGATAAAAAAAAGAAAAAATTATTAAAAATTGAAAAAACGAAAGATACCACTATTTTTTGGTGCGGTGAGAAGAAAAAATATTTGCCTCATAATTTCCCTTTCCTTACTCCTTATTACTATATGGATGAGAATTTAAATAAATATTTTTATAAAGAAGTATTTTTAGTAAATAGGAATTTATGGGTAAGTGCCAGTGGTTACGGAATTTTAGTTTTTGATAGGATAACCAAGGATTTAATAAAAATTTTTCCTTTTAATAGCAGTTTAGGTAAAATAAAAAAAATCTTAAAATTTGGAGAGAATATTTGGCTGTTAAATAATGATTTCTTTATAAAAACTGCTAACGAAATCTCTGAATGGCGTTTTTTTCCAGTTTGGTATAATAAATTTTATGAAGAGGATGTGCCTTTATTAAAAGATAAATTCTTAGAGATATTTTTTAAAAGAAGTATTTCCAATTTTGCCGACTTTAAAAATTCTCTTGCCTGTGCTTTTGAGAATAATATTTATCTTTTTTTAGAAGATTATTCGGAGCCAATAGTAATTGAAAGCCCTTCGGGAATAGAAAATCTGTATTTTTTAAGAGATACCTTAGTAATTTTGACCCAGGAGGGTGTTTATTTGTTTGATTATAAAACTAACAAATTTTTAGATTTGGTTGACCAGCCACCAGAAACAAAATTTGGTGTTTTTTCTTTTTTACCGATAAGAAATGATTGGTATTTGGGAGTTCGAGGAGGATTTTTGATATATAAAAATCAAAAGTGGGAAAAAATAATTATTCCGGGGATTGATTTATCAGTGCCAATTAAAGATTTGGTCAATTTTGATAATTATTTGATAACAAAAATAAATAATCAAATTCTCTTTTTTGATACAAGAAAAAGATTGTTTCAATTTTTAACAAAAGAAGATGGTTTAATTGGTAAAAATATTTACTGTTTAAAAGTGGATAATAATAAATTATGGATTGCTCACGAAAAAGGTCTTTCTCTTTATGATTTAACTTTCTGGCAGAAAAAGAATTAAAAATGAGGAAAAAAATTTTCATTTTTTTGGTATTAGTTTTTCTTTTAATTTTAGGTCTCCTCATTTTATATCAAAAAAATAACAAAATTTTACCGATAAAATATCCTTCCTATTCTTCTAATTTAAAAAATAAAATAAATATCCTTTTGGTGGCTAAAGATGCTTTAATAATTGATAAGAAAAAATTACCCAATGGGAAAGAAGAGTTAATATTAGAAAAAAAATCGAGGAGTGACATTATTAATATTGTTCACATAGATGTTGATAATGGTAAAGTTAAAATTTTAAATATTCCTCGAGATATGTTAGTAAGTATTCCTAATTATACTAAAGAAAAATCAAAAAAAGATTTTAATAATTTGGATAAGATAAATCATAGTTATTTTTATGGTGGAGAATCTTTATTAATAAAAACGATAAAAAAGAATTTTAATATTGATATTGATCGTTATTTAACAATTGATTTTTTAAGATTCCAAAAATTGATAACTTTTTTAAAACCTTTTGTAAAGGTTTTTCGGGTAAGAAACATTGAAGCTAATGAGCCGGTGGTCATCCAAGAACTTTTGAGAAATCGGTATCGTTATCCTCATGACGATATTGACCGAAGTCGAAACTCATTGTTTTTTATTAAATATATTTGTGAAAAAATCTATCCCCAAATTAATCCATTAAACTTTTCAATTTTTAAGAAAATCTTTTGGGAAGTTTTTAAAGAAGCAACCAATCTAACTGAGGATGATATAAATAAAATTTCTGCTTGCTTAAAAGAAAAGAACTTTGAACCCCAGGATATTGAGTTGGGTGTGATGATTGGTTATCAAACTTATGTTTATTTAAACCGTTTTTCTCAAAACCTATCTTGTTATTTACCAATTTACGAAGAGATTGAGAAACAGATAAAATATTTTATATATGATTCAATAAATATTACTCCCAAAATTTATCTTAATGATAAAGAGAAATTTTTTGTTCCGGAATACGTAAAAAAAGATTATACAATATCCTTAGATAGTATTAGTTTGAAAATAAAAGTAGAAATTCCCAAATAATCCAGTTATTTTATTGACAATTAAAAATTTATCATTATAATAATAATGTGAAAATATTAAATTTATTTAATAACAAAAGAATTGTAGCAGGAAAGATTGGTGGAAAATTAGTTGATTTAACTTTGGAAATTAACGAAGAAGATAAAGATAAAATAGAACCAGTATATTTTGATAGTGAAGAAGGAAAGAGTATCTTTTGGCATTCTTCTGCTCATCTTTTAGCCCAGGCAGTAAAATCTCTTTTTCCTTCGGTAAAATTAGGAATTGGACCAGCAATTGAAGATGGTTTCTATTATGATTTTTATAAAATTCCGCCATTTTCTGAAGGAGATTTTTCTTTAATTGAAGAAAAGATGAGAGAAATTGTTGAATTAGATTTACCCGTTGAGCATTTATATTTAGATAGGGAAGAGGCGATTAGATATTTTAAAGAAAAGGGTGAGGATTTTAAATTAGAGATTTTGGGTGAAATACCTGATGAAAAAATTTCCGTATACAAGCAGGGTGACTTTATTGACCTTTGCTTAGGACCTCATTTGCCAAGAACAGGAATGATTAAAGCCTTTAAACTTTTGAGTGTTGCGGGTGCTTATTGGAAGGGAGATGAGAGAAATCCAATGTTATCAAGAATATACGGAGTTTCTTTCCCAACAATAGAGGAATTAGAAGAATATTTAAAATTTTTAGAAGAAGCAAAAAAAAGAGACCATCGGAAATTAGGGGTCTCTTTAGAACTTTTTTCCTTTTTTGAAGAGGCCGGTAGTGGTTTGGTGTATTGGTTGCCGAAAGGAGCAATTTTAAGAAGAATTATTGAAGAATATTGGATTGAAAAACATTTAGAAAAAGGTTATCAACTTGTTTATACTCCTCATATGGCTCGGGAAGGATTGTGGCGAATTTCTGGTCACACAAAATATTATAAAGAGAATATGTACTTTATTCCCCAGGAGAATGAAAATTATGTATTAAAACCAATGAATTGTCCCGGACATATTTTAATTTATAAATCAAAGGTCAGAAGTTATAAAGATTTACCTTTAAGAATTTGTGAGTTAGGCACAGTTTATCGGCAAGAGAGGAGTGGTGTTTTATATGGCACTTTAAGAGTGAAAGGTTTTACCCAAGACGATGCCCATATCTTTGTAACTCCAGAAAAAGTGGAAGAAGAGATTGTTAATATTTTAAATTTTTCTTTGGAGATGTTAAAAGATTTTGGCTTTAAAGATTTTGATTTTGAGCTCTCCTTACGAAGTTTATCAGAAAAGGAGAAATATATGGGAAGCGAAGAAGAATGGGAGATGGCAGAAAGGTCGTTAATAAAAGCTTTGAAAAGTTTAAATCTTTCTTATAAAGAGGCTTATGGTGAAGCAACTTTCTATGGACCGAAGATTGATTTAAAATTACAAGGATTTATAAAAAAAGAACAAACAACAACTATTCAATTTGATTTTAATCTTCCTAAACAGTTTAGAGTTACTTATATGGGAAAAGATGGTTATCATCACGAAACAGTAATTGTTCACCGAACAATTCTTGGCTCTTTGGAAAGATTTTTAGGAGTGTTAATTGAATATTATGGTGGTGTTTTTCCAGTTTGGCTTTCACCAGTTCAAACGGTTGTAATGACAATAACCGAAAGAGAAATTCCTTATGCGCAAAAGGTTTATGAAAAGATAAAAAAAGAAAAAATAAGGATAGAAGCCGATTTTCGTTCAGAAAAAATTAATTATAAAATTGCTGAGCATGAGCGGATGAAAATTCCTTATATGATAATAATTGGTAAAAGAGAAGTAGAAAATAATTGTGTTAGTATCCGAAAAAGAAAAGAAGGGGATTTAGGAAGAATGGATTTAGAAGGGTTTATTAAAATGGTAAAAGAAGATATTGAAAAAAGGAGGTAATTTTATTAACAATAAAAATTGGCGAATAAACGAAAATATAAAAGCTTTAAAAGTAAGGGTGATTGATGAAAATAGAAAAAATTTAGGGATTATGTTAACAAAAGAGGCTTTAAAATTGGCAAGAGAAAAAAATTTAGACTTAGTGGAGATTGTTTCCAATGCTTCGCCCCCGGTTTGTTACATTATTGATTATGGTAAATTTAAATATGAACAACAACAGAAAGAGAAAGAATTAAAGAAGAAACAGCAAAGTTCGGTTTTAAAGGAAGTAAGACTTTCACCAAAAATAAATGAACATGATTATCAAACAAAACTGAATCAAATAAAGGAATTCTTAGAAGCAAAGCAAAGAGTAAGGGTAACAATAATGATGAGAGGTCGAGAATCAATCCATAAAGAATTAGGAATAAACTTAATGGAAAAACTTATTAAGGATATTGAAGAATTTGGCTACTTGGAAGGGAAGCCAAAGTTTTTGGGTGGAGGTGGGCATATTATTCAATTAACTTTTTTGCCGGGCAAAAAAATTATTAAAAAAGAAGAGGAGAGAAAAGATGAAGTTAAAAACCCATAGAGGTTTAAAAAAGAGAATTAAAGTAACTGGTAAAGGAAAAATTTTACATTGGCGAGCAGGTAAATCTCATTTATTGGCAAAGAAAACAAAAAAAAGAAAGAGGAAATTGTCGTTAAAAAAAGAATTCAGTAAAAAAGATGAAAAAAGGATTAGAAGGTTAATAACAGGAATTTAGGAGGTGAAGTTATGCCGAGGGTAAAGACCGGACCTTATACAAGAAAAAGAAGAAAAAAATGGCTAAAGTATGCTAAAGGTTATTGGGGTGGTAAACATCGACTTTATAAGACCGCACGATTACAAGTAATGAAGGCTTGGCTTTCTGCTTATCGGGAAAGAAAACGTAAAAAAAGAGTTTTTAGAAGATTATGGATTATCCGACTTAACGCCGCTTTAAGGCCTTATGGAATTAATTATTCTAAGTTTATTAATGGTTTGAAACTCGCTAATATCTCTCTTAATCGAAAAGTCCTATCAGAAATGGCGATTAATAATCCAGAAGAATTTGAAAAAATTGTTGAATTGGTGAAAGAAAAATTAAATTGATTGAAGAATTAGAAAAGATTATTCAGGAAGTAGAAAAAGAATTTTCTTTAATAAATAATCTAACCGATTTAGAAAATTTCCGAATTAAATATCTTGGAAGAAAAGGTGTCTTAACAACCTTTTTAAGAAAAATAAAAGATTTATCAATTGAAGAGAAAAAAATCATTGGCAAAAGAGCTAATGATTTTAAAGAATATTTAGAAAAAATAATTGAGGAAAAAAAGGTTTCTTTAAAAAAAGAGAAAATAGAAGTTTCTTTTGATTATACCTTACCGGGAAGGAAATTCTGGCTTGGGCATAAGCATCCAATAACCCAGGTGATGGAAGAATGTATAGATATTTTTGTTCGGATGGGTTTTAAGGAAGAGCAAGGACCGGAAATTGAAGATGAATGGCACAATTTTACTGCTTTAAATATTCCGCCTTTACATCCGGCAAGGGATATGTTTTCAACATTTTATCTTCCAGACGGTAGATTGTTAAGAAGCCATACTTCACCGGTTCAAATAAGGGTAATGGAGAGAGAAAGACCTCCAATAAGAATTATTGCTCCCGGTCGAGTTTTTCGACCGGATGATTTTGATGCTTCCCATTCGCCGGTTTTTTATCAAATAGAAGGACTTTACGTTGATACCGATGTTACTTTCTTAGACTTAAAAACAACTGTTGAAGAATTTTGTCGGATGCTTTTTGGTAAAGAAGTGATTATAAAATTTACTCCTTCTTATTTTCCTTTTACTGAGCCAAGTGCCGAGGTTTCCATTTCTTGTTTAAATTGTTTAGGAAAAGGTTGTGAACGTTGCCGGAATAAAGGTTTTTTAGAAATCTTGGGCTGCGGAATGGTTCATCCACAAGTTTTAAAGAATGTAAATATTGACCCAGAAATTTATAGTGGTTTTGCCTTTGGTTTAGGGGTAGAAAGAATTACGATGATAAAATTTCAAATTGATGATATAAGACTTTTTTACCAAAACGATATCAGATTTTTATCCCAGTTCTAAAATCCGTAAACAGTTTTTTTAATGAAATGAGCATCCTTTCGCCAGTTTTCTTTTAATTTTATCCAAAGTTCTAAATAGATTTCTTTTCCTAAAAAGGCTTCAATCCTTTTTCTTGCCGTTTCTCCTAATCTTTTAAGTGCCTTTCCATCTTTGCCAATAATAATCTTTTTTTGAGACGGTTTTTCTACATAAATAGTTGCTCTAATATAATCCTTTCCCTTTTCTCTTTCTTTAAATTCTTCTACTTCCACAGTAGTGCAATAGGGAATTTCTTCGCCATAAAGATTAAAGATTGCTTCTCTAATAAATTCGCTAACAAAAAATCTTTCGTTTTTCTCGCTAATCATATCTGGTTCATAATAGGGTTCTCCTTCTTTTAGATATTTAACAATTCCTTCTTTCAATTCTTCAATACCAATATTTTTTAAAGCCGAGATTGGATAAATTTCTAAAAATCCCATTTGGTTATAGGTTTCAATTAATGGCAAAATCAAATCTTTTTTTACTAAATCTACTTTATTTATTACGATAAAACAAATTTTATCTTTTTCTTTTATCTTTTTAATTATTTCCTTTTCTAAATCATCGGGCGGACCAAAAGGTTCGCAGACAAAAAGAGCAATATCAGAGGATTCCAAACTTTCCTCAATCTCTTTTACCATAAATTCTTGTAATAGATATTTTGGTTTTAAAACTCCCGGAGTATCTAAAAAGATAATTTGGTAATCTTTTTCGGAAAGAATACCTAAAATTTTATGGCGGGTTGTTTGGGGTTTTTGTGAGACTGCTGATAAAGGAGTATTTAATAAACGGTTTAAAAGTAAAGATTTACCGACATTTGGTTTACCAAAAATTCCACAATATCCTACTTTCATATCCCCATTTTTCTAAATTTCTCAATCCGCTCATTTAGAATTTCCTCTTTCGACAGTTTTATTAGCGCTCTTAAATTTTTTAAAATTGCTTCTTTTAAAATTTTTGCTGCTTCTTCCCAATTTTGATGAGCACCACCGAGAGGTTCTTTAACGATCTCGTCAATAATACCAAATTCTAAAAGTTCGTAGGCAGTCAGTTTAAGCATCTCCGCAGCCTTTTCTGCTTTAGAACCGTCCCGCCATAAAATAGAAGCACATCCTTCTGGTGAGATAACAGAATAAATAGCATTTTCCATCATTAATACCCGATTACCAATGGCGATTGCCAAAGCACCGCCTGAGCCACCTTCGCCAATTATCACAACGATAATTGGAACGGTTAATAACGACATCTCTTTAATAGTTTCGGCAATTGCTTCAGCTTGCCCTCTTTCTTCCGCACCAATTCCCGGAAAGGCACCAGGTGTATCAATAAAACTAATTATTGGTAAATTGTATTTCTCACCAAGTTTCATTATTCTTAATGCCTTACGATATCCTTCCGGATGGGGCATTCCAAAATTTCTTTTCAATTTTTCTTTGGTATCCCTTCCTTTTTGATGACCAACAATCACACAATTAATATCTTCAATCTTTCCTAAACCACCAACAATCGCTAAATCATCACCAAATCTTCTATCGCCATGAAGTTCAATAAAATCTTCGGTAATCCTTTCAATATAATCTAAGGCATAAGGTCTTTGGGGATGTCTTGCTAATAATACCCTTTGCCAAGGAGTAATTTTCTCAAAAATCTTTTTCTTAACTTTTGTTAAGGCATTTTCCAATTTTCTTAATTTATCTTCGTTGCCATTTTTCTTTGCCTCTTCAATCTTTTCTATTAACTTTACAATCGGTTTTTCAAAATCTAAATACTCTTTCATTTTATTTTTCCAAAAGTAATACCAAAATGATGAGAAGAGGGTAGAGATTTAAAAATTTGGTAGGCATAGGATATTTTTAAAATATTTTCTTTTAAAGGATTTATGGAAAAGCCGATATTAAAACTCCTATTATAAAAATTATAACCACTTTTTAAATCAATTATTGGATGAGGTTTCAATTCTAAACCCAATTTTAAATAATTCTCTTTTTCCCTTAAATCCCGACTAAATTCCAAGTAATTTTTTAAAAAATCTATCGGTGAAAGTTTTAAAGTTAAATTTAAATTATTTGGCGGATAGAAATTTTGGGAGATATAGTGTAAGGGTAAAGAGAGATTAGTAAAACTTATAGAACCTGTTAGATATTTAATTGGTGAATAATCTACTCCCAAATCAAAACCAAAAGTATAATCGGAATAGATATATAATGTGGAATAATAAAATTTTAAGGAAAAACCAATATTAAAATTTTGAGAAATTTTTTTGCTTGTTAAAAAAGAAATAATAAAATCCTCTGAGGAGTAATAACCCCAGAAATCAGAAGGAAATTTTCCCCTTCTTTCAATTTCACCATATTTAAAATTCACAATTTCTAAACCATAATTCGCTAAACCTGTTTCTCTTAAAAAAAGAAGAGAAATTTGAGAAGTTGATAAGAGATAAGAACTATAATTTGTTTCTATTAAAAATTTTTTATAATTGGCATATTTAGCAGGATTATGAGCAAGAGAGCCCAAAGAGATTTCCTCTAAAGTAATACCATTATTTAAAAAACTGAAAGCAAAAAGGAAATTTAATAATAAAAAATTAAACTTCAATAATTTCAACATTTGCCCGTGGGATTATTACCCTTCTTTTGTCTTCTAATTCTACTTCTAAAACCCTTACATAAGATTCGGTTTCAATCTTTTGTAATTCTACCGGTAAAGAAACTACTTTACCAATCATTCCAAAATAAGGTTCGCGAATAATTCTTACCGGCGTGCCGATTTCTAATCCTTGGGAATATTTAAAAGAATCTTTATCATCTTTATTAAAGGTATCTTTTTTCACAACAATAACTTCTGGTCTGATAACACCCGCCCGAATTTGAGTAGCACCATTCATTGAGGCAATTTTACCTTCTAAGGAAGATAATAAAGAAAAAGTTCTTTCTGCCATTTTCATTCTGCCAAAGCCTTCGGTAGTTACCAAAGTTAAATTACAATTCTCTTGACCAGTTATTGCCACACCAATATCATAACCTAAAAAATTTTTTATTGTCTCATCTTCAATGCCACCAACCACAATCCCTTTTACACCAAATTCCCTTGCCTTCTTTAATGCTTCTTTCGTAACCAAAGAACCACCAACCAAAATTTTCCCCTTACAATCTTCATTAATACTCTCTTCCGTTAAAACTTCATTAGGGTTAGAAGCAACTACTTTTAAAATTCCCCTTGTCTCACCACCGATACCAAAAATTCCTTGAACTAAACTGGCATAAGTTTCAATTACAACCCCCTCATTTTGAATAATTTCTTTTACAACGCCATCAATATAAGCACTAACTTGAACTGGTTGGGGTGGTTCGCGAATAATAACTTGACCAGTAATTTCTGAAACACTTTCAATTTTCCCTTTGACTGGACTTCTTACATAAGATTTAAAAAGTCCAAAGAAACTTTTAGTATAGGCAATAACTTCATCTTTCTCAACATCATCGCCTTCCTTCTTTATCATTACTTCCCTTATATCTTCTGGTGGAATATTTAACAGACCAGCAACATTAACCGTTTGAACATTACCAGGAAGATAAGTTTTCGCAACAATATCCTCACCTTTAACTTCCTCACCAATTTTAACCAAAATCTCACCCGGTAAAGGAAGCCTTCTTTCCTTTCTAATTAAAGTAAAATCAGTTACTTTCAATCCAGGAATATATGCATGCGCCATATAATAAAAATAATAAAATTTCCTAAAAAGTCAATCTAAAAGAAATACAAAAAAAATTGAGATATTTGTCAAGATTAAATTATAAGAGAGAAAAAAATTTGCATTCT
>JBDRVN010000004.1:0-49593 GCA_039801885.1 Caldifarciminota bacterium
AATTAAATAATGGATAATATAAGAAAGGTTATTTCTAAATTTGAGTATGAGAATACAAAAAAAGAGTTTTGTCGTCATTTAGCAATTTTATACCGGCAAATGAGAAGGAAAGAGAGGATTGTATTTAGGCATATTGGCTATAGGAATATGGCAGAGGATGGTTTCTGTTATGAGTTTTACAAAAACATTGCCTTTTGGACAGAAGTTCACAGAAACACAATTCCAAAATATATAAATTTCTTTATTGAAAATAAATTATTAGAGAAAAAGGTATTAAAAGCAAAATATCGTTATCGTCGTGGTTTAGTTTTAACAAAATTAGGTTTATGTTTTTATATTTTTATTAACAAACTTAATGAATATTTATATAGTAAATTTAAAGAAGATAATAATTATAGAGAGATAAATTTCTTTTCCTTTATTTATAATTTTATATTAAATATATTCTATCTCTTTAATAATATATTAGGTAGTATGCACAATGAGATGCACAAGGCAGAGAACACAAGTAGTGATGGAAGTAGTAATGGAGAAGTTTTAGGTATCAATTTAGAGATAAAAGAGGTAAAAAAGCCTCCTGGTGGAGAGCAAAAGGACCTAAAAGAGTTAAAAAGGCAGCAATTTATAAAAATGTTACAGGCGGGCTATTTGCTTCCGGAAAACATAATGGATGAATATGATTTATGGCAATTTATAAAAAAATAATTGATATAATTAATAAAATAATTAAAATTAGGTATGAGTAATTTAAAAAGGAGGAAAACAATCAAATATATTCAAGAACCAAGTATCAGCGAAGGGAAAGGAAATAAGAGCGAAAAGAAACTAAAAAAGAAATAAAAAAGATATTGATTTTGAAATATTGACTTTTTACAAATTTTTGTTATAATTTTTCCAAATGAGATTGATATTATTAAGTATAAATAACTTTGCTACGGAGAGAAGAAAGAGAAAGGTTCAGGTATCTTATTTGAAAATAACCTCCTTATTTTCGCCCAGACTAATAGACCCTCCTTTAATTTGCCTGAATCTTACCACCCCACTTTCTTCTCTCCGTAGTTTTTCAATAAATTTCTATTAATTCTTCTTCTTTAATTATAAAATTTTTTTCGGGAAGGAAATTTTTTATTACCCAAAGGTTGGTTTTTAAATGATTGGTGATTTTATTAGTTTTATAACGACAAGAAGTATTGCTTAATATAATAAAAATTGGCAATTGATCGGCAAGATGGTAATCCACAACACCTTTGCTATTATAATATTCTAAAAATTCCTTTACTGCTTCTTCGGCTACTTTTTCGGCAGGTTTACCAATCTCGCCCAGCGAAGAAAATCCGGCGACAATATTTTCAAATTGTGCCAAAATAAAAGTATAAGTACCTGGTGAAACACTTTCAACCTCTTCAATAAAGATTTCCGGATTAAATTTTTTTAAAAATTGATAGGCTTGGTTTACTTGTCTTTGGGCAATACTTTTATCCAATTTTCCTACTTTAGAAATAATTTTTATTTTCTCTAATTTTCCTCTTTCTAAAAATTCGATAGTATTTTGCTCTCTTTTTTTGAAAGGTTCTACTTCTAAAATTACTTTTCCGCCACCGACCGGATAAAAACCATATCTTTCAATTTTTGCTTTGCAGAAAAAAGAAAACCTTTTTATAGTGGGAATAAGCACATCTTCTAAATAATCAAATATCGGACTAAAAGGCACATGAGTTCCTCCTTCTAAAGTTATTTTAGAAGGTTTAGCAGCAAAGAATAAAACAGGTAAAATTGCCTGAATAACCAAAGTTATTGCACCAGCACTTCTTTTTTCTTCGGCAACATTGAAATAATATTCACCACCAATAATATTTTTCGGAATAAATTTTAAAGATAGAGAATAAAGTTTGTTATTTTCTACAGTTGCTTCGCATATTTTAGCAGTGGCATTTATTCCGGTTAAGTGTTGGGGTAAAATACCTGGTTTTTTTCTTCCCTTTCTAATATTATTAATGAAAAAAGGTTTTTTAAGACAGGCTGATAAACTCAAAGATGTTCTTAAAATCTGGCCACCACCTTCACCATAGGAACCATCAATATTAATCATAATTTTAATTAAAATAAAATATAGACTTAAGTCAAATTATTAAATTATTGACTTATCATCTTCTCTGATTATAATTATAAACAAAAATATGGAGGAAGAAAATGAAAAAAATTCTTTTAGGGTTAGTAACGATCAGTATAATAATAATAAGTTGTAAGAAAGAAAAAAAAGTAACAGATATTATGCCCTTAAATCTTGGGAATTATTGGAACTACCAAAGGTTGGTTGTTGAAGATGGCGATACTACTTTAAGCGATACCTTTAAAATGGAAGTGAATACTCAAAATAAGGATACTTTTTATCTTATTGGTTCCTTATTTACTTTTGAAGAATTACCAGAAAAACCCGAAGAAGAATCAATGAAAGTGATATTTTATGATAGTTTATTATTTACTTATACGGATGATGAACCAGATACTCAATTGGTTTTACCTTTAAAAGAAGGAAAATCCTGGAAGGTAAACGAGGAATTTACTGCCGAAGTTATTAGTATCGAAGGAGTAAATATTGGTGATAAGCAATATTCCGATTGTTGGCGGATAAAATACCAAAATGAAGATGGCGATATTCAGAAAGAGCTTTGGTTTAAAGAAGAAATAGGAATTGTTAAATTCCGAAAAGAAGAAGACGGAGAAATTACAATTTTAGAGTTAAAAGAATATAATTTAAACAGATGAGGAGATTATGGGGTTAACAAAAGAAAGAAAGAAAGAAGTAATTGAAAAGTTTAAAATTCATAATAAAGATACTGGTTCGCCAGAAGTCCAAATAGCTATTTTAACCGAAAGGATAAAACTCTTAACCGAACATCTACAAAAGCATAAAAAAGATAAACACTCGCGAAGAGGATTGATAAAATTAGTTAATCAAAGGCGGCGTCATCTTAATTATTTAATGAAATACCACAAAGAACGTTATTTAAAAATAATTGAGAAACTTGGTTTGAAAGGATAATGAGTCATACCGAAGCAAAGATTGGGGATCGGATTTTATCCATCGAAACCGGTAGTCTGGCACGGCAGGCTGATGGAAGTGTTTTAATTCGTTATGGTGATACCATTGTTCTTACCACGGTTACTTATAAAAAAGAAAAAAATATTACTTTTCAAGATTTTTTACCTTTGACTGTTGATTATCGGGAATTAGCCTATGCTGCCGGAAAAATTCCTGGTGGTTTTTTCAAAAGAGAAGGGAAACCAAGAGATAAAGAGATTTTAGTTTCCCGTTTAATTGATCGTTCAATAAGGCCACTTTTCCCCAAGGGTTTTAATCAAGATATTCAAATTATTAGCTTTCTTCTTTCTTTTGACCAAGAAAATGAAGGTGATATTTTAGGAATTATTGGTGCTTCCGCTTGTTTACTTTTGTCGGAAATACCTTTCTCTCAACCGATTGCTGCTGTTAGAATTGGAAAAATTGATAATAAATATATAATCAACCCAACAATCAAAGAATTAGAAGTTTCGACTCTTGATTTAGTTGTCAGTGCTACTAAAGAGACGCCAGTGATGTTAGAGGGCGATGGCAGAGAGGTTCAACCTCAAGAAATTATTGAAGCCATTGAAATTGCTATGGAAGAAATAAGAAAAATTATTGAAGCCGAGGAAAGACTAACTATTGGTATTACTAAATTAGAGATTCCTGAAAAATTGGTTCCGGAAGATTTTGAGAAGGAAGTAAAGGAATTGATAGAAGAAAAGGTAATACAGGCTTACCAAATTCTTGACAGAAAAGAGAGGCAAGAAAATTTAAGAAAAATCCGTGAAGAAACTTTTAATTTATTAAAAGAAAAATATCCTGATTGTGAAGGTCAAATTCAATATATAATAGAAGAGATTGCGCGAAAATATATGCGAGAATTAATTATTAACAAGCAAAAAAGAATAGACGGGAGAACACCTGATGAGATACGTCCTCTTTCCTGCGCGGTTTCCATATTACCCAGAACCCATGGTTCGGCACTTTTTACCCGTGGACAAACCCAATGTTTGGCAGTGGTTACTTTGGGAACAAAAAGTGACGAACAGATTGTTGATGATTTAGAAGGTGAAGGAACAAAACGTTTTATGCTTCATTACAATTTCCCTCCTTTTTCTACTGGTGAAATTAGATCTTTGCGAGCACCAACAAGAAGAGAAATTGGACACGGTTTTTTAGCGGAGCGGGCTTTTAAACATCTTTTACCCAGTGAAGAGGAGTTCCCCTACACTATAAGGGTTGTTTCGGACATTTTAGAATCTAATGGTTCTTCCTCAATGGCAACAGTTTGTGGAGCAACCTTATCGTTAATGGATGCGGGAGTACCGTTAAAAAAAGCAGTAGCCGGAATAGCAATGGGATTAGTAAAAGAGAATGATGATTATGTCATTTTAACTGATATTACCGGAACCGAGGACCACTATGGAGATATGGATTTTAAAATTGCTGGTACTAAAGATGGAATTACTGCTGTCCAATTGGATTTAAAAATTCAAGGAGTGTCCTTAAAAATTTTAAGAGAAACAATTGATAAGGCGCAACTAGCCCATAAAAAGATATTAGAGTTAATGGCAAAGTCAATTGACCAACCCCGAAAGTGCCTTTCTTCTTTTGCTCCTCGGGTATTTGCTTTTCAAATCCCTAAAGATAAGATTGGCGCGGTAATCGGTACCGGAGGCAAAGTTATAAGAAAAATAATTGATGAAACTACCACTGAGATTTTTATTGAAGACGATGGGAAAATAATAATTTCCGGACCTAATGAAGAGGCGATTGAAAAAGCAAAGTCAAGAATTTTAGCAATTGTTGAAGATATTGAAGTTGGAAAAGTATATTTAGGAGAGGTTAAAAAAATAGCTCCTTTTGGTGTTTTCATAGAAATTGCGCCCGGAAAAGAAGGACTCTGCCATATCTCTCAATGGGCTGATTATCGAGTAAAAAATTTAGCAAATGAAGTTAAAGTTGGTGATAAAATTTTGGTTCGGGTGATTGCCATTGATGAAATGGGAAGGATTCAACTATCAAGAAAAACAGTGGGAAAGGATGATACAAAAAGAAAAAGTTAATGGTATTACTTTAATCCTGGAACACCGACCTTCCTATCCTTCAGTAGCTTTATGTATTGCCTTTAATAATGGTTCCCGTGACGAACCAAAAGAAATGAATGGAATATCTCATTTTGTTGAACATATGTTATTTAAAGGAACAAAATATAAAAGTGCTAAAGAAATTTCTTATTATGCTGAATCGATTGGTTGTATTTTAGATGCTTTTACGGGAAAAGAAATGACGGGAATATATGCCCGTTTTTTAAAAGAATTTGCCGAACCGGTTTGTGAATTATTAACCGAAATAACTTGTTATCCTCTTTTTAACCATCAGGAATTTGAGAAAGAGAAAGAAGTAATTATCGAAGAAATAAAACAATCTAATGAGGATGATGAAGATGTTCTTTTTAATCTCTTTTTCAATACTCTTTTTCCTAATACTTCTTTGGGATTACCAATTGCTGGTAAGATAGAAACGATAAAAAATTTTACCCCTGAAACAATAAAAAATTTTTATTGGGAAAATTATACTAAAAACAAAATAGTGATTTCGGCAGTGGGTGATTTAGAAAAGGATATTTATCGAAAGATGGGGGAGAATTTACTTTTAAAAGAGGGATCGATTAATAAAAGAGAAATAATAAAAGATATCGGGACAAATAAGATTGGTGTGGAAAAGAAAGTCGATTTAGATAGTGTCTATTTTATTTTAGGAAAAAAAGTTTTTTTAGAGGAAGAACAAGATAAATATGCTTTATCAATTTTTAACACTTCTCTTGGCGGCTCGCTTTCTTCTCGTCTTTTCCAGAGATTAAGGGAAGAGGAGGGATTGGTTTATCAAATTTCTTCCTTTGTTGATTTCTATATTGATGTGGCAGTTTTTGGTATTTATTTTGTTTGTGATAAATCAAAATTAGAAAAAACTTTAAACATTGTAGTTGAAGAGTTAATAAAATTGAGAAATCAAAAATTCACTCAGAAAGAATATGAAATAGCTTTAAATTATACCAAAAGCGCGATTGTGATTCATTTAGAAAATCCTTTAAACCGAAGTTTTAATTTAGCAAAAAATGAATTTGTTTATGGCCGTTGTTTTACTGTCCAAGAAATTTTAAATGCTTATAATCAAATAAAAAAAGAGCAAGTGGATTTTATAACTGAGAAAATTTTAAATTCTTTAAATGAATTTAGTATCACAAGTGTTGGCAGTATTGATGAAGATTATATTAAAAAAATATTACCTAAAGAAATATATTAAAAAGGAGAGAAAATGGAAGTATTATTTTTAAGTCAAAAAGAAGTAATAAAAATTTTAAAAATGGATGTTGCTCTTAAAGCAGTAGAAAAAGCTTTTTACGAAAAAGGGATGGGACGTGTGATTATGCCTCCCAAGGTATATCTCTTTTATGAAAAATATCAAGGTGATATACGGGTAATGCCTTCTTATTTACCTACTTATGAAATTTCCGGAGTTAAAGTTGTAAATGTCCATCCCAACAATCCTTTAAAATATAAATTACCTAGTGTAATGGCAACAATTATTTTAATTTCTCCTAAAAATGGCGCACCTTTAGCAATCTTAGATGGGACAGCAATTACTAACATTCGAACTGGCGCAGCCGGAGGAATAGCTACAAAATATTTAGCACGAAAAAATGCTTCTACCCTTGCTTTAGTAGGTGCCGGTGTTCAAGCAGAAACTCAACTTTTAGCAATTGTCAAGGTGAGAAAAATTAAACAAGTTAGGATTTATGATATCAATGCTGAAATAGCAAAAAAATTTCAAAAGAAGTTTCAACCTCTTTTAAAAATCCCGATCGTTATCTGCTCTTCAATTGAAGAATGTGTTAAAGATGCTGATATAATTTCTACACAAACGCCCGTAAGAGAACCAATAATTAAAGTTGAATGGATAAAAACTGGTGCCCACATTAATGCCATTGGTGCTGATGCGCCAGGAAAAGAAGAACTGGATTGGGAGATATTGAAAAAAGGGAAAGTCTATATTGATGATTGGGAACAAGCGTCTCATTCCGGAGAGATTAATGTTCCTTTAGAAAAAGGAATTATTAGCAAAGAAGATATTAAAGGCGAAATTGGCGAGGTTATTTGTGGCAAAATTCCCGGTAGAGAAAAAGAAGAAGAAATTACTATTTTTGACTCAACAGGATTAGGAATTCAAGATTTGGTGTGTGCTTATCAGGTATATAAAATTGCCAAGAGAAGAAAAATAGGCAAAAAGATTGCAATGCTTTAATTTAAATAATTAAGTAATCTTAATAATTGATGAAGATTTTAATGGTTTCCGATGTCTATTTTCCTTATATGGGTGGTATCCCAGTGCACATTTATAATCTGGCTCAAGAATTGAGGAAGCGTAATCATACGGTAAAAATATTAACTACTAATTTTTCGAACAATCACATTTTCAAAATCGATAATGGATTATATAATAAAGAGGAAGATGAAAAATATATTTATCGTGTTGGAAGAGCGATGATTTTTCGTGCTAATAAATCTTTTGCTTCTTTTCCCATTGGCTGGCGGATGGGAATGAAAATAAAGGAAATATTAGAAGAAAATAATTTTGATATTCTTCATATTCATGGATGTTTAGCTCCTCTTCTTCCTCTCTATGTTTTAAAATTTTCTAAAACAAAAAATATTATTACTCTTCATTCTTATTTTAAAAATAGCTTAGGGTACATATTTTTTCGTCCTCTTTTGTATCCTTTCTTTAAAAAAATTCATGGAATTATCGCTGTCTCAAATGCTGCCAAAAAAGCTACGGAAAAATATTTCCCTGGCGAGTATTGGATAATTCCTAACGGAGTCAATATTAATTTCTTTAACCCTGATATTAAACCTTTGGAAGAATATTTAAACCATTACCCGCGACTTTTGTTCGTAGGAAGATTTGAGCCACGAAAAGGTCTGAAGTATCTTTTGCAAGCTTTACCAATAATAAAAAAAGAATTTCCTAATTTTTTACTTTTAGTTGTTGGAAAGGGAGTGTTGGGATATTCTTATCAAGAATATTTATCACCAGAAGTGAAAAAAAACGTCGTTTTCTGCGGCGCAGTGCCTTTGGAAAAATTGCCTAAATTTTATGCGACCTGTGATATTTTTGTGGCTCCTTCCATTGGTGCAGAAAGTTTTGGTATAGTTCTTTTAGAAGCAATGGCTTGCGGAAAACCGATTGTTGCTTCTAATATTCCTGGATATCGGGAGATCTTAGAAAACGGCAAAGAGGGTTTTTTAGTAAAACCTTGCGATTATCAAGAAATAGCAGAAAAAGTAATTGAATTAGCAAAAGATAATCAGAAGGCAAAAGAAATGGGAAGATTTGGTCGAGAAAAGGCTTTAAATTATTCTTGGGAGAAAATAAGCGATCGGGTGGAAAATTTTTATTACCAAGTAATTAATCAACAAAGATGGTAACTCCTAATACTCAAAAGAGTGAGTTTTTCAATCTTTTTAAGATAAAAAATTTTATGATTTTTTCCATTTCTCAATCTTTTTCTCTTTTTGGTGATAAATTAGATTATATGGCAATATTAGCAATGATTAGTTTTTTGGCACAAAAAAAAAATTTGAATGCCTCCCGAGCAATTTCTTTCCTTTCAATAATTATTACTTTACCCACTATCCTCTTTGGTCCTTTTGCAGGAGTTTTTATTGACCGATGGGATAAAAAGAAAATTTTAATCTATTGTGATTTTTTTCGTGCTTTATTAGTTGCCTTTATTCCCTTTTTGATCCTTAATACTTTTAATTTATCTTTTGTTTATATAATTTGCTTTTTTGTATTTTTATTTGGTTTATTTTTTAACGCTACTCGTTTGTCTATTCTTCCTTATCTGGTAGCTAAAAGAAGACTTTTAGCAGCTAATTCTTTTAATAACTTATTAGGAAGAATTGCTACTCTTTTAGGTATGTTAGTTGGTGGATTTATCGTGGATTGGCAAATTTGGAAAAGAATTGGCATACCTTATAGCTGGGCAGCGGGTTTCTATATCGATTCTTTTACTTATTGGGTTTCGGTTTTGGCTTTGCTTTATCTTTTTACCAAAATAAAAATAAGAAAAATTTATATAGAAAATATGAATTTTCAGAAATCGAAAAATTTCTTTTATTTAATTTTATTTAATTTAAAATTGATGATTAATGATTTTAAAAATACTTCAAAATTTATTCTTAAAAATCAAAAAGTACAAATAGTAATGATTTCGATTTTTTTATTTGTAATTTTAGGAGCGGGAGCCTTGGTACTTTATGTGCCAATTATTCAAGAGCGCGAAGGTCTTAAATTAGGAACTTCCGGTGTTGGGTTTTTAGGCACAATTGGTTCAATAGGTTTGATTTTGAGTTCATTAACCTATGGAATTTGGGGACATAAATTTAAAAGAAAATTAGTATTAATTGTAAGTTTTTTTCTTTTCGGAATTTTAACGATGATTTTATCTTTTATTAAAATCGTACCTTTAGTAATTCTTTTGATTTTTATATGCGGTTTTTTGCTTTCACCAATCTTTGTAATTCAGGATACTATTTTACAAGAAAGCGTACCGGAGGAATTGCGGGGGAAAATTTTTTCTTTAAAAGAGTGGTTTTTGCATTTATTTTTTGGTATTTTTGCTTTTATTATTGGTCAGCTAACTTACTTTTTCCCAAGAACAAAAATTCTGTCTTTTATTGGGATTTTTGTTACATTTTCCTCATTGATTATTTTTCTTATTTATCGCCGTCAGGAAGAATTAACTTAATTTTAATTTTTTTATCAGAAGGGAAAAATTTGGTATTAAGAAGATATTTTTGGGAGAAAGATTTATTAATAAATTTTATTTCTTCTTCCAAAAAAGGACATTTTTTACAGTCGGCATAGCTTTCCTTTAAAATAAGATTATCCCAATAAGGGTCGCCAAGAAAAATCAAATTTAAAAAGTTAACAGGATTCTCTTTTGGGAAAATTAAACTCTCCACCGGTACTTCTTTTTCATTAACTATTATCAATACAGAAATTTTCCTTGTTAATTTTTTATAAACATATAAACTTTCCCATAAGACCCAATCTAAAAAAGCCAAAGCATTTTGTAAAGCAGTAAGCGGGATATTACTTAAGATACTTGCCTTTTCGTTTAACCATTCGTAACCTTTTAAATTTATTAAAAATTGGACTTCTCCTTTATTTTTATTTACTTCTCCAGGAAATATTATTATTTTATTTATACTGTCAACTATTAGATTTTTCTCTTCTAAATGAAAAAACGGCTTTTTACTCTTTTTAGTAAAAAGAAAAGTCAATAAGAAAAGAAAAACGAAAACTAAAAGAGAAATTATCCGAAAATTGATTTTCATTAGTAAGGATTTTCGTATATAAGTATTGCCTTAAAGGTTAACAACAAAATTGAAAAATCTAACCAGAGGGACCAATTTTTTACATAATATTCGTCAAGCAGCAATCTTTCTTTTAATGTTAAATTACCCCTGCCAGAAATTTGCCACAATCCGGTTAACCCTGGTTTTACTTTTGATATAATTGGCAAGTAATTTTCAATTAACTCTTTTTCTTCTAAAAGATAAGGTCGAGGACCAACCAAAGCCATCTCTCCTTTTAATACATTTATCAATTGAGGTAATTCATCTAAGCTAAACCTTCTTAAAAACTTGCCAAAGGGGGTGACTAATTGTTCACTTTTGGGAATTTTTAAATTTTTTTGCCATTCGTTAAAATATTCCTCTTTAAAAATTTCTTGATACTTCTGGGCTTCTATTTTCATTGTACGAAATTTATAAATAGTAAAAACCTTGCCTTTTAACCCAATTCTTTTTTGTTTATAGAAAATCGGACCCGGCGAAGTTAATTTTATTAAAAAAGAAAATAACAAAAATAAAGGTAAAGAAATTATAAAAATAATTAAAGATAAAAAATATTCTAAGGCAGTTTTAAGAAAAAGGTTGAAAGGTTTTAGAAGATTATATTTGGGCTTCAAGAACAAATAACGACCTATTTTTTCAATTTCAACATTTTGCGTTTGTAAAAGATTTAAATCAGCGACAATAAAAATTTCCGAAAAAGTTGATATTAATTTTTCTTTAAAATATTTATCAGTGACAATTAAAATATCGGGCTGTTCTTTATTTCCAACTAATTGATAACCTAAGTATTGTTGACGGACAATTTCTTCTTTTAACTCATCGATTGATTCTTTTTCGCCGATGATTTTTATTTTTTTAATAAACAAGCCGATTTTTATCAAAACCAATTTAGTTAACCAACGAGCGAGAGGAAGTAAAATTAAAGAAAAAATAAAAGCTAACAAAATAACAATTCGGGAGAAACTATAAATTTGAGTAAGGTAAGCAACAAAAATAATAATTATTGTTCCTAACAAAAGTCCTTTCCATAATTTTTGAAGTTCATCGGCAAAACTAAATCTTTTGCTGTACAAATCATTAAAGAAAAATATTAAAAGATAGATAAACAAAAAATAAAAACGATAATAAAAAACATTGAAAGACAAGGGAAAAGATAATTGAGTAAAAATCTTAGGAAGAACAACAGCTCTTATTATGTAACTCAAAAGATAAGAAAAGGATAAACTCAAAAAATCAGAAAGAGAAATAATAATACCTGTAAGCAAATTTTTTTTCACTTATTGATTATAAATAGATTTTTAATTAATGTCAACATTGATTTTTTAAAATTTTTAAATAAAATTGTCTAATGGGTTGGTTTATTCTTTGTTTAATTATTAACCAGCAAGTATCTCCTTCTTCTTTTATTCCTTCGCAAACTCAAATAGCACCAACTACAAGTATAACCGTAACCTCTTCATTAAGAGGTAATGAACTAATCGGAGTTGAAGCACCAATAATTTCCGAGGAGTATATTTTAATGCCCGGTGACAATCTATTGATAACAATAAAAGGCAAAGTAAATTATTCTTACACAAGTTGGGTTACTTATGAAGGAAAAATTCAAATAATGCTTAAATCTAATCTTTTAGAAAGACTGGAGACCGTTGATGTAATTAGAATTAGTGGGTTGACAATAAAAGAAGCCCAGGACTCTTTAACTAAAATATTTTTAAAATATTATAATGATATTTCTGTAAAACTTACTCTTATTGGGCTTCGTTCGGGAGTTGTTTTAGTGATGGGTGAAGTTTATTATCCAGGGACTTATTACGCGATGCCAATAGAAAGAGTTTCTCAAATAATTGCTAAAGCTGGTGGGATTACTCCTAATGGTTCAAAAATAGATATAAAACTAATAAGAGAGAAAGATACTTTAGAAGTGGATATTGAAAAATTTGAAAACGAAGGAGATATCACTGCTAACCCTTTTGTTCAATCGGGAGATAAAATTTATGTTCCGCCAATGACTAACAGTATTCAAATCAAAGGAGCAATTTTTGGAAGAGGAGAATATCGTTTACGTACTTCCGTTACCACTGTTGAAAGAGAACGGATAAGTGAAGGAAGATATGAAATAAGAAATAATGAGAGAATAAAAGAGGTGTTGAAAAGGGCTGGCGGAGTTACTCCCTGGGCTGACTTGGATAATGCTTATATAGAAAGAAAAATTCCCGGTGCTTCCAAAATTAAAATTTCCCTTAATTTAAGAAAATTGTTATTAGAAAACGACCTTTCTTATAATTTAGAATTAAAAAATGGCGACATAATTTATATACCAGAAATTGAAGATAATATTTATGTAAATGGTGAAGTAGTTAATCCTCAGGCAATAAAATTTCAAAATAATTTAACAGTTCCTCAATATATTGCGATGGCCGGAGGATATACCAAATATGCAGATGGTAAAAAAGTGTATGTAATAAGAAAAGGTAAAAAAATTAGTCAGATTAAAAATCTTGAACTTGCCCCCGGAGATATTATTTATGTTCCTCGAATACCAATAAAATTTTGGGAAGATTATTTACAGATTCTTTCTACACTTTTTCCAATTGTTTTAACAATTTTGTATACTACTAAGTAATTTATTTCACTCTTTCAATATATCTTTTTGTTTCGGTACTAACTCTTACGATATCATTTATTTTAATAAATTGCGGAACCATGATTTCTAATCCATTTTCTAATTTAGCAGTTTTGTAAGCAGCATCAGTTTCACTTTTTACTCCAGAACCAGTTTCTATCACTCTTAGATCAACGGTTTTCGGCATAATAAAATCAATCGGTTTTCCCTCATAAAATTCTACTTTAATTTTAAATCCCTCTTTTAAGAAAATAGCAAAATCACCGATGATTTTTTTAGATAAGGGAAATTGTTCGTAAGTTTCTGGATGCATAAAATAGAAATTTTCACCATCATTATAGATATATTCCATTTCAAAGACATCAAGATGGATATTTTGTAATTTTTCATCGGGACTGAATCTTTTTTCAGTAAAGGAACCTGTTTGAAGATTTTTTAATTTTAAGTGAACTAGACTACCAAATTTTGCTGTTCCTGCTTTATATTCACCGGTTATAACCTTATAGAATTCTCCTGCTATTTTTAAAACCATCCCCTCTTTTACTTCACTAGCCAGAATCATCTTCTCCTCCTTTTTAACAATTGTAAAAATTTACTATTTTATTTCCAAATAATTAATCTTCTAAAATTGCTCTTACAAAATCTTCTGGCGAAAAAGGAAATAAATCATTAATGTCTTCACCACAACCAATATAACAAATTGGTAATTTAAGCTCATAAGCAATAGGAATTAAAATACCCCCTTTAGCAGTGCCATCCAGTTTAGTGACAATAATACCGGTAACATCAACCTCTTCTTTAAAAATTTTTGCTTGTTCAATACCATTTTGACCAACCGTGGCATCGATTGTTAAAAATATCTCCTCTGGCTTACTGTTCTTTATTTTATTTGTCACTCTTACAATTTTTTTAAGTTCTTCTATTAATTCTTTACGAGTATGTAATCTTCCGGCAGTGTCAATCAGAACAATATCTTTTTTTCTTTTTTGTGCCGATTGGATTGCATCAAAAACCACTGCTGCTGAGTCTTGTCCTTTTTGCGAAAGAACAATTTCTGCCTTTATTTTTTCTGCCCAAATTTTTAATTGGTCAGTAGCGGCGTCACGATAAGTATCAGCCGAAGCAATAATTACATCATTATTGTTAGTTTTATAATAATAAGCAAGTTTACCAACAGTGGTAGTTTTACCACTTCCGTTTACACCGACTATTAAAATGACTTTCGGAAAGGAAAAGAACCTTTCCTTATAAGGTATTGATAAAATATTAATTAATTCTTTTTTTAAAAATTCCTTCTTATTACCTTCCAGTTTTTTGCACTTCTCAATCAATTTTTGAGTTAAATTAGCTCCAATATCAGCAGATAATAATGCTTCTTCTAATTCTTCTAAATTATCGGATAAAAATATTTTTCTGAATTTTTCCTTCGTTTTTTTTAAGGTGCTTTTTAATTTTTCAAAGATATTCATTATTTTAATTAATTTTTATTGTAAATACCTTAGAAACTCCTGGTTGAGGATTAGTTACTCCTAAAAGAACATCAGCATTTTCTAAAGTTAATCGGTTATGAGTAATAATTATTATTTGTGTCTCTTGGGCGAGTTCTTTTAGAAATTTAATAAATCTTTTGATATTTATATCATCTAAAGGAGCATCCACTTCGTCTAAAAATAAAAAGGGAGTCTTTTTTATTCGATAAAAAGAAAAAAGTAAAGAGAGTGCCAATAATGCTTTCTCACCATCAGAAAGATGTTCTAATCGTTTAGGATTTTTCCCTTTTGGTTTAGCAGTAATGACAATTTGAGATTCAAAGGGATTTTCTGGTTCAGTAAGTATAATATCCGCTTCACCTTCGGTAAAAATTTCTACAAAAGTTTTCTTAAATTCTTCTCTTACATTTTGGAAAATATTATGAAAAATTTCTTTTGCTTTTTTTTCTAATTCTTCAACTGATTTTTTCAGATTGTTTATCCCTTGCAAGATATCTTTTTTTTGTCCTAAAAGTTTTAATAATTCATTCTTTTCATAATTATAATCTTCAGCAGCTAAATAATTGACATTTCCTATCTCTATAATTTTTTTTCTAATAATTTCTATCTCTTTTTCATAGTCAATAGTAGTTAAACAACTAAATTCTTGATAAGAAAATTCTTTTGTAAATTCTTCTCCTAAATTATTCATATTTATTTCTAATTCCTTTTCAAGACTGGCTAACTCAATTTGGTTATTAGCGATCTTATCTTTTATCAACAGAATTTCTTTTTGGTATTCGTTGATTTTTTTGTCTTTTTCTTGGATTTCACCAAGGAAAATATTAATCATTTTTTCAGGTAGCTGCTTTTCGATAATCGCGATTTCCTCTTTTAATTCGGTAATTCTTTTAAATAATTTGTTTTTCTCTTTTTCGCTTTCTAAAAATTCTTGGTTAGCACTTTCTATTTTTTCGGTTATAGTTGCTAACTCCTTTTTAATTTTTTCTTCTTCAATTTCTTTTTCATATATTTTCTGTTCTTTTTGATAATAATTTTCTTTTAATCTGAAAAGTTTATTAATAAGAATTTGCATTTCTTCATTTTTTGATTTAAATTCCTGTCGTTGATTACTTAAATTTTCTTCTTTATTTTTAAGTTGTTCGCGTAGAAAAATTTCTTTCTCTTTCAGTTTATCAATTTTCTCTTCAAGCTCTTTTCTCTTATTTAAAAAAGAATTTAACTCCTCTATCCTTTCTTCTACTTCCTTTTCTGTTTGGAAAATAATTTCTTGCTTTTTACTATAAATTTCTGATAAATTGTTTAAATGATAAATTTCAGCATAAATTTTTAATAATTCCTGAGGGGGAACTTCCCAATCTTTAACTTTTTGTAAATTAACAACTCCTTCCTTTGATATAATTTCACCTTTTTTAGTAATATAAGTGAATTGGGGATTTTTTAAATAAAAATAATAGGCTTCAGTTAAATTATTTACTAAATAACACTCAGCAATTTTTCCCTTAATAAAAGGTGGACAATTTTCCTTAAATTTTATAATATTCTTCAAAGGCAAAGGTTCTTTTTTTTCTAAGTCTATTGGATTTTCGTGAGTAATATTAAAAGAAGACAGAATAAAACCATCGTTAATATAGTTAAGAAGATTATGAAAATTGTTAGAAAATAAAAAAGATAAATTCCTTATTACATAAAAGTTTAAATATCTTTTTAAAAGTTGATTGACCAAACTTTCGTAGCCGGGTTCAACCTCTAAAAAATCTTTTACCATTCCTAAAAAATCTTCACCTAATTGAGTTCTTACCAATTTCAATTTTTCTTCTTTTTCTTTTTTAGTAAAAGAAAGATATTTTTCTTTTAATTGAGCAATAAGTTGCTCTTTTTTTGTTATTTTTTCTTCTATTTCTCTAAGTTCTTTTTCAATTTCCTCTTTTTTTCTTTTCTTTTCTTTTATCTCCTCTTCAATTTTATTTATTTCGTGATTTATTTTAGTTAAAAAGCTTTCTTCCTTTTTATTTTCTTCAAAATTGTTTTTCAAAGTTTCCCAAAGATTTTTGATTTCCTTTTCCAACTCAGTAATTATTATTTCCTTCTCGCTAATTTCTTTTTGCTGTTCTTTAATTTTAGTTTCTAAAGTTTCTTTTTCTAAATTAATTTTAACCAAATCTTCTTTCAATAAGTTAGTTTCTTCGGCTAATTTTTGAAGAGAAAAAGCTAAACTTTCTTTTTGTTTTTTCTTCTCGGCAAATTCTTTTAACAAAAAATTATTTTTCTCTTCATAAATAATTTTTTCCCTTTCTAAAGAATTCATTTCCTTTAATAATCCCTGATAGGTGTGATAAACCATTTCTTGTTTATTTTTAAGTTCTTCTATTTGGTGTTGAGTTTTATTAATTTCCTCAACCAAAATTGCTATTTCCTTTTCCTTTTCTGATATCTTTTCCGAATATTCCGAAATTTCTTTTTTTAATTTTTCTCTTTTCTCTTCTAAATTCTTAATTTCTTTAATAAGTAACTTCCTTTGGTACTCTTTCTCCTTTTCTTTTAACTGAAGATATTCGTTATATACTTTCACCTGTCTTTGGAGGTTGCGAACAATTCTTTGTTTTTCCCTAATAATTACTTCCAAATTTTCTAATTCTTGATTTAAATTTATTAATTTCCTTTCTATTTCTCTTCGATTTTCAAAATATTCTTTTAAATTTGCTGCTTCAAAAAATAGCTCCTTAGCTTCTCCTTGAATAATCCTGCGCATCTGGGTAATATCAAATATTGAATAGACATAAGAGCCAACTTTACTAAACAAATCTTCAATATCTTTCAAACGGCAAGGTTGGCGATTAATGAAATATTCACTTTCTCCCGAACGATAATAACATCTTTTTATTTCAATCTCATTACTATATTCGGGCCAGTTTCCATCATTTTCAATAATTAATTTCACCTCGCAATAATTTAATGGCGGAACTTCTTTGGTTCCGCCAAAAATTAACTCTTCAATTTTACTGCAACGTAGCAAGGAAAGAGTTTGCTCTCCTAATACCCAACGGAAAGCATCGAAAATATTTGTCTTTCCACAACCATTTGGTCCTAAAATTGCCGTTATCCCTTGAGAAAATAAGATACGAGTTTTCTCCGGAAAAGATTTGAAACCGAAGATATCTAATTCTTTAATTCTCATTTAAAAATAATTATAAAAAAAATTCCCTGATTGTCAAAGATTCTATTGATTTAGACAAATTGACATTTTTAGATTTCTGATTATAATAATTTTCTAAAAAAGGAGATAATATGCCGGTTCCGAAAAGAAGACATTCTAAATCAAGAGGAAGAAAAAGAAGAACCCATTGGAAATTAAGAATCCCCCAATGGGTAGAATGTCCTCATTGTCACCAATTTAAACTACCACACACTGTTTGTCCTCATTGTGGTTTTTATAAAGGAAAAGAAGTGATCGTAGTAAGTAAAAAAGAAAAAGAATGATAAAAATTGCGGTTGATGGTTTAGGAAGCGATTCGGCTCCCAAACCAGAAATTTTAGGAGTTGAAAAAGCGTTAGAAGAAAATCCGGAATTAAGTGTTATTCTTATAGGAAAAAAGGAATTATTTCCTATTTCTTCATTAAAAGAAAAATTTTCTAAACGGATTGATTTTTTAGATTGCGAAATCGGTAATTTTCCATTTGATTCACCGGTGGAATTCTTGAAAAAAAAGGTAAATAATTCAATTGTTAATGCCATTTCTTTAATAAAGGAGAATAAAGCCTCGGCGGCAGTGAGTGCCGGTGACACAGGAATATTATTAGTAATTGCTTTAAAATTTTTAGGGGTTTTACCCGGTATTCTCCGACCAGCAATTGGTATTCTCTTACCCACCAAAATCGGATTTTCTCTTTTAATTGATGCCGGCGCCAACCCAACTGTCAAACCAATTAATTTCCAGCAATTTGCTATTTTAGGATCTTTAACCTACGAATTGCTATTCAAAAAAGCAAATCCCACGGTCGGTTTATTGAATATTGGTAAAGAAGAAAATAAAGGAACGGAATTATATCAACAAAGTTATAATTTATTAAAAAACTCGCCTCTTAATTTTGTTGGTAATATTGAAGGTTGTGAAATATTTAAAGGAGTTGTTGATATCATCGTTTGTGACGGATTTGTTGGCAATATTATTTTGAAATTTGGCGAAGGAATTGTCGAAACACTAAATCAGGCATTAAAAGATTATCTTTCTTCCGAAACAAAATACCGAATGAGAAGATGGTTTTCTAAGCCAGTTTTGGAAGAATTTATAGAGAAACTAAATTACGAAGAACAAGGAGGCGGAATTTTATTAGGAATTAATGGTACAGTAGTCATTGCCCACGGTAGAAGTAATGAAAAAGCAATTAAAAATGCTATCCAAACCGCTGCTTTTTTTGCTCAAAGTAATTTAGTCCAATTTTTAAAAGATAATTTACCATTTTATCTTAATATAAAAAATGAGAATTAAAGATTTTTTATTTTTTATTCTTTTAACCTTTTTTACTACTTGCGATATTAATGAAGTCGGTAAAGAGGGGATAAGAGGAAGAGTTGGTCAAGATAGTTTAGCTTACCTTAATCCGGAACAATTTGGGAAGCTTAGTAAATTTTATCCTTGCGGTGGCAGTCAGGGGTTATTCTTAGGAAAAAATGATTTTTATGAATGCCGAATTTTATTAAATTTTTTATTGGATACTTCGTTTAAAAATAGTGAAAAGGTCAAACTCATTCTTTATTCTAAATATTTTTCTTCAATAGCGTTTAAAGTTTATCCTTTAATCTTGGAATGGAACGAAAATGAGGTAACTTGGAAATTAGCTAATTCTAATGTTCGTTGGATTAATTACGGTGGCGATTATCGAGAGCTTTTATTAGGAGAAGGTGAAACCAAAGAAGACTCAACCATAATCGAATTAAATCCCCAATATTTTGATACTCTCTTCCAAACTAACTATGGTTTAATTTTAATTCCTCAAAAAATCGGTGAAAAATTTATTTCTTTTTATAGTCGCACCGAAATGAAACCGCCGAAAATTTATTTAAAGAAAAATGGAAAAGACACAACTTTTTATCCGGTAGCAAATGCTTATATTGTTGATACCCTTTTTGAAATTCCTGAAAATTATCTTGTTATCGGTAGCGGTTATCCTTTTCTAAGTTATTTAAAATTTGATTTAAAAGATCTGCCCAAAGAAGCAACAATTATCACTGCTGATTTATTTTTATATCCGGAAATTGATAGTTCTTATTTCCCTTTAGATACCAACGAAATCGCTATTTTAAAAATTACCAATGATTATTCAATAAATAAAGAAAATGCTTCTTACGAAATTTTTAAAAGAACCCTGTTTTTAAGAAAGGATTCACTAATAAAAATTGATCTTAAAAATTTAATTAATTTTTGGCGAGATAAACCTGATTCTAATTTTGGATTATTTATTTCCCTTTACCCTTTTGCTTCTTATCCCCGATTTCTTTTGCTTAAAAATCAAAACGAAAAAGCACCAAAAATCGAAATTTTTTACTTTTTAAAACCAAAAGAAAGATTATGAATTTGCTTATTTTTTATCTCTTAAGCCAATCATTTTTTAATCCAATTTTTTTGGGTCAAGAGAAAGGCAAATTTTTATTTAAAAGAGAAAATCTATTTTTCGCTCCCAAAACCAAAGTATTTTTTTCCTTAAGTAATTATTTTGGCTTAGGAATGGTAAATAAAGAAAAAAGGGCAGTTTTTAATTTCCAACCGGAAGAATTCTATTTTTTTATTCCCTTTTTAAAAACTTATCAAATTGGTCTAAAAATAGATGAGTATCTAAATCAAGAATATAATATTTATTATCAACCAGCAAATTTTAAGAAAGAAGGATATTTTTGGCACATAAGTTCTCAAGGCGGAATTTATAATTTAGGTCTTATTCTTACTAAAAATTTTGGAAATCTTTTATTGTTTGGTGAAGGAAATTTAAATTTAGGAAATAATTTAGAAATCTTTGCCGTAGAGAAAGATAAAAACATTTTTGCTTGTGAAACAATTTCTTATGACTATACCGGTCGAAATTTTAAATCGGGTTTTATTTTAAAATTAGAAAAATTTTCCTTAGGTTTTCAAACCGGATTTTTAAAAGAGATAAAAGAAAGAAAGAGGACAAAAAGATATTCCTTAAAACCAGATTTTAACATTTTCTTTACTCTTTATCTAAAAAATAATCTTCAATTAAGTTCTGGCTACTTTCACCAAAAGGATAGTCTGCTTTTTCCTTTAAAAAATACTTTTTCTCTTTCCTTTAATTTCTCTTTCTTAAATCGGACAAACACAATAGATATTGGCTTTTCTTTAAATAAAGTAAAAAGAATTCATTTGGGTTTACTTTCCGAAATAGTTATTAAAAATTACGGCAACTTTTATCCGGAATTATTAATCGGCTATCATAAAAAAGAAAATTTATCAGAGCTACTTTTTACTTTTAAATTCAATATTCTTTTTGAAGAATTTTGGAAGAGAAGAATAAGAAGATGGGGAAGTTAAGATGTTAGAAAAGACATTGTTAATTATTAAACCTGACGGAGTAAGAAGAAAATTGATTGGCAAAATAATTTCTCGGATAGAAGAAAATGGCTTTGATATTTTAAACATAAAATTTCTAAAATTGCCTATGGAAGAAGCTAAGGAATTTTACAAAATTCATCAAGGAAAAGATTTTTATCTTTCCCTTTGTGAATTTATGGTAAGCGGACCAATTGTTGCTCTTCTTTTAGCGGGTGAAAATGCTCAGATTCGCCTTCGTAAATTAGTCGGTGCTACTGACCCAAAAAAGGCAGAAGAAGGGACTATTCGTAGAGATTTTGGCACTTCAATTCAGGAAAATGTTGTCCACGCCGCTAATCCGGAAGAAAATGTAGAAAGAGAAATAAAGTTTTTCTTTCCTGAGACAATAATTTGAAAGTTAAGATAAAAAAAATATTTATAATAACAGTTTTTTTGATTAATTGTAGTTATTTTAATCTCTTCTATAATGCCAATAAATATTTTCAAGAAGGACTGAAAACAAAAAATATCAGTGAAGCCCAGATAAAATTCAATAAGGCAAAGGAGAAAAGCAATTTACTATTAGTTAAATATCCTAATTCCAAATGGGAAGGAGATGCCCTTTTTATTATCGCCGTTAGTAATTATTATCTTAAAGAATATAAAAAAGCCCTTGAACAATTTGACCTTTTTTTATCCTATTTTCCCAATCATAAAAAGAAAGAGGACGCCCTTTATTACCAAGCTCTTACTTATTTAGAATTAAAAGAATATCCTAAAGCAATAGAAATTTTAAGATCCCTTTCTTCTCTTTCTAAAAAATATTTGCCTTTGGCAAAATATCAGATTGCCTTAAGTTATTATTTCCAAAAAGATTATCAAGTATTTTTAGACTCTATCCTTGACTTTGTTAATAATTTTAAGAGACATCCGTTAAGAAAAGAAGCGTTATTAAAAATTGCTGAAGCAAAAAAAGAAATGGGACAACTATCCGAGACAAAAATTTTTTATAATGAACTATTCAAAATAGAAAAAGATGAAAAAGAGAAAATTAATATTTTAATAAAAATGATTGACTGTTTAGATACCGAAAATCAAGATACTTTAAAAATTTATCTTAAAAAATTAGAAAAATATTTAGATAAATATCCAGATTTAAATAATTTAATTTATTTAAATATTGGTAAAATTTATTTATGGCTAAAAGACGATCAAAAAGCCTTTTCTAATCTTACCAAAGTTAAAGGTAGCGAAACCCAAATGGCTTATTACCTTATTGGCGAGCGTTGGGAAGAAAAAGGGATGTTTGATAGTGCCTTGGTTTATTATGACTCTTCTTATCAGAAAAATCCTAATTCGGAATTGGGTTCAATAATAAGTTGGAAAAAGAGTTTAATAAATGAATTATTAAACCAAACAAAAGAAGATACCTTAGAACCTGCCTTTTATCATTTTAAATTAGCCGAAGTCTATTTTCTCTCTTTAAACGATTATTCTTCTGCTTTAAAGGAATATGAAAAAATTTATAAGAATTATCCTAATAGTAAATATGCCTTAAAGGCAAAGTTTGCTTCGGCTTATTTTTATTATACCGAAATTGATAAAGAGAAGGGGGAAAAACTTTTTCAAGAAATTATTAAGGAAGCACCGGAGAGTGAATATGCCAAAAAGGCAAAAGAAATTCTGAAATTATGAATAAAATCTTTTGGGAGAAAGTAAAAATTAAAGAGAAGATAAATTTCTCTGCTAAAATTATTGGCTTTTGTTTAGCAACAGAAAATATTGCTAAAAACAGCAAAATAGGTCAATTTATCCATATTAAAATTAATGAGGATAAAAATTTGATTTTACGCCGACCTTTTTCTATTGCTGATATAGAAAACAATGATATACTTTTTATCTTTCGGATTGTTGGCAAAGGGACTTTTTTATTAAGCAAATTAAATAAAGATGATGAATTAGATATTTTAGGACCTTTGGGAAAACCGATTGAAATACCAGAAGAAAAAGATATTCTCATTTTGGGCGGTGGTTTAGGAATTGCTCCCCTTTATTTTCTCTCTAAAATTCTTTTAGAGAATAAAAAAAATTTATTTGCTATCTTCGGTGCTAAAAATAGTGAAGAATTGATATTAAAAGAAAAATTTGAGAAATTAAATTTAAATAGACTAATTTTCTATACAGAAGATGGCAGTTATGGAAAAAAAGGGAAAGTGACTGATGAGATTTCTCAAATAACAAAAGAAAAAGAATTTAAGATTGCCTATTGTGCTGGTCCAATTGAAATGTTAAGAAAAATAAAATTAATGTTAAAAGAGAAAATAAAAATCTATGGTTTCTTAGAAGAACGAATGGGTTGCGGTGTTGGGTTATGTTCTGTTTGTGCGATACCAAAAAATGACGGCACCTATCTTCATTTATGTGAAGATGGTCCTTGTCTATTATTGAATGAAATCTTATTATGAATTTAGCCCAAAGAATTAAGAATATAAATTTCCAGAATCCAATACTATTAGCCAGCGGTACTTATGGATTTGGATTAAAATTTAAAGAGATAATAAATTTAACCGGTGGAATTATTACCAAAACAATTACTTTTAATCCGATTATTGGTAATCCACCGCCAAGGATTTATGAATTTGAAGGTGGTATTATCAATTCTATTGGTTTAGAAAATCCCGGAGCAGCATATTTCAAAAATAAAATCTTACCCAATCTAAAAAATTTAGATACTAATCTTATTGTCAGTGTTGGCGGAACTTCCATAGAAGAGATAATAAATGTAATAAAAATCCTTGAAGATAATACAATTTCTGCTTATGAAATAAATCTTTCCTGTCCAAATGTAAAAGAAGGAGGGATTAGTTTAGGACAAAATCTAATAGTAGTTGAAAATATTTGTAAGGAAGTAAAAAAAATAACTAAAAAACCGATAATTGCTAAAATACCAACAGTATTCTGTAATCCTATAGAAATTGCCAAAGCCGCTGAAAAAGGAGGTGCGGATTTTATAACAATTACCAATACTATTCCTGGTTTAGTTATTGATATTGAAGGACAAAAACCTTTTTTAGGAGGAGTTAGTGGCGGAATTTCTGGTTCTTTTTTAAAATACTATTCCCTTTATCTTATTGCAAAAATTAGAAAAGTTATTAAAATACCAATAATTGGCTGTGGTGGAATTAGAGATTATAAAGATGTTTTGGAATATTTATTTTGTGGAGCAATGCTTGTTGAGATTGGAACTTTGAATTTGGCAAATCCCTTTATGGTAGCAGGAATCATTGAAGATTTAAAAAGATGGGGAAAAGTAAAGGGAATAAAGAATATTAAGGAGATAATAAAAAGAATGGAGGTTGAAATATGACCAAAATAATTGTTGCTTTAGATGTTGATTCAATGCAAAAAGCAAGAAAGATTGTCGACCGTTTAAAAGGTTGGCCGGATATGTTTAAAGTCGGTTTATATCTTTTTACTCGGGTTGGTCCTACTGTATTAAAAATGATAAAAGGATATAATGAGAAAATTTTTTTAGATCTAAAATTTTTTGATATTCCATCAATTGTGGAAAAGGCTTGTGAAAGTTGTCTAAAATGGCAGGTAGATATGTTCAATTTACATATCCTTGGCGGTTATGAGATGTTAAAAAGAGCAACCGATTTTGTTTTTAACTATTGTGAGAAAAAGATGATAAAAGAAAGACCAAAGATTATTGGTGTTACTTTATTAACAAGTTTTAAAGAAAATAGTTTATTAGAAACTTTAAATATAAAAGAAGAAAATTTTCAAGATATGGTAATTAGACTGGCTTTAATTGCCAAAAGAGCAAATTTAGATGGTGTGGTTGCTTCGCCGAGAGATATAAAAAGGATTAAAGAAGAGTGTGGCAAAGATTTTTTAGTTGTTTCACCGGGAATTAGATTACCGGAAATAGAAATACCAAAAGATGACCAAGAAAGAACAATGACACCAAAAGAAGCTGCCGAAGTCGGTGCTGATTATATTGTAATTGGCAGACCAGTATTAAAAGCCGAAGACCCAATTGGATTAATATTAAAAATTAAAGAAGAGATAAAAAAAGTATATGAAACCAGAGGAAATTGAAAAACTTTTGTTAAAATATCAGGTATTAAAAGAAGGACATTTTTTATTATCTTCTGGTTATCATTCCCAATATTATTTTGAAAAATTTCGGATTATTGAGCATCCAAGTTTACTAACCAAATTTTGCTCTTTAATTAAAAAAAATTTTAGAAGGAAAAAGATTGATATTGTTTGTGGACCAACAACCGGGGGCGCAATTATTGCCTATGAACTTGCCCGGCAATTAAACAAAAGATTAATAATTGCTGAAAAAGAGAGTGAAAAAAGAGTAATAAAAAGAGGGTTTGTTATTAAGAAAACAGATAGAGTTTTAATTGTTGACGATGTTTTAACTACTGGTAATTCAATAAGGGAAACAATCAATGCCTTAAAACCTTTTGGTTGTAAAATTACTGGTATTGCTGTTTTAATTGATAGAAGCACAAAAAAGATAAAAGATTTCAAATATTTTGCCCTTTACAAAAAAGAGGTGCCAATTTTTGCGAAAGAAGAATGCCCCCTTTGTAAAAATTATTTTCCCTTAGAAAGACCGGGTAGCGCCTAAGAAATTTTTATCATATTGACAAATTAAAGTTGATTCTCTATAATTAAAAAAATGAAACTCTTTTTGATAATTTTATTTTTTTCTTTAGTAATAAAGGGATATCCAATATTTAATACGGATAGTGCTTATTTTCATCTTAAAGAAGAGATGGATAAATATCATAAAACTTTTGATGTCTATACTGATATGGATGCTGGCGGAAATCATTATCTACCAACTGAAATAATGAATAGCGAAGCAATTTCTTTAACCCAGACTTGTACATTAGGAATGTATTCGGGAATTACCTGTATAAAAGCAATTTATTTTGCTCAGCAAGCAGAATGGGCAGGTGTTGGTTGGTATGATTCTCTTGGTTATGATTTGACCGGTGCTGAAACCTGCTCTTTTTGGGCAAAAGGTGAAAATGGCGGAGAAGTTATTAGGTTTGAAGTTGGCGGACCTTATGATTCTATTTACCGTTCAATAACCGTTATTCTTTCCGATACTTGGCAAAAATATTACATAGATTTGCGTGGTGGTAATTTAAGAAATTTAAAAAGAGGTTTCTGCTTTGTGGCGGAAAGAACAAATAACCCTTCTGGTTGCACTTTCTATCTTGATGATATAAAATTTGATTTGGCGAGACTTGATTCATTAAGGCTTATCCACACTTATTTACCCTTATTTTATCGTCACGACCAAAAATGGGCATTAAACCAAGCATATACTTATCCGAATGTCTTAGCAATGCTTGCCTTTATGAAAAGAAGAAATCCTGACGACATTCGTCGGGCAAGAATTATTGGCGATGCCTTTGTTTTTGCTCAAAATTATGACCGATTTTATCAAGATGGCCGCTTAAGAAATGCTTACCGAACAGGCGATATTAAAGACCATCATACTGGAAAGGCTTTACTTCCGGGATGGTGGGATGATTCTTTATCTTTATGGTGTGAGGATAAATATCAAGTTGGGACCTATACCGGCGAAATGGCTTGGTTAATATTATCTTGGCTTATTTATGATTCAATTACGCAGGAAAGGCGATATCTATCAAATGCTATCCGTTTGGGAAATTGGATTGCTGATAGTTGTTATGATTCCACAGGTATTCCTGGTTATACCGGCGGTTTTGAAGGTTTTGAGCAACCACCGGAAAGCCTTAAAAAATTAAGATGGAAATCAACCGAACATAATCTTGACCTATATGTTGCCTTTACTTGGTTATTTAGGCTTACTCAGAACCCAATTTGGCAAATAAGAGGAGAAAGGGCATTAAATTTTGTAAAAGCAATGTGGGATTCTATTTCTGGTTATTTTTGGTGCGGCACAAAAGAAGATGGAACAATAGATACCCTTTTAGTTTTAGATGCCCAAACCTGGGGGTTAATTGCTACCTGTGATAGTAATCGCTACCGACAGGCTCTCGTTTCTGCCGAGAACAACTGTCGCCGAGAAACATTAGGATATAAAGGATTTTGTTTTAGCGAAAGGGGAGATGGAATATGGTGGGAAGGAACAGGTCAAATGATTTGTGCCTATCAATTTATTGGTCAATATGAAAAAACTGATACCTTTCTTAATCAATTAAGAATCTGGCAGCGATTATCTCCTTACGGTAATAATAAAGGAATTGTTGCCTGTCATCCAGAAAGTTCTTATACGGGAATTAATCGATTTTGGGGACCTTGGTATTACTTTCCAAGATTAGATATTGGTGCCACTTCTTGGTATATCTTTGCCGAAAACCGCTATAACCCATTTTGGAACGACACATTTCCGCTTCCTCCTTCGGCAATCAATAAAGAAGATAAATTACCTCCAAAAATAAAAACCAAAAACTTTTTTACTCCCTTTGGTTCAAAATTTCTTATCTGCTTACCCGAAAGAGAGATAATTAAAATAAAAATTTATAGTATTAAAGGTGATTTGGTTGCTATCTTACTTGACAAAAATAAAAAAGATACCAATTTTATCCTTTGGAACGGAACGGATAAAAAAGGTAAAAAATTACCTTCTGGTATCTATTTTATATCAATAATTAGTGATAAATTAAAATTAACAGAAAAAATTATTATAAAAAATTAAGAAAAACCTATTATTAGGTTATAATATTATCTAAAATTTTTATACCAATTAGGATATCCACAGGGTTTATCAGTAATACACTTTCTAAGAGAAACGATAATAATATTATTAGAATGAATAACAATACCTTTATTAAAATTAACGATAATACCCTTATTAGAATTAATGATAATACCCTTATGTAAACGAATAACAAGAGGCTTATTAAAGGAAGCAATAAGAGAGTTATTAAGACGAGTAAAATACGATAGGGGGAGACGTTCCCTATCTTTTTGTTGAATCTAAAATAACTATTTGAAATATAAAGACTTATAAGAAATTTCTACCTTAAAAATTTTTGCATGCTATGCAACTTGAAATAAAATCTTTAATGGTTATAATAAGGTGATGTTAAGAAAATTTATAGGAAAGTTATTAAAAGAAATGAGGAAAGAAAGGGGATATAGTTTAAAAGAGATTGCCAAATATTGTAGAAAAAGTGTAAGTGATTTATCAAGATTAGAAAAGGGCAAGATTAAAAACCCTTCCATATTTTTAATTTTAAATTATTTAAAGACAATAAATATTCATTATGGAGAATTTTTCAGCAAAATCCAAGGATATGAAATAGAAAACTTATTAAAAATGAAAGAGAAAGCGAAAATAGTGAATGGGATGGGATTGGTAAGAAAAGAGATTCGTTATAGTTTAGGATTAAAGTTTCAGAAAAAACCTTTTATTAATTACCCCGAAGAGTTAGAATGGAAGATAAAAAATTATTTGCTTCCTTTTGGTTACGAACCTTCAATAGTTAGAAAATATATCAAGTTTAGTGAAAAGGTATTTTATGGTCTTTTAGATGGAAAAGATGAAAATTATTTTCAAGAGATAAATAAAAAGGCAGAAGAAGAAAATTTAGATAAACTTCTTTTAGCAAAAATAGCAAAAATTACTTACGAGGCTTACAAAAGGGCATTAAAAAGAATAAATCAAGTAAAACCAATAACTGATAAAAAGATGAAAAGAATGGCTGAAGGCTATTTAAAATATTGGAGTAAGTGGATAAGATTAGAATATTTGATAAAAAAATATTTATGTGAAAAAGGGGTGCCCTTGCCTTTACATTTTTATTATCTAAACAAGGCAAAGAAATATCACAAACTATTAAAGAAAAACAGATTAGAGAAGATAAAAGAAATAGATGAAAAGGCAATAAAAGAAGGTTTAGAAAAAGAGATATTAGAGAAAATAAAAGAGATTATAAAGGAAAGAGATAAATAAATCTTTTGATTGACAAGAAAATATTTATTGGTTAAAATAAAAAATGAAGAAAATTTTAGAATCGGTAATTTTATTATTAATTTTAGTATCTTTATTTTCAGTGGCTTTTGCTCAATGGGAGCCGGATGTACGACTAACATGGAATGATAGTTCTTCGACCACAAGTTTTAATAATGTCCGTAACATTGCTGCTGGATCCAATGGAACTTTACATGTAGTGTGGGTGGATTGTCGAACAGGAGTTAGTCAAATCTATTATAAACGTTCAACCGATCGAGGAACGACTTGGTCTCCCGATACCAATCTGACCGATGCCAGTGGATTGAAAGCAGATCCTAACCTCGCAGTAGTTGGTGAAACGCTCCATCTTGTCTGGGAGGACCACCGTTGGGGTTATCCCGGAGCAATTATGTATCGAAAGTCAACAGATAATGGCATAACTTGGTTACCAGAACAATGTATCAATGCCAATAACTGGAACTCTCGTAATCCTGCGGTTGCTGCCGAGGGAAGTATAGTTCATGTTGCTTGGGCTAGTGATTCAGTAGGTAGAGAAATCTATTACATTCGCTCAACCGACAATGGCGTAACCTGGACTGACCGCCGTCGGTTGACATTTGATATGCAGGAATCTTGGTATCCCTCAATTGCCGCTTCGGGTCAGTTTGTGCATCTTGCTTGGCGAGACTGGCGTGATCACAGTTTTGAAATATATTATCTCCGTTCTACTGACCGAGGCGCAACATGGGATAGCATACCCATACGCATATCTGGTGATCTAACAACTGGTTCTTATAATCCCAGTTTATGTGTTTCAGATTCATACGTGCATATTGTATGGTTTGACACTCGTCACACTCCTTTTGAATTGTACTATCGCCATTCCTCAAATAACGGAAGAACTTGGGATATGCCCGAAATGCGACTTACCGAAGACTCAAGTGGCTCTTACAATCCGACAATCTGTGCTGATGGTCCGAATATTCATGTAGTCTGGGAAGCGTTACTTGGCACATCTGACATCTATCATAAAATGTCCACCAACTATGGAATAAGTTGGGGACCAGAGACCCGACTTACTAATGACCAGTTTTACTCGGTTTTCCCATCTGCGGCATTACTTGATTCCGGTATCCATGTTGTCTGGACTGATTTCCGAGATAATGAATACGGCGAAATCTACTACAAAAGAAATCTGAGAGGTAATCAGGTAGCGATTGCTAAGTCTTCCGAACCAATGTTTAATTATCCACACTTATCCGCCACCATTGTCGGTGGTGTTCTATTTTTACCAAGGATATCAAACGTCAAGGAGAATACTTCTTGTTTTCTAATTAATATCACTGGCCAAAAAGTTAAAGAACTTTTACCTGGTCCAAACGATATACGACAATTAACTTCAGGAATCTATTTCATCTTTCAGCAGAATAGAAAAGGTAATTGGCAGTTGGAAAAGAAAATAGTCATTCAGCACTAACCAAATATTTTAAGGACATACGAATTTATAAACAAAATAGATATTATTTATTAAAGAAAAACAGATTAGAGAAGATAAAGGAGACAGATGAAAAGGCAATAAAAGAAGGCTTAAAGAAAGAGATATTAGACGGAATAAAAGGGATTATAAAAGATGCGACAAAAAATTTATTTAATTAACTCCTTTAATTTATCAAAATAAGGATAATTTAATTCTTGGAGAAGAAAAAGAAAATACTCAATATTTTCTCCTCTTTCCTTTGCTTTTTTAATCTTTTCTGCAAGCAATTCCGGTTCTAAGATATTTAATAATTCATCAATTTTCTGATAACCTATTTCTTTTAAAGCCACCAATAATGAATACCTGCCTATTTTCTAAATTTTTTATAATTTCACAAACCTCTTCTCTTTCAACAATATAACCTTTCTCAAAATCAATCCATAAAGGACCTTGCCAACGAAAGAAATGAGGCTCATTATATTTTTCGTCACCCCTTTTAAGATATTTTTCTATTTTTATTAATCCCAATCTTTTTAATTTTGAAGCAATAAATTCCTTTTCCATAATGGATGCTCTCTTTTTTAAATCCATAATAATAAAAAATAAAAATGCCATTAATATTATTAAAATAATGCTATATATCCAATTTGAAAAAAATTTCCCAATTTCTATCCTCCAAAAAGATAGTATAAACATTATTATACTTACTATCATACCTATTATACCTACAACAATAGTCCAGTAGGTACTTTTTTCTATTTTTTTTCTTATAAGATAGGTAATTTCCTAAGACTATCAAAAGGACGATAAGGAAAAATATAGAAATACCTGTAGGTATTAGATTAATAATAAAAACTATTAAATTACCCATCAAGTTAATTTTATAAAAATTAACCTATTTGTCAATCAATTTGACATTATTTATTTTTTTGTTAATATTTATCTATGATATTTATTTTATCTTTAATAATTTTTAATCAAACCTATCTTATCGATAACCCTTCACCAAGTTTTTTAAGCCATGGTGAATATTTAATTGGATTTAGACTACAAGGAAATAATGGGATAATGGCAAATTTTGGGATTGGACTTTTTGATAGGTTAAATATGGGTGTCTCTTATTCGGGTGATAGTATTTTAGGTAGTGGTAAGCCAACCTTTCCCCAAAAAAGAGGACCAGAATTCCAAATCCGTTTAAAAATTGTTGGCGAAGAGAGTTTTGTTTTTCCCGATATAATTCTTGGTTTTGATACCCAAGGATTTGGTAGTTATGATTCTGCTAAAAACGGTTATGCCGTTCCCGAAAAGACGTTTTATCTTTTATTAGGCAAAACAATTGATTTTACAAACACCAATATTTCCGGTGGAGTTAATTATCGGGATAAAGTTAATTTCTTTTTATCAATAAGCCAATTATTACCAAGTGATTTTAATTTGATATTAGAATATTCTTCTTCTTTTTATGATAAAATAAGAGATATTAAAAAATATGGCTTTTTAAATACAGGAATTGCTTGGAATTTTAGTGAGCAGGTTCGTTTTCTTTTTGCTTTAAGAGAGATTATTAAAAATCACGAAAATAATAATTGCCATTTAAATCGGATTGTTTATATAACTTTTCAATCCGGTTTTTAATTTAGTTTTTTAGATTAAAATTATTATGGGTTTTTATATTATTATCCGTTCTTATTTTAGTGCCGCTCACAGATTAAAAGATTTATTTAATGACGAAGAAATTCATGGTCATAATTATTTGGTAGAAGTTTTTATCAAAGAAGAAGATATTGAAAAAAAGGGTTATCAATTTGATTTTCGGGAAGTGGAAAATTATTTGAGAAGTATTCTACCGGAGCATAAATTTTTAAATGAAATATTTGACTTTGTGCCAACTTGTGAGAATGTCGCAAAGTATCTATTTTATAAAGTAAAAGAAAGATATCCAATTGTTAAAATTAGAGTGTGGGAGAATGAAAAATATGCTTGTGAATATGAAGAAAGCTCTTCTTGACTTTTCAAAAATTTTTATTAAAATTATTAACTAAACTTTTTATAAATTATGAAGGAATTTGAAGAGTTAAAGGGAGAAAAGGTAAGAATTAAGTTGAAGAGTTATGATTATCGGATATTGGATCAATCAACAAAGCAAATTGTTGATGTTATTAAACAATTGGGTGGTAAAGTTTCCGGACCAATACCTTTGCCAACGAAACGTTCGCTTTTTACTGTTTTACGTTCGACTTTTATTGATAAAAAATCAAGGGAACAGTTTGAATTACGGATTCATAAAAGATTGATTGAGATTGATAATGCGACACCGGATATGATTAATGCCTTAATTCGTTTAGAAGTGCCAGCTGGTGTTGATGTGGAGATTAAAATAACTTAATATGATGGGATTATTAGGTAAGAAATTAAAAATGACTCAACTATTTGATGAGAAGGGAAAAGTAATTCCGTGCACGATTGTGAGACTTGGTCCTTGTTATGTCGTGCAAAAGAAAGTGAAAGAGAAAGATAATTATTGTGCTATCCAATTAGGGTTTGAGAAGAAGAAAAAGGGAAACAAACCAATTGCTGGTCATTTTAAAAAAGCAAATTTACCGGTTTTAAGATATCTAAAGGAATTTAAAGTGGATAATCCTGATGGGTTTGAATTAGGAAAAGAATTAAAAATTAAAGATGTTTTTAAAGAAGGCGATTTAGTAGATGTAACTGGCTGGACAAAAGGCAGAGGTTTTGCTGGTGGTATGAAAAGATGGGGATGGAAAGGCGGACCAGCTTCTCACGGCTCCCAATCCCATCGTCGAATAGGTTCTTTGGGAAGTGGAACCAGTCCGGGAAGACCTTGGAAAGGAAGAACTTTACCAGGACATTATGGTTGTGAAAAGGTAACTATCAAAAATTTAAAGATTATAAAAATTGATGAAGAAAATCATTTGGCTTATATCTCCGGTGCTATTCCAGGCTATTCTAATAGTTTAGTAATAGTTAAAAAAGCAAAAAGTGCTATTAAAAAATTATGAAAGCCGAACTACTATCAATTAATGGTGGGTTAAAAGGTGAGATTGAAATCCCAGAAGATATATTTGCTTGCGAAATAAATAAAGCATTAATTTGGGAGGCGGTCACTAATTATTTAAATAATCAAAGGCAAGGAACTGCTTCAACAAAGACAAGGGGAGAAGTAAGAGGTGGTGGAAGAAAACCTTGGGCGCAGAAACATACCGGTCGGGCAAGACACGGTTCTATCCGTTCGCCAATTTGGCGAAAAGGCGGAGTTGTTTTTGGTCCGAAACCAAGAGACTATTACTATTCTTTACCAAGAAAGAAAAAAAGGATTGCTTTACTTTCTGCCCTTTCTGCTCGTTATCAAGATAAAGAAATATTATTTTTAGAAGATTTTAATTTAAACGAACCGAAGACAAAGTTGATGTATAATATTTTGAAGAATTTAAAAATGAACGACAAAAAAGTTTTATTGGTAGTGAAAAATATGGAGAAAAATATTAAATTATCTTCTCGTAATATTCCTAATTTGACATTGATGCCGGCAAATAGTTTGAATGCTTATGAAGTTTTAGTGAATGATAAAATTATTTTTACCGAAAGTGGGTTAGAAAGTTTGAAAGAATTATGTTTGACCCAAGAAAAATAATAATTAGACCAATTTTAAGCGAAAAGGCTTTAAGATTAAGAGAATATAATCAATATATTTTTGAAGTAGCAAAAGATGCTAATAAGATTGATATTAAAAAAGCAGTAGAAGAATTATTTAAAGTAAAGGTAGAAAAGGTGAGGACACTTAATGTGCGTGGTAAACCAAAGAGGATGGGAATTTTTGAAGGAAGAACATCTTCCTGGAAAAAAGCAATTGTTACTTTAAAAGAAGGTGAAAGAATTGAAGGCTTGGAGAGATAATTATGGCAATTAAAAAGTATCGTCCAGTTACACCAGCAAGAAGATTTTATACGGTTGTTAAATTAGAAGGAGTTTCTAAAAGGGAACCTTATAAACCTTTATTGGTAATTAAAAAGAGTAAAGCCGGAAGAAACAATTTAGGTAGGATTACTGCCAAATATCGTGGCGGTGGTGAAAAGAAATATTACCGGATTATTGATTTTAAAAGAGATAAATATGATATACCAGCAAAAGTAGTTTCTATTGAATATGACCCAAATCGGACTGCTTGGATTGCTTTAGTTTGCTATAAAGATGGTGAATATCGGTATATTATTGCTCCTGATGGTTTACAAATTGGTGATACTATTATCTCAACAAAAGATAAAGAGATACCAATAAAGATTGGGAATGCTATGCCTTTAAGACTTATTCCGGTTGGTGTAGAAATTCATAATTTACAACTTTATCCCAATTATCCATCTTATATTGCTCGGGCTGCTGGAACTTCCTGTCAAATTTTAGCAAAAGAAGAAGAATACGCTATTGTTAAATTACCATCCGGAGAGATAAGAAAGTTTTATTTAGATTGTATGGCAACTATTGGAAAGGTTTCTAAACCAGAACATAAAGATATGATTATTGGTAAGGCAGGTAGAAAAAGACATATGGGAAGAAGACCAAGAACAAGAGCAGTGGCAATGAACCCAATTGACCATCCAATGGGCGGTGGCGAAGGACGATCTCACGGCGGAAGGCATCCTACTTCCGAAACCGGTATATTAGCAAAAGGTAAAAAAACAAGAAAGAAAGAAAAGGCTTCTGATAAATTTATTATTCAGAAAAGAAAATAATTATGGGAAGAAGCTCTAAAAAAGGACCTTATATTGATCAAAAATTATATAAAAGAATAACAGAAATGAATGAAAAAGGAATAAAAAGGGTGATAAAGACTTATGCCCGTGCTTGCGTAATACCTCCGGAATTTGTTGGTCATACGATCGCTGTTCATAATGGAATAAAATTTATTCCAGTATATATTACTGAAAGAATGGTTGGTCATCGTTTGGGAGAGTTTGCGCCTACCAGAACATTTAGAGCCCATGCTGGTCAAAGAAAAGAGAAAGGCAAAGAAAAGGAGAAAGAATAATTTATGGAAGCAAAAGCAATCAGTCGTTATCAAAGGATTTCGGTAAAAAAAGCTAATCGGATATTAGAATTGATACGAGGTAAAAATGCTAAAGAGGCTTTAAATATTCTTTATTTCTTACCAAAACCAAGACATAAAGTGCCAATTTTAAAAACCTTAAAATCAGCGATTGCCAATGCCATCTATAAATCAGGAAAGGCAAAATTAAAAGAAGAAGATTTGTATGTAAAAGAAGCAAGAGTTACTCCTGGTCCAATGTTAAAAAGATGGCAGGCAGGACCAATGGGAAGAGCAATGATGATTAGAAGAAGAACATCTCATATTTATATTACAGTGGCATCAAAAGAAGAAAAGGAGGAATAATGGGACAAAAAACACATCCTTATGGTTTTCGTTTAGGAATTACTAAAAGTTGGAAGTCCCATTGGTTTGATGAAAAAAATTATCGGCAATACCTTTTAGAGGATTTAAAAATAAAAGATTTTATTAGAGAAAATCATGCCGATGCTTTAATTTCGGATATTGAGATTTTAAGATTTCCGGAAAGAATTAACATTTTTATATATACTGCCCGACCACCTTTTATTAGTGGCCGAGGTGGAAAAGGTAAGGATAAATTAAGAGAAGATATTTTAAAATTAATTAACCGGAAGGTTGATGTTGATATTGATCTGGAAGGTATTAGAACCCCTGAATTAGATGCTAAAATTGTAGCATTTCAATTGGCACGAGAATTAGAAAAACGGGTTGCCCATCGTCGGGCGATGAAAAGACATATTAGCCAAGCAATGAGATTTGGCGCCAAAGGGATAAAAATAAGAGTTTCGGGAAGAATTGGTGGCGCAGAAATTGCTCGTTCGGAATGGCTTCAAGAAGGAAGAGTCCCTTTACAAACAATTAGAGCAGATGTTGATTATGGAATAGATACCGCTTTTACGGTATACGGAACAATTGGTGTAAAGGTATGGATTTATAAAGGAGATGTAGAAACTGCATAGGAGGAAATTATGTTAATGCCTAAAAGAATAAAATATCGGAAACATCACCGAGGAAGAAGAAAAGGAAAAGCAACAAGTGCTAATAAATTAGATTTTGGTGAATATGGTTTACAAGTATTAGAACCGGCATGGATTACTGCTGCTCAATTAGAAGCAGCAAGAGTGGCAATAACTAAATTCCTTAAAAAAACTGGTAAGTTATGGGTAAGAATATTTCCTGATAAACCAGTAACTAAAAAACCAGCCGAAACAAGAATGGGAAAAGGGAAGGGAGATGTTGCTTTTTGGGTAGCGGTAGTAAAACCCGGTCGGATAATTTTTGAAATAGAAGGAATAACAGAAGAAGAAGCGAAAAGGGCTTTTAGTTTAGCAAGTGCCAAGTTACCTTGTAAAACAAGAATATTAAAAAGGGAAGAGATTGTTTATGAAACCATTTGAACTACGCGAACTTTCTGACGAAGAGCTTTTGCGGAAATATTTTGAATTAAGTGATGAGTATTTTAAATTAAGAATTAGAAAAATAACAGAAACATTACCAAACCCTTTAAGATTAAGGACAATAAAAAAAGAGATTGCCCGAGTCTTAACAATTTTAAGGGAAAGAGGTTATAATAAAGAAAAAGTTTTATTGTGGGGAAGAAAAAATGCGCGGGCATAGAAAAAAAGTGATTGCGGTAGTAAAAAGCAATAAAATGGATAAAACAGTGGTTTGCGAGATAACAAGACTGGTTTTGCACCCAAAATATAAAAAATATATTAGAAAAAAGACTAAATTATACGCCCACGATCCAAATAATGAATGTCAAGTAGGTGATAAGGTTTTATTAATGGAGACAAGACCTTTATCAAAATTAAAACGCTGGCGGGTAGTAAAGAAAATATGATTCAAGATTTTACAAGATTAGTGGTTGCCGATAATACTGGTGCTAAAGAAGCAATGGTAATAAAAATTTTGGGTGGGTCTAAAAGAAAATACGGATATATTGGCGATATTGTTATGGTAACAATTAAAGATGCCATACCCCAGGCACCAATTAAAAAGGGTGATAAAGCAAGAGCGGTAATTGTGCGAACGAAAAAAGAATATCGTCGACCGGATGGTTCTTATATCCGTTTTGATGATAATGCCTGTGTTTTGATTGATGAGAAAGGAGAACCAAAAGGAACAAGAGTATTCGGACCGGTAGCACGGGAATTAAGAGATAAAATGTTTACCAAAATAATTTCTTTAGCTGCTGAGGTAGTATGAGACTTAAAACCTATCTTAAGAAAAATGATATTGTTGAAGTGATCTCTGGTGAAGATAAAGGAAAAAGAGGCAAGGTTATTAAGATGCTTTATGAAAGAGATAAAAATTTAGTCCGCGCAATTGTTGAAGGAGTGAATTTACATAAGAAACATCAAAAACCTCGCGGAGTAGAACAGCCCGGAGGAATTATTGATATTCCTTTACCTTTACCAGTTGGTAAATTGGCTTTAATCTGTCCTAAGTGCGGACAAAGAACAAAAGTAAAAAAAGAAAAGGTTGAAAACCGGAGAGTAAGAATTTGTAAAAAGTGCAATGAAATCATCGACTGAAAAAACTAAATATACTCCAAGATTATTAGAAGAATACCGAAAACGGATTGTTCCCAATTTAATGAAAAAATTTGGTTATAAAAATCCAATGGAGGTTCCTAAATTAGAAAAGATTGTGATAAATATTGCTGCTGGTGAAGCGATTTCTGACCCAAAAATTTTAGATGTTATTAGTGAAGATTTAAGTTTAATAACCGGTCAAAGACCAATGATTGTAAGGGCAAGAAGATCAGTTTCTGCCTTCAAATTAAGAAAGGGAATGCCGATTGCCTGTAAAGTGACATTGCGGGGTTATCGGATGTACGAATTTTTGGACCGTTTCCTTAATTTTGCCGCGCCAAGAATTAGAGATTTCCGTGGTTTTAATCCTTCTTCTTTCGATACCCGTGGAAATTATAATTTAGGAATTGATGAACAAGTAATCTTTCCAGAAATTGACGCAAGTAAAGTGAAAAAAGTTTTTGGAATGGATATCACTTTTGTTACTACCGCAAAGAAAGATGACGAAGCAAAAGCGTTATTAGAAGAATTTGGAATGGTATTTAGAAGGGAGTAAAATGGCAAGAAAATGTCAAATTGAAAAAATTAAAAGAGAACCAAAATATAAAACAAGAATAAAATTTCGGTGTCAAAGATGTTTTCGTTCTCGTGGCTATCTAAGAAAATTTGGACTTTGTCGTATCTGCTTTCGCGAGCTGGCTTTGAAAGGCGAAATCCCTGGAGTAAGAAAAGCAAGTTGGTAAATTAGGAGGAAAAATGATTACTGATCCAATTAGTGATATGCTAACAAGAATAAGAAATGCCTTAATGGTTCGTCACAAAGAAGTAAAGATTCCTTATTCTAAAATGAAATTAGAAATTAGTCGAGTTCTTTTAGAAGAAGGTTATATTAATAATTTTCAGGTTATTGGTGAAGGTATAAAAAAAGAGATTAATATCATTTTAAAATATACCGAAGACGGTAAACCAGTAATTTATGGCTTGAAAAGAATTTCTAAACCAAGTCGAAGAGTTTATGTAGGTGTGAAAGATATTCCCAAAGTAAAAGGTGGGTTAGGAATTGCTATCCTTTCTACTCCCAAAGGTATTCTTACTGACCGAGAGGCAAGAAAAGAAAAAGTTGGTGGTGAACTTCTTTTGGAGGTCTGGTGATTTTTTTAATCTCCCAACAGATCTTTACCCAATCATTTATTAGAAGGTTAGGTTTTGGATTTTTAGGATTCCTCTATCTGGTTTTAGGATTTTTATTATTCTCAATAATTTTCTGGTTAGTCTATCTCTATTTAGTAAAAGGAAAAGAAAAGAAAGATTAAATTTACTCCCTCATAAATTATAACATATTTCTAAATTTGCCAGTATCAAAATTTTAATAAACCTTAATAGGTTTATTTGAGTCTAATATTATTTTAAATTTATTATAAAAAGGAGCTATATAGGATATAATATAGATTTCATTTATTTTAATTCCCTTATGATAACAATTGGTGTCATTTCGTTACTTTGACCAGCCGGATTATCTTTTAATATTTGTTCTATTAATTTTTTATCTACATTATTAGAAGAAGCAATAACCCAACTGCCGCCAATATCATTAACATCTACAATAGCGACTGGTAAAGATAAAGAAGCATTTATTTTCTTAACAACTTCTTCGGGGTTTTGGGGACCCATTATTACACATTCGTAATATTCTTTTATTCCTGATGTATAAGGAGCATCAATCATTGCTGCCTGTTTACCGGCAATCCGATAGAAATCGCCTCTTCTACCCCAAAATTTAGTAATCCCCCCAATAATGGCTGCTATCAATATTCTTATTTTTCCACATTCTCTGATAGCGCATTCCATACTATAAGGATTTCTTAAACCAGTTCCGTAAGGAACTTTTCTAACAAATCGCCAAAGAAATTTTGCCAATAAAGAAACTTTTATTTCCTTTATTGGTATTGCCCTTCCCTGGCTACAAGAAACCGCGCTTTCACTTATCGTAATTATATCGTTTTTTTGTAAAATTCCTTTAGTGTTTTCTTTAATTATTTGAATTAAATCATCTCCTTTTTTAATTAATCCAGTTTTTATCGGTATTCTTAAATATCTTTTACCGTTGATTTCAATTATTGGCTCTTTTTTTCTCATCTTAAAAGTTATAACTTATGTTTTATAATATTTAAAAATTTGAAAATTTCAAGAAAAATCTTTATAATTAAACCTATGGAAATTATTGATTTAGATAAAAAAAATTTTAAAGAAACCTATCAATTACAAAAATTTTATATTGAGAAAAGAAAAAATAATGAGATAGATGATTTATTAATTTTAGTAGAACATCCGCCAGTTATCACACTTGGTCGAAATGGCAAAATAGAAAACCTTTTGATTTCTAAAGAAAAATTAAAAGAGTTAAATATAGAATTTTATCAAATTGAAAGGGGAGGAGATATAACAATTCATAATTATGGTCAATTAGTTGGTTATTTTATTTTTTACTTAAAAAATGGTTTTTGGGATATGAAAATTTTTATTGATAAAATTGAAGATTTGATTATCCAACTTTTAAAATCTTTTAATATTAATGCCGAAAAGAAAGAAAAACTTATTGGAGTTTTTGTAAAGGATAAAAAAATTTGTTCCATTGGAATGGCAATTGATAAAAATATTACTTTCCACGGATTTGCTTTGAATGTAAATAATGATTTAAGTTATTTTCAGTTAATAAATCCCTGCGGGATAAAAGATTTAAAAATGACATCCATAAAAGAGGAGTTAAAAAAAGAGATCACAATCGAAGAAGTAAAAAAAGAATTGGCAAAAATTTTTAAAAATGGCTTTTGATTATTCTAAAGAAAATTTATTATTTTTGATAAACAATTATTTTGAAATTCATCAGGTTAGCGAACGAACTTTTATTGGCAAATTAAGAGAACCCTGGGAGATTAATTTAAAAAATTTAAAGATTATGTTAGAGTCTTACGGTTATATTCCTTTCTTTTCCAAAAAGAAAAATTTTCATATATTAACTTTGGTAGAAAAAATTTATAAAGAAGAAAAGAAAGAGAATTATTGGATAAATTTATTTTTGTTTCTTTTAACCCTTTTAACTACTTTATTGGTCGGTTCTTTTCATCAAGGTGGTAATCCTTTTTTAAGAATTAGTGATATTTTTTTAGGAATTCCATTTTCTTTTTCTCTTTTAGCAATTTTAGGTTCTCATGAATTGGGACATTATTTTATGGCAAGAAAAGAAAATGTTTCGGTAAGTTTGCCTTATTTTTTACCCGTTCCTCATCCATTAATTGGCACAATGGGAGCCTTTATTAAAATGCGTTCAATCATTCCTTCTAAGAAATCTTTAATTAGAGTGGGCATTGCTGGACCTTTAACTGGTTTTTTGGTTGCTTTACCGATAACATATTTTGGACTAAAACTTTCTAAGATAATAAGATTAGAAGAGATAAGATACGGTCTATCTTTAGGAAATTCAATTATCTTTTCGGCATTAACAAAAATTGTTTTTAAAGATATTCCTCAGGGATTTGATATTCTTTTACATCCAATGGCTTTTGCTGGTTGGTTAGGATTTTTTGTAACGGCTTTAAACCTTATTCCCTTAGGACAATTAGATGGTGGCCATATTGCCTATGCTGTCTTTGGTCGTTTTAAATTATTTATAATTGTTGTTTTAGGAATTCTTATCTATTTAAGTAGATATTGGCTTGGTTGGTTATTTTGGGTAATTATTGTTTCTTTAATTAGTCTAAAACATCCGCCAGTCCAAGATGAGATTACTTCCTTAACAAAGAAGGATATACTTTTAACAATACTTGCTTTTATAATTTTATTATTAACATTTCCACCAAAACCTTTTGGGACAATGTAATATGGAGACAAAAATTTGTGCTGTTTTTCCTGGGCAAGGTTCTCAATATGTAGGAATGGGAAAAGACTTATATGAAAATTTCCCGATAGCAAAAAAAATTTATGATGAAGCTTGTGAAATTTTGGGTTTTGATATTAAAAGAATATCCTTTGAAGGCAGTGAAGAAGATTTAAAAAGAACTTCTATTACCCAACCAGCAGTTCTTCTCCATTCAATTGTCTGTTTAGAACTATTTAAAACTTTTAAAAATGAAAAATTTGATTTGGTAATGGGTCATAGTTTAGGCGAATATACTGCTCTATATGCCAGCGGTGTTTTTGATTTTCCAACAGTATTAAAATTAGTTAAAAAAAGGGGAGAACTAATGGAAAAAGCAGGGAAAGAAAGAGCGGGAACAATGGCGGCGGTTATTGGTTTGTCGGAAGAGAAAATAAAAGAAGTTTGTAAAAAGGTTTCAGGTATTTGTGTTCCGGCAAATTTTAATAGTCCTTTCCAAATAGTAATTGCTGGCGAGATTTCTGCGGTAAAGGAAGCCTATGAGATATTAACAAAAGAAAAATTAAAAGTTGTTATGCTTCCGGTTTCTGGTGCCTTTCATTCACCATTAATGGAACCGGCTTATTTAGAATTCAAAGAATACCTTTATCAATTTAATTTTAATGTTCCCCAAATACCAATAATAATGAATGCCACTGGTGAAATTTCTAATGATGTTAGTACGATTAAAAAAAATTTAGAAATACAAATTATTTCGCCAGTTTTGTGGAAAAAAAGCGTAGAGGCAGCAATTAATTACGGTTGCCAGACTTTTTACGAGATTGGACCGGGAAAAGTTTTAAGCAGTCTTGTTAAAAAGACCGAAGAAAAAGCAATTGTATATAATTTTGGTAAAAAAGAAGATTTCTTTATTCAATAATTGATTTATCTTTATTTCCTAATTATTTTTCTTATTTTATTTTCTACTCTTTCACCGACCGTTGGTTTAATTGATTCCGGAGAAATGATTTTTGGCATTAACTATTTAAATATTTTACATCCTACCGGTTATCCATTATTTACTTTGCTTGGCAAAGTATTTTCTTTTTTACTTTTTTTAGAACCGGCTTTCAAAGGAAATCTCTTTTCTTTTTTGCTTGGTTTTTCCACAATAATCCTTTTATATTTTTTAATTAAAGAAATTACCCAAGATAAAATTGTTTCTTTAATTTATATTACCCTTTTTTCTTTCAATAATCTTTTTTGGCCAATAGTTAACGAAATAGAAGTTTATTCTCTAACTGCTTTTTTTCTGGTATTATTAATATATCTATTTTTAAAAAAAGAAGAGAAAAATATTTTTCTTTTTACTGCTTATGTTCTGGGAATATCTTTGACTCATCATTTAATGTTACTTTCAATAGTTTTGCCAATGATAATTTATTTTCTTTTAAAAAGAAAGAGAGAATTTTTCTTATTTATTATTTTCTTTCTTATTGGTTTTTCTCTTTATTTTTATTTGCTAATCAGAGCAAATTCAGACCCAATATTTAATTGGGGAAATCCCAAAGATTTTTTACGACTTTTCTGGCATATTAGTGGTAGACAATATCGGGTTTGGTCTTTTTCTTTGCCTATTAATGAAGTTATAAAAAATTTTGTTAACGAAATAAGTTTCCTAATTAAAGAAATGATTTATATTTATTTTCTTTTCGCAATCATTGGAATTTATCTTCTTTTTCAAAAGAATCGGGAATTGGGTATAATTTTAATTATTACAATAATTATTGGTATTTTAAATTCAATAAATTATAGCATTCCTGATATTCAACCTTATTATTTACCTGCTTTTATTTCCTTGATTATCTTCTCTTCTTATGGATTTTCCCATATTAAAATTTTTTCTCAAAAAATTATAAGATTATTGATTTTTTTTATAACCTTTTTAATACTAATAATTTCCAATTATAAAAAAAATAATAAAAAAGATTTCTATTTAGCCTACGACTTTACTTATAATATTTTAAAATCTTTACCAAAAAATTCCTTGGTAATAACTGACTGGTGGGATTTTTATTCACCCTCTTTATATTTTCGTTATTTAAAAGATTTTCGTAAAGATTTAGTTATTATTGATAAAGAACTTCTGAGAAGGACTTTTTATTTAGATTATTTAAGAAAAGTTTATCCAGATTTAATAAGTAATGTAGAAAAAGAGTTAAAAGATTATGAAAAGTATCTTTATCAGTTTGAATATAACAAATTAAAAGACCCTTTAGGAATTCAAAATGCTTATATAAATTTACTTGTAAGTTTTGTCGAAAATAAAAAAGATAATGCCTACCTTGTTTATTTAAATTTAAATGACCCCGATTTAAAAATTTTTCTCATAAATAAAAAAATTATTCCTTATTTTTTAACTTTCCAAATTAAAGACACTTTGGAATATCAATATTATGATTTTAAAAATTTATATTACCGAAAGCCCAAAAAGATTTTAGACGAACGGGAAAATTTAATTATTGATTACTACAAAAAAATGATAAATGCTAATATCTATTTTTTAGAAAAAATAAAAGAAAAAGAAAAGACAAATGAACTGAAAGAAATACTAAAAAGATTTTAACTGGGGGACAGGGATTCGAACCCCGACCATCTGATCCAGAGTCAGATGTCCTGCCAGTTAGACGATCCCCCAATTATATAAATTGTAAATAAATAAATAGAATTTTCAAGAATTTGTTACTATACCAAATTTGACATTTATTTTTTAAATTGTATAATATTGTAAAAATATTAAAAAGGAGGAAAAAATGGCCAGGCGATGGATTCCATCAATACCTACTTCTTATGCTTGGAAAGGAGCTTATGCAACCGAATGGGAAGGTTTTGAGAAAGCGAGAATTCGTCAATGGCGAATAATTAAAGAATGGAAATTTAGAAGAATAAACAAAGACGATTATGGAATTGATGATATTAAGAATGTGTGTGGAATTTATGTATTTCTTAATAAAGATAATTATGTATTATATATTGGCAGCTCCCGGAATCTACAAAGAAGAATTAAACAGACATACGAGAATTTTGCCAAATTTCAAAAAGTTTACATATCTAAAATTACTGCTTGTCAAGTAATAAATAAACGTGAAGCAGAAATTGGGGAAAGTGATCTTCTTTGGTATTATATACCACCATGGAATACTACTTTTCATAAATAGTTTAAAGATTTTCTTGTTTTTTAATATTTATTTAGTTAAAATTTATTATGTTAAATTCTTTTTTTTATCGTAAGGAATTTCCAATTTTAGAAAAATACATTTATCTTAATAATGCTGCTTGTGGTCCAATGCCTCTACGAACCAAAAAGGCGATAGAGGAGTGGCTTGATAAGTATGTTTATGAAGGAAATATTGAGTGGGAAGAATGTGAGACACTATCAGAAGAAACAAGAGAAATTGTTGCTAATTTTTTAAATGCTAATAAAGAAGAAATATGTTTTAAAAGAAATACAAGCGAAGGAATTTTAACGGTTCTAAGTCTTATTAAGTTTAATAAAAATGATAATATAATTGTTGCAAAAGACAATTTTCCAGCGAATTTTTTGCCCTATCAAAATTTTAATAAAGTTGAAAAGAAATATGTTTCAATTTTAAAAGGTGATATTTTAAAACAAATTAAAAAAGTATTTAATAGGAAAACGAGATTAATTGCTTTGGATTGGATACATTTTCTTTCTGGTTATCAAATTCCTTTAAAAGAAATAAGCGAATTTTGTAAAAATTATGATTGTTTTTTATTGATTGATGGAATTCAAGGAATTGGAGCATTAGAAATTGATTTAAAAGAGATAGATATTGATTTTCTTGTTTTTGGCGGCGGTAAATGGATTTTTCTACCACAAGGAATTGGAGTGCTATATATTAAAAAAGAGGTTTTAACAAATCTAAAAATAAATTTTGTTGGTTGGCTCGGATACGAATGGAAGGAGTTTAATAAAATATTCACCAAAAAAAGATTGAAAAAAAGTGCTGATAAATTAGAAGAGGGAACAAAAAATTATTTAGGGATTGTTGGTTTAAAAGAAAATATAGGATTTTTAAACCGAATTGGGATTAAAAATATTCAAAATTATCTTTTATTTTTAACTAATTATCTAATTGAGCAATTAAAAGATTTAAATTTTGATATTTTAGAAAGAAATAAAGGAAGTGGTATTGTTGCTTGTAAAAGAAAAGATAAAGAAAGCGGAATTCTTTATCAAAAGATTTTAGAAAAAGGATTTAAAATTTCTTTAAGAGAAGATTATTTAAGAATATCACCCCATTTTTATAATACGAAGGAAGATATCGATAATTTAGTTGAAACATTAGCTTATCTAATAAAATGAAATATCTTTTGCCGGAAATAATTCACAAAATAAAAAGATTGGATTTAAAAGCTAAATTGGTAGTTGAAGGCTTTCTTTCCGGTCTTCACAAAAGTCCCTATAAAGGGCAGGCAATAGAATTTACTGATTATCGCCCTTATTTGCCCGGAGACGAACTTAAAAGAATTGACTGGAAGATATTTGCCAAAACTGATAAATTTTGGATTAGAGAATATGAAGAAGAAACTAATCTGCGTGCTTATTTACTTTTAGATAATTCTTGTTCAATGGTTTATAAAAGTAAAAAGATTAGTAAATTTGAGTATGCTTCTTTTTTAGTTGCTTGTTTTGCCTATCTGTTATTCAAACAACACGATAGTGTAGGAATAGCAATTTTTAATAAAAATGATTATCAATATCTTCCACCCCAATTTTCTAAATTCCATTTATCCAAAATATTGGAAACGATTGAAAAAGTAAAACCGGAAGGCGAGACAGATATTCTCAAAAGTTTAACAGAAATTGGAAAAAAAATTAAAAAACGGGGATTAATAATTATTTTTTCTGACCTCTTTGACAACAAAGATAATGTATTAAAGGCATTAAAAATTTTACGACATAAGAAAAATGAAGTTTTAGTTTTTCATATCCTCGACCCGAATGAAATAAACTTGGATTATAATGAACCAATAATTTTTAGAGATTTAGAAACAAAAAGAGAAATAACCCTGGACCCAAGAGGGATAAAAAAAGAATATCAAAATAGTTTAAGAAATTTATTTTTTTATTATAAAAAAGAATGTATTGCCCATTATATTGATTATAATCTTATTTTTACTAATATGCCTTTTGATTATGCCTTTTTTAATTATTTAGAAAAACGGTTAAGAATCAAATGAATTTTTTTGCCCCAAATTTTCTTTATCTTTTACCATTAGTTTCTTTACCTTTAATCTTACATTTCATTTTTCGCTTTCGTTTAAAGAGAGTTGATTTTTCTTCTTTATTTTTCTTAATTGATTTAAAAAAAGAAAGATTTAATTTTTACCGATTAAGAGACATTTTATTTCTTATTCTGCGAACGCTCTTCATTGCCTTTTTAATTTTAAGTTTGAGCCGGCCTTATTTTATTAAAAAAAAATCACCTATTCTAAAAATTTTACCACAGAAAGCAAAATCAGTCGTTATCATTCTTGACGATTCTTATAGTATGGAATACGAAAATAACTTTGAAAAAGGAAAAGAAATTTTAAAAGAAATTGTTAGAAATCTAAATAAAGATTCAAGGGTCACAATTTTATTAACCAGTAAGAGAAAAATTATAGAAAACGAAAGGGTTATTAATATCTCCGATACTCTGATTAAAAATTTAAAAATTTCTTACGATATTTCCTACGCCCAAAAGATATTGGAAGAATTTAAAAACTTTGATGGTGAAATTTATTTGATTACTGATTTGCAAGAATATTCCTATTCTTTTTTAAAGGATTTCCAAAGTAATTTTCTATTAAAAATTATTGATTTAGGAAAAGAAAATTTTGAGAACTGCGGAATTGTTAGTCTTCGTTTTTTGCCGGAAAGAGAAGAAAAGATTAATTTGCAAATAAAATTGATTAATTATTCTCAAAAAGAATTAGAAATTCCGATTACTTTTTATGGAGAGGATTTTAATTTTAAAAATTTTTTAATCCTTCCTCCTGGAATGAAAGAGTTCAATTTTGAAATTCCTAAGAGAGTAGAAAAAAATGTTGTGATCGGTAAAATTGAAATTGGTGAGGAAAATTTGAAGGGAGATAATACTTATTATTTTATTTATGAAAAAGAAAAAAAATCTCCAATTTTAATTATTTACGAAAAGGAAGAAGACATTATTTATCTTAAAAAATTGTTCTCAATTGTTGAAGATTATCAGGTAGATTATTTGCCTTTAAGAGAAATAAAAAAAATCTCTTTTTCTTCCTATTCTTTACTTTTTTTGGTTAATCCCACAAAAATTGACCAATTTCTAAAATGGCAATTATCAAATTATTTAAAGAAGGAAGGAAAAGTTGTTTTGATTTTAGGAGAGACTTTAAAAGAAAATAAATTTGATGAAATTTTTGAAACCTTAGAAGCCTGGGAAGGAAAAGGGTTTTTAACCATTGATAAATGGGAAGAAAACCATTTTATTTTTCAAGGCTTTAAAGAAAAAGTTATAAAAGAACCAAAATTTTATCGGGTGGTGAATTTAAAAGAGAAAAATCTAAAAACATTATCATCTTTTAATAATAATTTTCCTTTTCTTTTGGAAGATACTATAAATAATTTATTAGTTTTTACCAGTAATTTTTCAGATAACTTTACTGATATGCCAACAAAAATTTTATTTCTTCCCTTAATTTTCAAAACAATTGAATATTATGGAATAAAAAAGAAAAATAACTTCTTTATTGGCGAAACAATAGTATTAAATTTTGATTTGCCTCAAGTAAAAATTACGACTCCCTTTGGGAACTTTCTCAAAGAAACCTATTTAGAAAAAGGAATACGAAAGATAAAATTTTCGGAAACAAAGGAGCCAGGGATATACCAATTTGAAGACAAAAAAATTTCAGTAAATACAAAGAAAGAGGAGGGTAATTTAAAAAAATTAAATTTAAAAGAAAAAAATAATTTAAAAATAATAAAAGGAGAAATAAAATTAGAATATGAAACAACTTACTTTTTTCTATTTTTTGCTTTTTTTGTTTTTTTAGTTGAAATTATTCTTCTTTTTATCTAATCTTCTTTTTCTGCTAATCGGCGGAGATAACGGACGTATCTATTCATAAATGTTTCGTCTTCTAATATCGCTACTCTCTTAACGATCACCCGATTTATTTCACCGACAATTTTTAATCCATAGGTTTCGTGTCCTGGTTCCCGAACAATCCATTCAACACCCATACCTGGCTCCTTAGAAGGAGAATAACCTTTACCTGTCTCATTTTGTAAGAATTTCGCTATCTCCCAACCTAAAGCCTCTACTGCCTCAATAGTTGAAACTCCCTCTTTTAAAAAAAGAATAATTACTTCTCCGCCATAATCTCGAATGTCATCTAACCTTGTTTTTTTTAAATCAAAATAATCTCTTAAATCCATAATATATTATTACTTTAAAAA
>JBDRVN010000005.1:0-48032 GCA_039801885.1 Caldifarciminota bacterium
TACTGAAAATGGTAATAATTATTTAAAAATAAAAATGATTGGAAAGAAATCTAATAAAAATGGAATTGGTGCTCGGGTAAAAATAAAGATTGATAAAAAAATTCTATTAAGAGAAGTTAATTGTGGCAAAGGAACAACATCCCAATCCTCAATGATTTTACATTTTGGTTTAGGAAAGAAAAACAAGATAAATTTAAATTATTGTTTTCTTGGCAGTAAAGAAAAAAGTTTAAAAAATATAAAGGCAAATCAATTTTTAATAATTGAAGAAGAATAATTAAACATTGATTTTTTAAAGAATTTGACTTAATATTTTTTGAATTTAAAAGGAGGGTATTATGAAAAAGAAATTAAGTTTATTTGTGGTAATTATTTTATTATTCTTTATTAATTGTGGGAGAAGGAGTCCTTTTCCTAATCAAATAATTACCACAATTTCGGTAGGTCGTGGTCCCCAAGGAATTGGAATTTTACCAAATGGACAATATTTATATGTAGCAAATTTTTATGGAAATACTGTATCAGTAATTAGATTTTTTGATAACCAAGTAATTAAAACAATTCCTGTTGGTGACGGTCCGGATGGAATAGCTGTTTTACCTAATGGAGAGTATGTATATGTTACTAATCATCGTAGTGATGATGTGTATATTATTCGAATTTCTGATAACCGAGTTGTTGGTAGAATTGAAGTTGGCGATGGTCCAGAAGGGATAGTTATTTCGCCCGATGGCGAATATATTTATGTTACTAATCACCATAGCAATGATATTTCGGTGATTGAAGTGAGTTCTAATCAAGTGATAAATACAATTCCATTAAGCAATGGTCAATTAGATTGGATAACAATTTCGCCAAATGGAAGATTTGCTTATGTTGCTGACTTTTTAAATGACTGTGTTTTTGTAGTTGATTTACAAAATAATCAAGTAACAACAACTATCCCTGTCGGTGATGGTCCGCAAGGTGTCACTATTTCTCCAAATGGTGATTATGTTTATGTGGCTTGTGAATATGATAATAAAGTTGTGATTATTAGAGTAAGCGATAATCAAGTAATTGGTAATATTCCTGTAGGAAGAGGTCCTTGCGATGCTCTTACTTTATTACCTAATGGTAGATATCTTTATGTAGCAAATGGAAACGACAATAATATATCAGTGATAAGAACAAATGATAATAGTATTGTTTCTATAATTCCAGTTGGTGACTATCCCATCGGTGGAATCTGTGTCCATCCTTCGGGCGATTTTGTTTATGTTTCTAATTTACGCGATAATTCAGTTTCAGTTATTGGCCGTTCCTATATTTATCCTTGGTAATAGATAATATAAGAAGATAATATTCTAATTGCTTTTTAGTCAAAATATTCCAATCAAATTGTTTTGCCCATTTTTTCCCTTTTTCTCCTAAAGATTTTCTTAGATTTTTATCTTTAATTAATTTTAACATTGCCTCACTTAATTGATTTATATTATCTTTTTCAACCAAGATACCTGTTTGATTATTAATTACTAAAGAATTTAGTGGCTCAATATTGGATACAATTATTGGTTTACCACAAGCCTGGACTTCACAAGCAACCATACCAAAAGACTCAAAACGAGAAGGCATACAGACAAATAAAGAACTTTCAATAACTCCTTTCTTTTTTTCGCCATAAACTGCTGGTAATAATTTAACTTTATCTTCCAAATTTAAAGAAATAATTAACTTTTCTATTCTTTTTTCATCTTTCCCTTTACCAACAATATATAAATCAGGTAAATCATTTTTTAATTCTGAAGCAAGGTTTTTATAAGCATAGATAAGGGTATCAATTCCCTTTTGTTCAATATCATATCTACCAATAAAAAGAATATAATTTTCTCCTTTAGAAAAAGAATTAAAAAGAACTTCTTCGATGCCATAAGGGATTAAGATAATATTTGCTTTTTTATTTATTTGAAAGATTTCCTTTTTAATTACTTCAGATACAGCAATAATATATTTAAAATTCTTAATTGCAATATGTTCAAAAATATAAGAAAATAAACCCTGGATTTTTTTTAAAAATTTTTTATTTTTTATTTCGTATTTATAAAAAATGTTTTGGAAAAGACCAATTACTGGTTTTTTAGTATATAAGAAAGTAAAAATTGGCGAATGACTGGAAAAATCTTCAACTAAGATATCATGAGGAATTTTTTTAATATAATAAGGAGCAAAAAAGGAATAGGTTAAGCGAGATAGAAAATAATTAAGGGGAAAACCAATTCTTATATATTTTATGTTATCCTTTTTTTCTATTTTTTTACAATGAGGATAAGCACCGGTAATAATAGTAATAAAAATATTTTTAGGAAATCTATTATAAATTTCATAAGTTCTTATTGCTCCGCCACCGCCACACCAAGGATTCTTTAAATCATCGTATATTAAATGTAAAATTCTCATTCCTTATTTTATTTAAAATTTATAATTTGTCAATTTTAAAATTTCTGGTAACCAAAAGGGTATCTTTTTCGTTATATATATAGAGGAGAATTATGGTATTAAAAGAGACTTATTGTATAAAAAGAAGGTTGTTAAATTATTATTTCTTAATTTAGAAGAAAAAGAAGATTAAATTATTGAGAAATTTAAAAGGAGGTTTTAGGAGTAGTTAATTAAACCATTAATTAATGTCTTTTATTACTGTTTCACAGAAGAGGAGGGTATTTCTTTAATTAAAATAGGGGACTGTGTAGGAGATAGTATAGTTATCTTTTTAAAGTTTCTTTGTAAAGGTCTTTCAAATCGTTAATAATCCTTTCCCAAGAGAAATTTTCTTTTACAAATCTATAACCATTTTCTCCTAATTTTTGAGCTAATTCTTCGTTTCTTAGTATTTCTAATATCTTTTCTTTTAATATTTGAGGTTCTTTTTCAGGAACCAATATTCCATTTTTATAATCTTTTACAATATCTAAAATCCCGCCAACCGCCGAAGCAATAACTGGTTTTTTATACACCATCGCTTCTAATAGTACAACACCAAGTCCTTCTGTATCGCCTCTTTCATCAATTATTGCTGGTAAAACAAATAAATCACAATTTTTATAATAATAAGCCAATTCTCTATCGCTTACAAAACCTTTAAATTCAACATAATTAGCGAGTTCTAATTCTTTTGTTAAGTTTTCTAAATTTCTTCTTTCGCTTCCATCGCCAATAATAATAAGTTTTGCTTCTATTTCTTTTAATACCTCTTTTAATGCTAAAATTAAATAATTAACTCCTTTTCTTTTAACTAACCGACCAACAAATAAGATAGTTTTCTTATCAGATTTTTTCTTTTCTTTTTCTTCTGCTTCTTCTGCCAAAACTTTTACAGCAGTGCTGAAAGGAATAATCTTAATTTCCCGATCATAGTATTTTCTTATTTCATTACTCGTATAGTTAGAAATAGCGGTAATCTTATCGCTCTTTTTAATAATAAATTTTATTAAACTTTTAATTAATGTTGATTTTAGGAATTTGAATTCCACGCCATAAAAACTGCTTATCAATTTTGGCATTTTTGAAGCAAAAAATCGGGAAAGATAGGCAAAGAAGAAATGGGGAAGAGGCCAGTGAATATGAATGATATCATAATTTTTCTTTCTCAATAAAATTGCTAAATTTAAAATGCCAAAAAAAAGATAAAAGATTAAAAGAAATTTATAAAAGAACCCTTTTTTTAATCTATCGGGCACATTCTCTTCATGAGTTAATCTCTCATATTTTTTAAAAAAATATCGGAACCGATAAACAGGAATATTAAAAATTTGGTGATTTTTTAGACCAAGATAACTGGAAGTAAAAACTTCGCAACGAATATTTTCTTCGTTTAATCTTTTTAATGTTTCGGTAAGCCAGGGAGTAATAATATCTTTTTCATTACGAGCAAAAGCAGTAGCAATATGAAGGATTTTCATTAATAAAATTTAGGAGAGAGAGGTAATATGTTCGGCAAGCTTGCTTTTTATTCGTGCAGCCTTGTTTTTATGAATAATACCTACCTTAGCTGCTTTATCAATAATTGATTGTACCTTGGGAAATAATTTTAACGCTTCTTCTTTATTAGTTATTTTTTTAAGTTCTTTGATAGCACTTTTTAATCTTTCTTTTCTTGCTTTATTTCTTAAATATCTTTTTCGGTTTTGTCTTATTCTTTTTAATACTGAAACACTCTTTTTCTTTGCCATTTTTACTCCTAATTTATTATATGCCAGGGCGCGGAATCGAACCGCGGACTCCCGGATTTTCAGTCCGGAGCTCTACCTCTGAGCTACCCTGGCATATTTATTATTTTAAAAAAAATTTTCTTATTGTCAACAAGAAGGTTATTAATTATAATTATTAATAATGAATAAAAAAGAGATTAAAATTAATAAAAGAGATTTACTTTTTGTTTTACAGAAAAGATTGCCGGAAATTGATTATTTTTTAGATTTGGAAAATGGTGAAATAATTCCTGTTTTTGAAATTACTAAAGAAGATTTTGAAGGATTACAAAAAAGTTTTCCTAAGCGTTTTTATAAAATTAAGACTTTTAGCGGGAATGAGACTTTTTTTATTGTAAAAAATTTTATTAATTTAATTAAAGATAAGAAAATAAGAGAGGAGATTATTAATAATCTTAAAGAAAAAGCAACTTATAAAAATTTTAAAGAGGTGCTAAAAAAATATGATAAAGAATGGCAAGAATGGCTGTTATATGAAAAAGAGGAGCTTTTAAAATATTTTAAGAAAAAGATAGAAGAAAAATTTCCCTTAAATATTCAATTTGTTTAACCTCTGGTCAGTTAACACATTTACTAATCTTTCTTGACTTTTAAAAAATTTTTATTATAATTCTAAACTATGAAAAAATTGATATTAAAAATTGTTCTTTTGATAATTTTGTTAGGAGGTTTCTTTTGTAAAAAAAATCAACCACCCGAATTAATAGAAGCAAATTTTCCATCAACCGGTAAAGTAAATGCGGTAGTTTATTTTAAAATAAAAGCCAAAGACCCAGAGGGAAAGGAAATAAGTTTTAAATTGGATTTCGGAGATAATAACCAATCAGGATGGTCTCCTTATATTCTTAGTGAATCAGTGTATACCGATACTCATACTTATCAAAATCCGGGTCAATTTGATATTAATGTCAAAATAAAAGATGTTAAAGGGAAAGAGAGCGAGTGGATAAAAATAGGTAAAATTGCTATTGCTCCTTTGGAAATTGGCGAAATCTTTTGGAGTTTTGTCTGCGAAAAGGATGGAGAGACAGCAGCCTTTTATTCAACGCCAATTATTGATGAGCAAGATAGTGTGATTTATGTAGTTTGTGAATTTGGTGATTTACACGCGATTAAGTTTAACGGTGAGGAGAAATGGCATTTTTCTCTTTTAGAAGAAGAAAGGGTGGTTTCTTCACCCTTAATGGACGATTATAAATATATTTATTTTGTTACTGAAGATGGTAAATTTCTTTCTTTAACAAAAGAAGGAAATCTTCGTTGGGAAAGAGATCTATATAACAGTTTTTATGCCTCACCTGGCTTAGGAAGATTTAATGAGATTTATTTGCAGAGTGAAGATAGTATTTTTGCTTTTAGTAATACTGGTGAACTTCTCTGGACAAAAGGTTATGGCGGTGGTAATAATTCACCAATTATTGATGAAGAAGGAAATATTTATTTAGCCAGTGAAAAAGATAGTGCGATTTTTTCTTTTGATGCTAATGGTATGTTAAGATATAATCTTTATTTAAATTCATCGGTTATCAATTCCCCCTTTTTTATCAATAGTAAAGAAATTCTTTTTGGTTTGGAAGATAATAGAGTTATTTGTGTTGACACTCGCGGTGAAACATTATGGTCAAGAAATTTAGGTGAACCTATAATTTCTTCAGGCATAGTTTCTGATGATTTTAGTTTTTACTTGATTACTAAATATGGTAGTTTATTTAAAGGAAATAGAGATGGTAATTTTCTGCCGATTATTTCCGTCTCTTGCGATTTAGTATCTTCCTTAGCAATTTCCGAACAAAATTATCTTTATTTTCGGGCAAAATGGGAAAATGAGGAATACGATACTTTATACGGAGTTGATTTAAATGGTAATATTGTTTTTCGAACCCCGATCTCTGGCGATGATGAGTCAGAAGATTGGGAAATTTTGCCTTCCCCCAAAATTGGGCTTGATGGCACAATTTATATAAGCACAGCAAAAGGTTTGTATGCAATTGTTGGTAAAGGAAAACCAAAATATACTGATTGGTATTCTTTTAGAAAAGATAACAGAAATACGGGAAGAAGATAATGGAAGATAAAAAATTTTCACCGGTACCACAGATTCCAGATTTTGTAAAAATTGAACATAAAATCCTAAAATTTTGGCAAGAAAATAATTTTTTAAAAAAGTTAATGGAGAAAAATAAAGGGAAAAAGAAATTTTCTTTCCTTGATGGTCCAATTACTGCTAACAATCCAATGGGTGTTCATCACGCTTGGGGAAGAACTTATAAGGATGTTATTCAAAGATATAAGGCACAAAAAGGTTTTGATCAAAGATTTCAAAATGGATTTGATTGCCAAGGACTTTGGGTGGAAGTAGAAGTAGAAAAAGAACTTGGTTTTAAATCAAAGAAAGATATTGAAAAATTTGGAATTGATAAATTTGTTGAAAAGTGTAAAGAAAGAGTTTTGAAATACTCTCAGATTCAAACTCAACAGTCAATTAGACTTGGCCAATGGATGGATTGGGAAAATTCCTATTATACTATGTCTGATGAAAATAATTATACTATTTGGTATTTTTTAAAAAAGTGTCACGAGCACGGTTGGATATATAAAGGCGAAGATGTTGTGCCTTGGTGTCCGAGATGCGGTACAGCAATTTCCCAACACGAAATTGTTACCGAAGGTTATAAAGAATTGACCCATCCTGGTGTTTATTTACAATTTCCTATTAAAGGAAAAGAAAAACATTATCTTTTAGTTTGGACGACAACACCCTGGACATTAACCGCTAATGTTGCCTGTGCAGTCCATCCGGAACTTATATATGTTTTGATAAAACATAATGAGAAATTTTATTATCTCTTAAAAGATAGATTAAATGTTATTGAAGGAAGATACGAGATAATAAAAGAAATTTTTGGGAAAGAGATATTAAATTGGGAATACGAAGGTCCGCTCAGTTTTTTGCCGATACAAAAAGAAATTAAACATATCGTAATTCCTTGGGAAGGAGTTAGTGCCGAAGAGGGCACAGGCATTGTTCATATTGCTCCCGGTTGCGGCCATGAAGATTTTATTTTGGGGAAAGAATTTTCTTTAAAGGCTATTTGTCCAATAGATGAAGAAGGAAATTTTTTAGATAATTATGATGGTTTATCTAAGAAAAATATTAAAGAAAGCGAAGAAATTATTTTTGAGTTGCTAAAAAAAGAAGATAAACTATATAAAATTGAAAAATATACCCATCGATATCCAGTTTGTTGGCGATGTGGTGTTGAATTGGTTTTTCGTTTAGTACCGGAATGGTATATTTCGATGAAAGAATTGAGATACAAGATAATGGAAGTAGCTAAACAAGTTCAATGGATACCCTCTTTTGGTTTAGAGAGAGAATTAGATTGGTTAAGAAATATGGAAGACTGGTTGATTTCTAAAAAAAGATATTGGGGATTAGCTTTACCAATTTATGAATGTGAATGTGGTTATTTTGATGTAATTGGTGGTAAAGAAGAACTTAAAGAAAAAGCAGTAGAAGGATATGAGAAGTTTGAAAGTCGTTCTCCCCATCGTCCTTGGATTGATTATGTAAAAATTAAATGTCAAAAATGTGGAAATAAAGTCGGTCGTATTCCGGATGTCGGTAACCCTTGGTTAGATGCGGGAATAGTCCCTTTTTCTACTTTACATTATTTAAAAGATAAAAAATATTGGGAAGAGTGGTATCCTTTTGATTTTGCAGTTGAATGTTTCCCTGGTCAATTTCGCAATTGGTTCTATGCCATTTTAGCAATGGCAACGGTGTTAGAATATTCTCCTCCGGTAAAAACAATTTTCGGTTATGCCTTAGTGAAGGATGAAAAAGGAGAAGATATGCACAAAAGCAAGGGAAATGTTATTTGGTTTGATGAAGCGGCAGAAAAGATGGGCACCGATATAATGCGCTGGATTTTTGTTTCCCATAATCCTTTTGAAAATCTTCACTTTGGCTATAAACTTGGTCAGGAGGTAAAAAGAAAATTATTAACTCTTTGGAATTGTTATTCTTTTTTTATTACCTATGCTCGTATTGATAACTTTGATCCAAAAAGAAAGGAATGTCAAGTTGATTTTAAAAATCTAAAAAATCCTTTAGATAGGTGGTTGCTTTCGATCACTAATAATCTTATTAAAAATGTTGATGCTGCTTACAATAATTATGAATTTGATGAAGTGCCAAAATTGATTGAGAAATATGTTGATGATCTTTCTAACTGGTATATTCGTCGTTCCCGAAGAAGATTTTGGAAATCTCAAATTGATTATGATAAATGGTCGGCCTACAATACTTTATATTATGCCTTAACAACATTAGTCAAAATGGTTGCTCCAATAATGCCTTTTTTGGCTGAAGAAATTTATCAAAACTTGGTGGTAAAAGTTGATGAAAATGTTGAAAAAAGTGTTCATCTTAATGATTTTCCTCAAATCCAAGAAGAGTTAATTGATGAGGATATTGAAGAAAAAATGAAATTGTGCCGGAAATTGATTTTTTTAGGAAGAGCTGCCCGGGAAAAAGCAAAAGTGAAAATCCGGCAGTCATTAAAAAAGATAATCTTTTTAAATATTCCTGACAAAGAAAAATTAAATGATTTGGTGTCTTTGATAATGGACGAATTAAATATTAAAGAGGTTATTTTTAATGAAGAAAAATATATTAGCAAAAATTTTGTGAAAGTTGAAGAAGATAATTTGGCTGCTATTTTAGATATTAGTTTAGATGAGGATTTATTATGGGAAGGATTTTTAAGAGAATTTATTCATCGGATTCAAATTTTAAGAAAAGATGCGGGGTTTGATATCACTGACCGAATTATTTTGGGGTATCAAGCAGATAAAAAAATTGAAGATATTTTAAATAAAAATATTGAATATATCAAAAATGAAATTTTAGCTGAGGAAATTAGAAAAGGAATTTTAGAAATCAAAGACATCGAAAAGAAAATGGAAATAAATAATTACGAAATTTTAGTCAGTTTAAAGAGGAAGGTTCATGGATAAAAAAAAGTTAAAGAAACTTCAAGAGTTGTTAATAAAAGAGAAAGAAAAATTGTTAAAAGGAAAAGTTCACATTGAGGAAATTCTAAAAAAAAGCCCCAAAGAAGCGACGGGAGAACTTTCTACTTATCGGACGCATATTGCTGATTTAGGAAGTGATACTTATCAGAAAGAGATAGCTGCTTATTTAACAACTCAGGAAACACAAATATTAATGAAAATTGATAAAGCTTTAAGAAAGATAGAAGAAGGTACTTATGGTAAATGTGAGAGATGTAATAAAGAAATTGAGATACCAAGATTAGAGGCGATACCTTATGCTGAATTTTGTATTAATTGTCAAAAAGAATTAGAAAAACGTCAAAAAAGATAATTTCCTTTAATGAAAAATTTTTTATTGACTGTAGAATTTGATGGTCGTAATTTTTTTGGATGGCAGGAGCAAAAAGATAAAAGGACAGTAGCTGGCGAGATAAAAAAGGTTTTAAAAAAGATTTTTAAAAAAGAGATTAAACTAATTGGTATGGGAAGAACTGATCGTGGGGTCTCGGCTTTAAAATATTTTTGTAATTTTAAAGTATTGTTAGAAAAACAAATTGATTTAGAAATCTTGAGAAAAAGAATAAATTTTTTATTACCTTCCGAAATTTATGTAAAAGAAATAAAAGAGGTTCCTTTGGATTTAAATTCTCGTTACGTTGTCAGAAGAAAGACTTATTATTATTTTGTAACAACCGAAGTTTCGCCGATAAAAAGACATTTTTGTTGGGAAGTGCCGAAAGAAATAGATATTAAAAAAATGAAAGAGGCTAGTAAACTTTTTCTTGGCGAAAAAGATTTTAGCAAATTTTGTTATTGTGCCAAAAAAGGAATTTGTCAAATTGAAGAAATTAAAATAATAAAAAAGAATAAAGAAATAATCTTTAAAATCACCGGTAACAGGTTTTTATATAAAATGGTAAGAAGGATTGTAGGTGCTTTGATTGATGTTGGTAGCAATAAAAGAGAAATAAAAGATGTTGAGAAAGCTCTTTCTGGCGAATATCATTTGCCTTTAACCACTGCGCCTGCTAAAGGGTTAACCCTCTATGATTGTGAAATTGATTGGAATAATTTTAAAAAAGTTTTTGACAATTAGGAAAATTTTAGTTATATTATTATTTAGAAAACTTAAGCCGGCATAGCTCAGTGGTAGAGCAGGGGTTTTGTAAACCTCAGGTCGGGGGTTCGAATCCCTCTGTCGGCTTAAAATGGGCAGGTACCCAAGTGGCCAAAGGGGGCAGACTGTAAATCTGCTGGCGTGATGCCTTCGGAGGTTCGAATCCTTCCCTGCCCACATTGCGGGTGTAGCGCAACGGTAGCGCAACGGCCTTCCAAGCCGTTGGTTGCGGGTTCGAATCCCGTCACCCGCTTTTAATAATATTGACTTTTTTAAAAATTATATTATAATTTTAAAATTATTTTGCCCATGTAGCTCAGGCGGTAGAGCACACCCTTGGTAAGGGTGTGGTCGCCGGTTCGAGTCCGGCCATGGGCTTGAAAATTTTAAAAATTTAAGTAAAATTATTATTAAAAATTAAAGTGGAGGAAAAAATATGGCAAAACAAAAATTTGAAAGGAAAAAGCCGCACGTAAATATTGGTACAATTGGACACGTAGATCATGGAAAAACTACTTTAACAGCAGCAATGACTTTAGTTTTAGAGAAAAGAGGATTAGCCAAATATACTCCTTATGATCAAATTGATAAGGCGCCAGAAGAGAAGGCAAGAGGTTTGACAATTCAGTTGGCTCATATTGAATACGAAAGTGAAAAAAGGCACTATGCCCATATTGATTGTCCCGGTCACGCGGATTATATTAAAAATATGATTACTGGTGCTGCACAAATGGATGGAGCAATTTTAGTTGTTTCAGCACCTGACGGTCCCCAGCCCCAAACACGTGAGCATGTGTTATTAGCTCGTCAGGTAAATGTGCCGGCGATGGTAGTATTTTTAAATAAAATTGATATGATGAGCGATCCGGAATTAATTGAACTGGTAGAATTGGAAGTTAGAGAAATCCTTTCTAAATATGAGTATCCCGGTGATAAAATACCATTTGTTAAAGGTAGTGCTTTAAAAATTTTGGAATGTGGGTGTGGTAAGGAAGATTGTCAATGGTGTGGAGCAGTTTGGCAATTAATTAAAGCAATTGATGAATATATTCCTGAACCAATAAGAGAATTAGACAAACCTTTTTTAATGCCGGTGGAAGATGTGTTTTCAATTACTGGTCGAGGCACAGTAGTCACAGGGAAAGTGGAGAGAGGAAAGATTAAACCAGGTGATGAAGTAGAGCTTATTGGTTTTGGCACTCATATCAAAACAGTAGCAGTAAGTGTCGAAATGTTCAGAAAAATATTGGATGAAGGTGTAGCCGGAGATAATATCGGTATTCTTTTAAGAGGAGTGGAAAAAGATCAAGCAATGCGAGGAATGGTAGTAGCTGCTCTTGGGTCTATTAAACCTCATAAAAAGTTTCAAGCACAAGTTTATGTATTGAAAAAAGAAGAGGGCGGAAGACATACACCGTTTTTTAGCGGTTATCGACCACAGTTTTATATTCGGACAACAGATGTTACTGGAACAGTAAAATTACCGGAAGGAGTAGAAATGGTAATGCCTGGAGATAATGTAAATTTAGAAGTAGAATTAATTAGCGAAGTAGCCCTGGAAGAAGGTTCTCGTTTCGCAATTCGTGAAGGTGGTAAAACAGTCGGTGCGGGTGTAGTAACAAAAATTTTTGAATAGAGAATGCGAGTTTTTATTAATTTATCTTGTATCGAATGCAAAAGAAAAAATTACCAAACTACCAAAAATAAAAATAAACAAGAGAAATTGGAATTAAAAAAATATTGTAAATTTTGTAGAAAACATACGATACATAAAGAGACTAAATAGGCCAGTAGCTCGAACGGTAGAGCACCGGACTCCAAATCCGGGGGATGGGGGTTCAAATCCCTCCTGGCCTGCCTTATATTTTGGATGAGAAATTTATTGAGTAAATTAAAAAATTTTTTAGTAGACGTAAAAAATGAATTAAAAAAGGTTTCGTGGTCTTCAAGAAAAGAACTTTTTCAAACTACTTTGTTAGTGATTATTTTGTCTTTTCTTTTGTCATTATTTATTGGCTTTTGGGATTTTGTATTTTCGCGAATTTTAAGATTAATTATAAAGTGATTTTTATGAAGAAATTCTACATTGTTCGTACTCATACTGGTAGAGAAAAAAAGGCGAAAGAAATGTTAGAAAAATTGATTATTGAAGAAGAAAAACAAGATTTATTTGGAAGGATTATTGTACCAATGAAAAAAACTGCACGGTGGTATAAAAAGAAAACAAAAAAATATGGTAAAAAAGAAGAAAATGAATATCAAATGGTGGAAGAAGAAAGAAAACTTTATCCAGGTTATATCGTTATAGAAATGGAAGAAAATAATGAAGAGGCTATTAAATTAGTAACTTCCGTTCCGGTTATTGCTCACTTTTTAGGAGTAAAAAATAAACCTACACCTCTTTCGGAAGAAGAAATGAAAATGATAGAAGAAATTGAGAAAGAAAAAGATACTTCTCTTCCGGAAATTCCCTTTTCTTCCGGCGATCATGTACGAGTGGTTAAGGGACCTTTTGCTGGATTTAGTGGTACGGTTGAAGAAGTATATCCTGATCGAAGAAGAATTAAAATGACCGTGACGATCTTTGGCCGAATGACCCCTATCGAGATAGATTTTTTTGAGGTAGAAAAAATTTAGATAAGGAGGTAAATAATGGCAAAGAAAGAGATTGCCAAAGTAAAATTACAAATTCCTGCTGGTCAAGCTACTCCTGCTCCACCAGTAGGGCCGGCTTTAGGTCAACATGGAGTAAATATTATGGAATTTTGCAAACAATTTAATGCTCGAACAAAAAATGAACCAGCAGGGATAATTATTCCGGCGGTAGTAACAATCTATTCAGATAGAAGTTTTACTTTTGTTATAAAAAGCCCGCCGGCTTCAGTGCTTTTAAAACAGGCAGCAGGATTGGCGAAAGGTTCGAGTGTTCCTAACCAAATTAAAGTAGGAAAAATTACAAAAAAACAATTGCGAGAAATAGCAGAAAAAAAGTTAAAAGACCTTAATACTAATGATATTGAAGCAGCAATGAGAATTATCGAAGGTACCGCAAAACAAATGGGTATTACAATTGTGGAGGATTAAAAATGAAAAGAAGTAAAAGATATCAGTTAATAAGTACCAAAGTAGACAGGTCTAGAATATATTCTTTGGAGGAAGCATTAAATCTATTGAAAGAGACTTCTAATGCGAAATTTACCGAGTCTGTCGATATTGCTATTAAATTAGGAATAGACCCTAAAAGAACAGACCAGATGGTGAAGGGAAGTGTGATTTTGCCTTACGGCACAGGTAAGGAAGTTAAAGTATTAGTATTAACAAAAGGCGAAAAAGAAAAAGAGGCAAAAGAAGCTCAAGCTGATTATGTGGGATTAGAAGAATATGTGGAGAAAATAAAAGAAGGTTGGTTAGATTTTGATGTAATCGTTGCTACTCCGGATGTAATGCCGGAAGTTGGGAAATTAGGTAAAATTTTGGGACCGAAAGGTTTGATGCCTTCGCCTAAAACAGGGACAGTTACTTTTGACGTAGCTAATGCTGTAAAAAGTTTAAAAACAGGCAAAATACAATATAAAACTGATAAAACGGGAAATATTCATGCTCGGATTGGAAGTATAGATTTTGAAAAAGAAAAGTTGAAGAAAAATATTATTGTTTTTGTCAGCGAAGTATTAAAAGAAAAGCCAGTGGGTATAAAAGGACAGTATTTGAAGTCTGTTACAATTTCTTCTACAATGGGGCCAGGAATAAAATTAGATATTAAAGAATTACAAGAATTAGCTAGGAAGGAGTTATAAGATGATTAAAGAAGAAAAAATAAATAAAGTAAAAAGTTTAAAGCAAATTTTGCAAAATGCGAAAGGAGTATACTTCGTAGATTTTACAAATATTCCAGCAAACGAAATTGCAAAAGTTAGAATTCGTTTTCGAGAAGAAAGGATAAAAATGAAGGTGGTTAAGAATAATTTATGCGAACTTGTTCTCCGTGAGTTAAATTTTCCCAAAGAAATAGAGAATTTTCTTATTGGTCCCACTGCAGTAGTGGTTTCTAGCGATGAAACAACGAAAGCTGCTAAATTAATTAAAGAATTTAAATTTTTAAAGTTTAAAGGTTCAATTATTGAAGATAAAATTTTTTATGATAAAGATTTTGAATTTCTGGCAAATATTCCTAGTAAAGAAGAATTATATTCACAAGTTTTCAGTTATATTTTTTCACCAATTTTTGAGTTTGTTTTTGTTTTAGAGAATACGTTTAAAGAGCTAATATTTATTTTAGAAACTTTAAAAAATAAAAAAACTTAAGGGAGGTTAATATGTTGTCAAAAATTGATGAATTAATTAATGCTATTGAAAATTTAACAGTAATGGAACTTACCGAGCTAGTGCAAAAATTAAAAGATAAGTTCGGAATTACTCAAACTACTTTTACAGTACCAACAGCTGGTGTGGCTCAACCTAGTACTCCCCTGGAGACTAAAGAGGAAAAAACCGAATATACGGTTACCTTAGTTTCCGTAGGCGAGAAAAAAATTCAAGTACTTAAAGAATTACGTGCTTTAACGAATTTAGGACTTAAAGAAGCGAAAGATTTAATTGATAATGTTCCCAGTGTGATAAAAGAGAAAGTTCCTAAAGAAGAAGCAGAAAAAATTAAGGCTAAGTTAGAAGAAGTGGGAGCGAAAGTAGAAATAAAATGAAAAAAAGAGATTTTACGAAATTTAAACATTCTTGGGAAATTCCTCCTTTGCTTTCTATTCAGTTGGAATCTTATCATTATTTTTTCCAATTTGATAAACCATGGGAGAAAAGAGAAGAAATCGGTTTACAAAAAGTTTTTAAAGAAATTTTTCCTATTGTTGACGTCCATAAACGATTCATTTTAGATTTTGTAAAATATGAAATAAAAGAACCTCAATATTTACCAGACGAAGCTTTACAAAAAGGTTTAAGCTATGATGCACCCTTTTATGTAACTTTTCGTTTTATCAAAGGCGAACCGGTTAAAGCAGGAGAAGAGTTTAAAATCAAAGATATTATTGAGCAAGATGTTTATCTATTTAATTTACCTTTAATGACAAAAGAGGGAACATTTATTATAAATGGTAATGAGCGAGTGGTAGTAAACCAGCTTCATCGAGCTCCGGGGGTTTATTTAATTAGAGAAAAAGGCGAACATTCTTTATTATTAGTTCCTCTTAGAGGTGCTTGGTTTGAGATGGTGATTTCTCGCGATAATGATTTTTCAGTTTTATTGGACCGAAAAAAGAGGCTTCCTTTATTTCTTTTCCTTCAAGCTTTAGGATATTCACCGGAGGAAGCATTAGAGAAAATTTATCCTGATATGGTAATCGAAAAGGAGATCGAAGTAGGAGATATGATTGTTGAACAGACAGAATTCGAAGCAATTTCGATAGGTGAGATTGTGACCGAAGGTATTTTAGAATTTCTCCAAAAACAACGACAAACAAGATTAAAATGCTTAAAAAAAGGTACGCCAGGGCTAAAAGTAATTCATAATATTCTAAAACTTCATCCTTTTGTTGACGAAAATGAGGCTATAAAAAGAATTTATAAAAAACTTCGTGGAATAGAACCGACGCAGTCTCAAACAGCAAAAAGTCTTATTGAAGGTGCTTTATTCGATATTAATCGATTTGATTTGGCGAAATGCGGTCGTTTTCGGTTAAATCAAATTTTTAATGAAAATTTGCCTTTGGAAAAAACTAATTTTGAGAAAGAGGAGCTTTTTAAATTAATTCGGCGTCTTTTAGAATTTTACGAACGACAAATTCCTTCTGACGACGTTGATCATTTAACATCGAGAAGGGTTCGTTCCGTTGGAGAACTTTTAGAGCCCTATTTTCGTAACTCACTTATAAATCTTGCTAATCAAGTAAGAGATAAAATTTTGCAAATAGGGATTAATAAAATAAATTCTTTAAGAGATTTGATTCAAGGAAAAGCTATTGAAAGCCAGGTGTTGAAATTTTTCACTCAACATCCTTTATGTCAATATATGGAACAGGTAAATCCTTTATCTTCTTTGATTCACAAAAGACGTGTTTCTGCGTTAGGTCCTGGAGGATTAACAAAAGAAACTGCTGGTTTTGAAGTACGCGATGTTCACTATTCTCATTATGGAAGGATTTGTCCGATAGAAACACCGGAAGGTGCTAATATTGGTTTAATTAATACAATAGCTACCTATAGCAAAATTAACGAATTTGGTTTTATTACTACTCCTTATTGGCGTGTTAAGAATGGGATAGTAACAAAAGAAATTGTTTATTTAGCACCTTATGAAGAAGAGAATCACAAAATTGCCCAATTTACAACTCCTTTGGATGAAGAAAGAAAAATTATTAGTAAGGAAGTGGTAGTAAGATATCGGGGCGATGTGGTGACTGTTTCCCGAGAAGAAGTTGAGTTTATGGATGTTTCCCCCAAACAGCTTTTTTCACCTTCAACAGTAATGATACCTTTTTTAGAACATAATGATGCTGATCGTGCGTTGATGGGAGCTAATATGCAAAGGCAAGCAGTTCCTTTATTAAAGCCAGAAAAACCTTTAGTTGCCACTGGAGTAGAAGAACAGTGGGCAAAAGAGTCAGGAGCAGTTATAATTGCTGAAGAAGATGGAGAAATAATAAAAGTTGATGCTGAGAGAATTTTGATAAAAACAACGAAAGGTCTAAAGGAATATCGGCTAAAGAAATTTAAAAAAACAAATCAATACACTTGTTATAATCAAATTCCTAAAGTAAAGAAAGGAATGAAAGTAAGAAAGGGTGATTTATTGGCAGATGGTCCTTGTACCGATGATGGACAATTAGCATTAGGAAGGAATATTTTAGTAGCATTTTTGCCTTGGCGGGGTTATAATTATGAAGATGCAATTGTAATTTCTGAAAATCTTTTAAAAGATGATGTGTTTACATCAATTCAAATATTAGAATTCGATATTCAGGCAAGAGAGACAAAATTGGGGCCCGAGGAGATTACTCGAGATATTCCGGGAACAACCGAAGAAGATTTAGCTCATTTAGATAAATTTGGAATAGTAAGAATTGGAACGGAAGTTGCTCCAGGGGATATTCTTGTGGGAAGGATTACTCCTCGGGGAGAAACTGAATTTATGCCGGAAGAAAAATTATTAAGAGCAATTTTTGGAGAGAAAGCAGCAAATGTACGAGATACTTCTTTAAGGGTGGAACCGGGTGTTTATGGAACCGTTATTGATGTCCAAATTTTTTCTCGAAGAACAGAGGATCCGTTAGCAAAAGAGATATTTAAAAGAAGAGAAGAAGAATTAGAAAAAAGATTTATTGAAAAAAAGAATTTTCTTATTCAAGAAAGAAACGAAAAGTTAAAAAATTTGCTGTTAAATGTTATTGTTTATAAAAATATTAAAGATAAGAAAAATAAAAAAATAATTATAAAAGAAAGCGAAAAAATAACTGAGGATTTTTTCGTTTCTAATAAAATAGATAAGGTTAAACTTGAAGATTTAGCTGATTTAGTAAAAAGTGAAGAAAAGAAAAAAGAAATCGAAGAAATTTTTAAAGAATTCGAAAAAGCAATGAAATTGATTGAAGAAGAAAGAAAGAAAGATTATGATAAATTGAAAGTAGGTGATGAACTTCCCAGTGGCGTTTTAAAATGGATAAGAGTGTATATTGCTCAAAAACGAAAAATTAGTGTTGGAGATAAATTAGCTGGAAGACATGGAAATAAAGGAGTAGTGGGAAAGATTTTACCGTTAGAAGACATGCCTTATTTACCTGATGGCACAACAGTAGATATGGTTTTAAATCCCTTAGGCGTTCCTTCACGAATGAATATTGGTCAAATCTTGGAGACAGCTTTAGGTTGGGCTATGAAAGTATCAGATTGTCAGGCAATTACGCCAGTTTTTGAAGGGGCGACGATCGAAGAAATTAAAGAAGAACTAAAAAAAGCCGGTTTGCCGGAAGACGGTAAGATTACTCTGTATGACGGAAGGACAGGGCTGCCTTTTAAAGAGAAAGTTGTTGTTGGTTATATTTATATGATGAAATTAATTCACATGGTTGATGATAAAATTCATGCTCGTTCAGTAGGCCGGTATTCGCTAATTACTCAGCAACCATTAGGTGGAAAAGCCCAATTTGGTGGCCAAAGATTTGGTGAAATGGAGGTTTGGGCTTTAGAAGCATACGGAGCTGCTTACACTTTGCAAGAAATGCTTACTATAAAATCGGATGATGTGGAAGGAAGAACAGAACTTTTTGAGTCTTTAATAAAAGGGATTAATCCACCTACACCAAAAATTCCTGCTTCTTTTTCTGTATTGGTTAAAGAATTAAGAGGTTTATGTTTAGATTTAATACCAATTAATTCGGAAAAGGAGAAAAAATGAGTGAAGAATTTATTTTAGCAGATTTTGAGGGATTGAAAATTACTTTAGCTTCTCCTGAGACTATTAGAAGCTGGTCTTATGGTGAGGTAACAAAGCCAGAAACTATTAATTACCGAACTCAAAAACCGGAGAGAGATGGATTATTTTGTGAGAGAATATTTGGACCGGTTCGTGATTACGAATGTAATTGTGGAAAATATAAGAAAATAAGATTTAAAGGAACAATTTGTGATAGGTGTGGTGTGGAGGTGACTACTTCTTTAGTAAGAAGAGAAAGAATGGGGCATATTGAATTAGCCGCGCCAGTAGCTCATTTTCTTTTCTATCAAGTACCTCCTTCTAAAATGGGGTTATTATTAGATTATACAATTAACGAAATTCAGAGTATTTTAAATTATCAGGTGTATATAGTTTTGGAACAGGGGGATTCTCCTTATCACTTTAAAGATTTAATTGAAGAGGGTGAGTATTTAGAAAAAAGAAAGAAATTCGAAGGGCTTATTGCAGCTACCGGTGCTGAAGCATTAGAAGAACTTTTAAAAAGAATCGACTTAGATAAATTAGCAGCTGAATTAAAAGCAAGAATAATTCACGAAGAGTCACGGCGTTTTCAGCTATTAAGAAGATTGCAGATAGTTGAAGCTTTTAAAAACTCTGGGACCAAACCGGAATGGATGATACTTCATGTAATACCTGTTATTCCTCCTGATTTACGTCCTCTAGTTACTTTAGAAGGTGGAAGATATGCAAGTGCTGATTTGAATGATTTATATAAAAGAGTAATTGTTCGAAATAATCGATTAAAACAACTTTTAAGTACTAAAACTCCTGATGTAATTCTAAAGTATGAAAAAAGATTACTTCAAGAAATAGTAGATGCTTTATTTAGCAACGAAAGTAAACCAAATTCAATAATTGGAAAACAAAATCGTCCATTGAAATCTTTGTGCGAATCTCTTCGCGGAAAACAAGGAAGATTTAGAAGGAATCTTTTAGGGAAAAGGGTTGATTATTCTGGTCGCTCAGTAATCGTTGTTGATCCAACCTTAAAACTTCATCAATGTGCTTTACCTAAAGAAATGGCGTATGAATTATTTAAACCAATGGTAATGAGAAAATTAGAAGAAATGAAAGTAGCCGATACTCAAAAAACTGCTAAGGCGTTATATAAAAAAGCTTCACCGGAAGTTTGGGAAGCTCTTGTTGAAGTTACTAAAAATCATCCAGTACTTTTGAATCGCGCTCCTACTCTTCATCGTGTTTCTATTCAAGCTTTCTATCCGGTTTTAGTTGAACATCGTGCTATCGGAATCCATCCATTAGTTTGTCCGCCTTTTAATGCTGATTTCGATGGCGATACAATGTCTTGTCATGTGCCATTAACACCAGAAGCTATTTTAGAATCATCTACTCTTTTACTCTCTTGTAATAATATTCTTTCACCCGCTCATGGGAAACCTTTGATGACCCCCAGTCAAGATATTGTGGCAGGAATTTATTTTATTACCAAAGAGCACCCTCAAGCACCGGAAATTAAAAGAATTTACGATGATTTTTCAGAAATAATAAGTGGTTACGAATTGGGAGAATTTTCAATTCATACTAAAATAAAATTTCGTTATAAGGAGGAAATTTATGATACTACTGTGGGTCGAGTAATATTGAATGAAATTTTACCGGAAGAGCTTCGATTTGTAAATGAAGTATTAAATAAAGATAAATTGAATGAATTAGTTGATAAATGTTATCGAAAATTAGGAAGTAAAAGGACAGTTCAACTTCTCGACGATTTAAAAGATTTAGGATTTGAAAAGGCAACTCGAGCAGGTATATCGTTGGGTATAAATGACATTATTGTGCCAAAAGAGAAGGAAAAAATTATTAAAGAGGCAGAAATAGAAGCCAGGAAAGTATTAGAGAAACATCGAAAGGGATATATTTCTGATTCTGAACGATACAATATGATAGTAACAATTTGGAATAATGCAACTCAGGAGATTGAAAACAAATTAATGGAAGAGCTAGAGAAATCTCAAAATGGTTTTAACCCGCTTTTTTTACTTATTGATTCTGGTGCCCGTGGTTCTAAAGCTCAAGCTGTACAAATAGGAGGTATGCGAGGTTTGATGGCGAAACCTCAAAGAGGAGGTGAAGGTGAAGAAGTGATTGAGACGCCAATAAAAAGTTCTTTCCAAGAAGGTTTATCCGTTTGGGAATATTTTATTTCAACCCGTGGAGGAAGAAAGGGATTAACTGATACTGCTTTAAAAACTGCGGAAGCCGGTTATCTTACCAGAAGGTTGGTTGATGTTGCTCAAGAGGTAGTGATTACTATGGAGGATTGCGGCACAATTTTAAAACAAGAAATAACTCCATTGAAAGAGGGTGGCGATATTATTGAATCTTTATCAGAAAGAATTATTGGTAGAATTGCCGCGGAAGATATTGTTAACCCAATTACTAAAGAAATAATTGTAAAAGAAGGTGAAGAAATAGATGAAGATAAAGCGAAAGAAATTGAGGAGTGTGGAATCGAAAAAGTTGCTGTTCGTTCTGTTTTGACTTGTCAGGCACCAAATGGATTATGCGCAAAATGTTATGGAAGGAATTTAGCAACTGGGAAATTAGTTGATGTAGGAGAAGCAGTTGGGATAATTGCTGCTCAGTCAATCGGAGAGCCGGGAACCCAGTTAACGTTAAGAACTTTTCATGTAGGTGGGATGGCTACTCATATGGTTGAGCAAAATAAAGCAACAGCAAGATTTCCAGGGAAAATAACTTACCGGGAATTAAAAGTTTCTATTAGGAGTGACAGACAAACTGTGGCATTAAATCGAGGCGAAATTGAACTTTCCGAAAATGGTAGAAAAATTATTTATGAGGTACCAGAGGGTGCTATTATTAAAGTGGAAAACGGTACTTTTGTTAAAGAGGAGGAGGTTTTATTTGAATGGGAACCTTATTCCATTTTAATTATTGCCAAAAAAGAGGGAGAAATAAGATATAAAGATATTGAATTAGGAAGAACGCTTCAAGAAGATATTGATGAGCGGGTAGGAAGAAAAGAAAAACGGATTATCGAAGATAGAGAGAAAGAGAAACATCCACAATTAGAAATCGTCAATGAAGATGGCAAGGTGGTTGAGGTTCGAGAATTACCTAACGATGCTTACTTAGTGGTAGAAAATGGTCAAAAAGTAAAACCAGGCGATATTTTAGCAAGATTAGTAAGGGAAGTAATAAGAGCCAAAGATATTACAGGCGGATTGCCTAAAGTAGCTGAATTATTCGAAGCGAAAAGAGTCAAAGATCCGGCGGTAATAAGTGAAATCGACGGACGGGTTGAAGTATCTTCACCTTATATGGGAATGAGGGTAATAAAAGTAATTGCGGAAGATAATAAAACAGAAAGAAGTTATAAAATTCCTTACGGTAGATATCTTTTGGTAAAAACAGGCGATATTGTGAAAGCGGGTGATAAATTATGCGAAGGTGAAGTGGATCCTCACGATGTATTAAAAGTGAAAGGATGGATGGCGGTCCAAGAATTCTTGACTAATCGGATTCAAGAGGTTTATCGGTTACAAAATGTTAAAATTAATGATAAACATATTTCGGTAATTGTGCGTCAAATGTTAAAGAAGGTAAAAATTGAAGATTCTGGAGATAGTAATTTTATGGAAGGTCAAATCGTTGATGCTCAAAAAGTGGATTGGGAAAACCAAAAGTTGGTAGCCGAACATAAAAAGCCAGCGAAATATACTAGGATTATTTTAGGTATTACGAGAGCCTCTTTGTTAACCGATAGTTGGCTTTCTGCAGCTTCTTTTCAAGAAACAACGCGGGTAATTTCTGAAGCTGCAATCGATGGAAAAGTTGATTATTTAAAAGGACTGAAAGAAAATGTAATTGTTGGTAGGTTGATTCCAGCAGGAACAGGTTTTCGCGAATTTAAGAAAATTAAAGTGATTACAAAAATTGAAGAAATTAAGGAGGTTGGTTAATGCCAACAATTAATCAATTAGTTAAAAAGGGAAGAAAAAAGGTAAAGAAAAAAAGTAAAGCTCCTGCTCTTATGGGATGTCCCCAAAAAAGGGGAGTATGTATTCGCGTTTATACCACTACTCCCAAAAAACCCAATTCAGCATTAAGAAAAGTCTGTAAGGTGAGATTTAGTAATGGTTACGAAGTAATTGCTTATATTCCTGGAGAAGGACATAATTTACAAGAGCATTCGATTGTTTTAATTCGTGGCGGAAGGGTGAAAGATTTACCGGGTGTAAGATATCATGTAATAAGAGGAGTTTATGATTGTGCCGGTGTGGAGGGACGACGGCAAAGTCGTTCCCTTTACGGTGCCAAAAGACCCAAAGAAACTAAAACATGAGGTGAAAAATGGCACGGAGAAAGAAAGCAGAAGTAAAAGAAATTTTACCAGATCCAGTATATAATTCAGTGCTTGTTCAGAAGTTTATTAATAATTTAATGTGGGCGGGTAAAAAGACAGTTGCCCAAAAAATTTTCTACGGTTCGTTAGAACTAATTAAAAAGAAAACAGGCGAAGAAGGTTACAATGTTTTTTTAAAAGCAATTAACAATGTAAAACCGGTTTTAGAAGTAAGACCAAGAAGAGTTGGTGGCGCAACCTATCAGATTCCGGTAGAAGTTTCTCCCCGAAGAAAGGAATCTTTAGCAATTAAATGGATTATTCAAGCAGCAAGAGAAAGAAATGAATACCAAATGGTAGAGAGATTAGCTAATGAATTAATAGATGCCTCTAAAGGTGCCGGTCAAGCGGTAAAGACTAAAGAAACTACCCATAAAATGGCAGAAGCTAATCGGGCTTTTGCTCATTTTCGCTGGTAGTAATTATTGAAAACCCTAATTATAAACTTTTACCCGTCTCAAAAAAAAGAGAGAATACTTCCTTACATTGATTTAATAAAAGATTTTAGTAATTATCAAATAATTTCTGAAAATGAATTCAATTTAAGTTTCCTAAAAAATTTAAATTCTATTATTCTCTCTGGTTCACCAAAGATGCTCTCACAGAATGAGTTTAATAAAGATATCTTAGAGATATTGAAGGAAGTCGAAATTCCTATTTTAGGAATTTGCTACGGACATCAACTTTTAGCAAAAACTTTTGGTGGCGAGATTGGACGACATCCGGAAATCATTGAAAGAGACGAAGAAATATTTATTTTAGATAAAAAGGATATATTTTATAATTTAGCAGATAAAATTATTGCTAAGGAATCTCATCAAGAATATGTAATAAAATCGTCTTTAGAAAAAAATGATTTAGAAGTTATTGCTTTCTCTAAAAGTTGCGAGGTTGAAGCCATTAGACATAGAAAGAAGAAAAGTTTTGGACTTCAATTTCACATCGAACGATCAGGAGATATTGGTTATAAAATAATTAAAAATTTTTACCAAAGAATAGTTAAATATTGACAATTTATAAAAATTTGATTATAATTATATATGGTAATAAAAAGAATAATATTAATTTTAATAGCCTTTTTAATTATTGGTCTTTCTTTATTTAATTTTCAAAATTATCAAAGATTAAACTTTTATAATGAAAAATTTTTAAAAGAAAAGAATGAACTTACTAAAGAAATCTTTTTATTAAAAGAAATTGCTATCAATTTAGAAAAATTTCGACTTTTCTTTGAGTCTATTTATTTAGATCAAATAAAAGAATTAATAAAAGAAAGCAAAATTCTAAGGGATAGCAGTTTTAATTTATTTCTTAATAATCTAAATTATTTAATCCAGCCTTCCAAAATTAAAAAAAATGATTTAACAATTTTTATTAATTTTCGTGAATGGTTGAAGGGGAAAGAAATAAATTTAATTAAAGAGGTGGCTAAATTAGAAATAGATTATGATACTATCAAAAGACAAAAAACCAAAGAATTATATTTTGTTAATGGGATAATTATTTTGGGATTATTTATTTTAATAGTGTTAACGAATATCTTTTTGCCTTTTGGGAAAAAGAAAGAGAAAATTTTTAACAATTATTTTTCCTTGTTGGAACTTTTAAAAATTGTTAAAGAAAAAACAGAGAAATATTTAGAAAAAATAAATTTTTGGGAAAATAGACTAAAAGAGTTTCAAAAACCTTTAGAGGATACTAAGAATTTAGAGGTTCTTAATAATTATAAAAAAATTTTTACTTATTATTTCCTTAATCTCCAATTAAGCTTGTTACAGAATGATCAATTATTGATAAATAAATATTTTACTGATTTTCGGGAGATGAGCGAAAAAATTGTTAATTTACTCTCAACAAATAATAAAGAAAAATTAATTACCTATTTTCAAGAAAGTGAGGAAGAATTGAATCTTTTTAAAGAAGAATTAATTAATTTAAAGAATATAATTGGTGAAATCAAAAATTACGAAATAAAAAAATGATTATTGAAAAAGGAGCCTTTTTGGTTTGTGAAATTGGCGAAGATAAAATAGCATTGCCTATTTATGGGATAAAAGAAATTTTATGGGATATAAAAGTCTATCCTTTGCCAAAAGTTTCTGAATATATCATTGGTATTCTTGCGGAAGAAAAAAAATTAGCAGTAGTAATTGATTTGGCAAAATTCTTTAATATTAAAGAAGAGGCTGCTAAAAATATTTTTCTAAAAATTAAAATAAATGAGCAGTTAGTTTTTTTAGCAATAAAAGATGTGAAAGAAATTTTAGAAGTAAAAGAAGGGGAAATTTATCCTTGTCCACCATTATTTTCTTCCAACATTCCAAATTATTATATTATCGGTCTAATAAAAAAAGAAGAAGCATTTATTCCGATTATTGAAATAACAAAAATTCTTGACCACGAAGAGATAAAGCCATTTATTTCTATTGGTAAATAATTTTAGTATTTTTTAGCATTTTACTTTCTTCACTTGACTTTTAAAAAGATTTTATTATAATTTATAAAATTATGAAAACAACAATTTTAACGGATAAGAAAAAAGTCGAAAGAAGATGGTGGTTAATTGATGCGAAAGGAAAAATTTTGGGTAGATTAGCTTCACGCATCGCTTTTCTTTTGATGGGGAAACATAAACCTTATTATACTCCTCATATTGATTGTGGAGATTTTGTGATTGTAATTAATGCTTCTCAAATTAAAGTTACTGGCAAAAAAGAAAAAAATAAAATATATTATTGGCATACGGGATATCCCGGTGGTTTAAAATCAATGAGTTTTGAAGAAATTATGAAAAAGAATCCAAAGAAAGTAATAGAATTGGCAGTAAAAAGAATGTTGCCAAAAAATCGCTTGAGAAAATTTCGATTGAAAAGATTAAAAATTTATTTAAATGAAAAACATTTTCATGAAGCGCAAAGAGATTTAATTATTGAGATAAAAGTATGAATCAAGTTTATTTTGCCTCGGGTAGTAGAAAAGAAGGAGTAGCAAAAGTATGGCTTTATCCTAAAACAAATAATGATAATTGGAAATTTATGGTCAATAATCAACCAATCGAAAAATATTTTGGTCGTTTTGATTTGGTGTTATTAGCCCAACAGCCATTAAAAGTTACAAATCTTCTTGGACAGTTTGATGTGAAATGTGAAGTAAAAGGCGGTGGTAAGTCAGGTCAAGCAAGTGCGATTTCTTTAGGGATTGCACGTGCTTTGGTGGATTATCAACCAGAATTGAGAAAAATACTTTCAGACGCAGGATTATTAAAAAGAGATCCGCGAGAAAAAGAAAGATGTAAATACGGTTTAGCAAAAAGGAGGAAGAGATTTCAATGGACCAAACGTTAACTATTAAAGAATTATTGGAAGCCGGTATTCATTTTGGTCATCTATCTAAAAGATGGAACCCCAGGATGGCTCCTTTTATTTATGGAAAAAAGAACGGTGTTTATATAATTAATGTTGAAAAAACTTTTGAGCGATTAAAAATAGCTTACGAAGCAGTAAGGAGAGTAGCAGAAAAGGGAGAGGATATTTTATTTATTGGACGGAAACAGCAGGCAAAACCAATAATTGAAGAAGAGGCAAATAGATGTAAAGCGCTTTATGTTAATGAAAGATGGGTTGGTGGTCTTTTAACTAATTTTTCTGTTATAAGTTCTCGAATTATCCGATATTTAGAATTGGAAAAAAAATTTCAAGAAAAAGATTTTAAAAATTTGGGTAATAAGGAAATAAGAAAGTTGGAAAGAGAATTCATAAAATTAGAAAAATTTTATAAGGGATTAAGAGAGATGGAGCGACTGCCAGGAATTATTTATGTTGTTGATGTCCAATAGTTGCTTTGGTAGATACTGATGGTGACCCAACTTTGGTAGATTATCCAATCCCAGGAAATGATGATGCAATGCGTTCCATAAAATTAATTACCTCCCAAATTGCTGATGCGGTAATTGAGGGTAGAAAAATTTTTGAGCAAGAATTAAAGGAGGAAATATGAAAGATATTCCTATTGAAAAAATTAAAGAACTGCGACAAAGAACTGGTTCAGGAATTTTAGATTGTAAACAGGCATTAATAGAGGCTAATGGAGATATTGAAAAAGCAATAGAAATTTTAAGAAAAAAAGGAATTGCAAAAGCAGAAAAGAAATTAGAGCGACCTACTGCTGAGGGAGTAGTGGAGGCATATATTCATCCTGGTGAAAAGTTAGGGGTATTAGTAGAAGTAACTTGCGAAACTGATTTTGTTGCTCGTAATCAAGAGTTCAGAAGATTTGTCAGAGATATTGCAATGCAAATTGCTGCCACGGATCCGTTAGCAATAAGTCCAGAAGATTTGCCACCTCAAATTGTGGAGCGAGAAAGAAAAATTTATGAAGAACAGCTAAAAGATAGTGGTAAACCAAAAGAGGTGATTGAAAAAATAATTGAGGGAAAATTACAGAAATTTTATGAAGAAGTATGTCTTTTAAATCAATCATTCATTAAAAATCCTGAAAAAATAGTGGGAGTATATTTAAAAGAACAAATAGCTAAATTTGGTGAAAATATAAAGATAAGAAGATTTGCCCGGTTTAAAATTGGTGAATAAATCCCCTCCCTATCAACGAATTATCCTTAAATTAACTGGTGAAATTTGGCAAAAGGAAAAACTTTTAAAGGTTATAAGTGAAGAGATAATCGATGTGGTAGAAAATTTATTGATAAGGATTGCTATTGTAACGGGCGGTGGAAATTTTATTCGAGGGATGATTAATGATATGGGAAATCGACTTCTGGCGGATCGGATAGGAATGTTGGGAACAGTAATTAATGCGCTAATAATTGAAAACCATTTGAAAAAAAAATTACCTTGTGTTGTTTTTTCTTCTTTTTCTTGCATACCGATAGTAGAACATTATAATGTAGAAAAAGCTCAAGAAGCAATGGAAAATAGAAAGGTGATTATTTTAGCTGGCGGTACAGGAAATCCTTATTTTTCCACTGACACTGCTTGTGCTTTACGTGCCCGGGAATTAAAAGTAGACGTAATTTTAAAAGGCACAAAAGTAGCAGGAGTTTATTCAGATGATCCTTTTAAAAATAAAAATGCTAAGTTTTATAAAAAAATTACCTATGAAGAAGCGATTAAAAAAGGTTTAAAAATAATGGACCAAACTGCTTTTTTTCTTTTGAAAGAAGCAAAAATTCCTTTAATTGTTTATAACGGAATGAAAAAAAATAACTTAAAAAGGATTTTATTGGGAGAAAAAATTGGGAGTTTGATATGTTAGAAGAGATACATAAAACAACAAAAAATAAAATGCAGAAAACTTACGAATTATTAGGACAAGAGTTAGCAAAGATTAGAACCGGACGAGCCAATCCCGCGATTTTAGATGGAATTAAAGTAGATTATTATGGTAATCCAACACCTTTAAAACAATTAGCAAACATTTATGCACCGGAACCAAGGATGTTAGTTATCCAAGTATGGGATAAAAATACGGTACCGGAAATTGAAAAAGCAATTTATAAAGCTGAATTAGGAATTACTCCCAAGGTGGAAGGCTCTTTGATAAAAATCCCTATTCCTCCCTTAACTGAAGAAAGAAGAAAAGAATTGATTAAATTATGTGCAAAACTTACCGAAGATGCCAAAGTGGCTATAAGAAATATCAGGAGAGACGCTAACGATGAAATAAAAAAGTTAGAAAAAGAGAAAAAAATTTCGGAAGATGACAGCAGGATAGGAACCAAAAAAATTCAGGAGATTACCGATGAGTTTACTAAAAAGATAGAAGAACTTTTTAAAAAGAAAGAAAAAGAAATTTTGGAAGAATAAGTGTCCGAAAAAATTCCCGCTCATATTGCAATTATTATGGATGGTAATGGTCGATGGGCTAAAGAGAGAAATTTGCCCCGTTATTTTGGCCATCGGGCAGGTGTTGATTCAGTAAGAGAAATAGTTCGTAATTGTGCCAAATTAGGAATTAAATATTTAACTCTTTTTGTTTTTTCAACAGAAAATTGGGAAAGACCAAAAAGGGAAATTAATGCTTTGATGGATTTGTTAAAAAAATTATTAAAGAGCGAAGCCAAAGAATTAAACGAAAATAATGTACGAGTAAAAGCAATTGGTCAAATAGAGAGATTACCTAAAGAAGTTAAAAAAAATTTAGAAGAACTGATTGAATTAACAAAGAATAATACTGGTTTAACTTTAGTTCTTTCGTTGAGTTACGGTGGCCGTCAAGAAATTTTGGATGCGGTTAAAAAAATTCTGAAAAAAAATTTGGAGCCAGAAAAGCTCAACGAAGAAGAATTTAGAAAGTTCCTTTACGATCCCGAGATTCCGTATCCTGACCTTTTAATAAGAACCGGTGGAGAATATCGGATATCAAATTTTTTGCTTTTTCAATCTGCTTATACGGAATTTTATTTCACTAAAACTCTTTGGCCTGATTTTCGCGAAAAAGATTTATTATTAGCAATTGAGGACTATCAAAAAAGAAAAAGAAAATTTGGCCGGGTTTTAGAATTTGAATAACCTTTTAAAAAGAATAATTATTGCTTTACTTTTCGGCGGTTTATTAATTTTTTGTTCTTTTAATAATTTTTTACTTCTTCTTTATTTGCAAATATTTCTATTCATTGCTGGCTTAGAGCTTATTAGAATATACCGTCTGCGTCTTTCTAATTTTAGTTGGATTTACTATTTTTATCCTTTTTTAAATATTCCCCTACTGATATTTTTTTATTTTCAAAAAAGGATAGATGGGTTATTATTTATTTACTTCGTCATTCTTACGATTATTACCTTATTAAGAAGGCCGATAACAATAGAGAATCTGGTTTTTGGTCTTTTTTATTTTGTTTATTTAGGTATTTTACCGGCGCACATCTTTTTATTAAAATATCTAATTAATCAAAAAAGTCTTTCTCCTTGGGTTTTTTTGTTCCCTATATTTTTTACGTGGTTTAATGATACCGTTGCTTATATTTTTGGTAGTCTTCTGGGAAAGCATAGAATTGCTAAAGATATTAGTCCTAACAAAAGTGTTGAAGGATTGGTTTTCAGCATAATTTTCTCAATTCCTTTTACTTTTTTATATTTAAGAAAAATGGATAGCTTTCTAAATCTTTCTATCTTAAGCTTTTCTCTAAGTTTTTTAGCCTTTTTGGGTGATTTGTTAGAATCTTTAATGAAAAGAGAAGCTAAGCTTAAAGATAGTTCTAACTTATTGCTCGCCCACGGTGGTTTTTTAGATCGAATTGATAGTTTACTTTTTACTATTCCGGGATTTTATTATTTTTTAATAAGTAAATAGATGAAGAAAAAGGTTAGTTTTCGAATTTCTCGTTATCAAATAGTGAAATCTTTGTCGCGACAAAAAAGAATTGTTAAACCCACTAAGGTTTTTGAAAGCAAAAAATTATATAAAAGAGCTGAGAAAAAGGAAGAATTAAGAAAAAGGATAAAAAAAGATATTGAAGATAATCAATAATTTTAGTAAAATATCAAAATGAAAAGAGAAGAAGCTTTAAAATTAATCGATAATTTTATCAAAAACGAAAATTTAAAGAAACATTCGTTAGCAGTAGAAGCGTGTATGCGAAGATTAGCAAAGTATTTTAATGAGGATGAAGAAAAATGGGGATTATGTGGATTGCTTCATGATTTGGATTATGAAGAAACTAATAGGAATCCAGAAAATCACGGGATTAGAACAGTAGAAATTTTAAAAGAGAGAAATTTTAACGATGAAGAAGTCTTAAACGGAATTCTTGCCCATTGTGAAAAGAAAAATCCCGAAAATAAATTAGAAAAAGCAATTTATGCAATTGATCCATTAACCGGTCTTATCATTGCTGCTTGTTTGATGCATCCTGATAAAAAATTAAGAAGTTTAGATGTTAATTTTGTTTTGAGACGTTTTAAAGAGAAAAAATTTGCTGCCGGAGCTAATCGGGAACAGATAAAAAAATGTGAAGAGATTGGTTTAAATTTAGAAAGATTTATTGAATTTTGTCTTTCAGCAATGCAAGAAATAGCCGAAATCCTTGGTTTATGAAGAAAAAAAGTTTTCAAGATATTATATTGACTTTACAATATTTTTGGAGCAAAAAAGGCTGTTTAATTTATTCTCCTTATAATTCTGAGGTGGGAGCAGGTACCTTTAATCCAGCAACTTTTTTTAAAGTTTTAGACGAAAAGCCTTGGCGAGTTTGTTATACGGAACCTTCTAAAAGACCAAGAGATGGTAGATATTGCAAAAATCCCTTAAGAGTGCAACAATATTGGCAACTCCAAATTATTTTAAAACCAGCGCCCAAGAATATTCAAGAACTTTATCTAAAAAGTTTAGAGGCGATAGGTATTAATTTAAAAAACAACGATATTAAATTTATCGAAGATGACTGGGAATCGCCAACGTTGGGTGCCTGGGGTGTGGGATGGCAAGTGGAACTTAATGGTATTGAAATAACTCAGTTTACTTATTTTCAACAAATGGGAGGATTAGATTTAAAAGTTATACCAGTAGAGATTACTTATGGGTTAGAAAGAATAGCAATGTTTTTGCAAAAAGTTTTTTCAATCTTTCAAATTGAATGGAATAGAAATCATACTTGGGGTGATATATATTTTCAAAATGAAGAAGAATTTTCTTTTTTCAATTTTGAAGAAGTCCTTCCAGAAGAATATTTAAAATTATTCAATTTTTATGAGAAAGAGGCAAAAAGACTATTAGAAAAAGGTTTAGTTTACCCGGGATATGATTATGTAATCAAATGTTCTCATACTTTTAATCTTTTAGAAGCCCGAGGAGTTATTAGTGTTTCTGAAAGAACAAATTATATAAAAAGAATAAGAGATTTAGCAAAATTAGCAGCCATAAAATACTTAGCAAAAAATAACACCTCTGGAACTTCCTAACTTTTTCTTTATCTAAGTTTTTAAATATCAAAAGGTTATCTTAATCTTTCATTATTGACATTTTTAAAATTAATAATAAAATCTTATTTGTATTGAGGACTGGGCTATGGAAAGAGATTTAATAAAAAGTGGAATAGAAGAAGTTGATAATATTTGGGGCGGATTTAATTTTGGCTACGGTTATTTATTAATTTCGGAGAACGAAGAGACAAATAGAGAAATTCTGTTAAAATATGTTAATAAGATTTTAAATAAGGACCAACAAATTTTATATTTTGTCTGTTTAAAAACTGAAGATTTTTTACAAAAGGCAAAAGAAATTATTCCGGATATTGATGAGTATGTGAAAAGAAATTTATTTTTTATTCATTTTATCAATTCCGAATTTTTAAAAACAAGAGAGGATAAAAAAATAATTTTCGCCTTAACTTCTTTGAAAAAGATTTTGATTAAAGAAAAAGCCAATCAAATAATTATTGATAATTTCAGTTATTTTCTTAATTTTGAAAATTTAGAAAAATTTTACAAAGAAATTTTTGAATTCTTTATGATATTAAGAGAATACTCTTATATTGGGTTTTTTTCTTTAACTAAGAATTTTGTAGAAGAAAATAACCAAATTTTCTCCTTCCTGAAAGAAATTTCGGCAGGGTTAATTTTCTACGAAGAAAATAAGTGCCGTTTATTTTCACGGTTTTCTCATCAAGAAGGAATTTTTAAAAAAGAGGAATTTTTTATTCCGGAATTTCCCCAAAATTTAACGGATCAAGATGGCTATACCGGACTCTACAATTATCAAGGATTTAAACAGATTTTAGATAATTTAATTGAGAAAAAAGTTGGCTTCTCTCTTTTTGGTTATCAAATTTTGACCGATCTAGCTGACCATTTAAAAAGAATTTTTCTTCACCGAATAACCAAGATTTTGAAAGAAAAAGGAATAAAGGTTCCAGCGATGCGTTATCAAGATAGGATTTATTTATTGTTTTTAAATAATCGAGAGAAAATAGAAGACTGTAAAAGAATTATTAACGAAGAAGAAGTTGCTGGCGGAATAAAAATTGTTAATTTTATATATCATTATCCGGTAGACTTTCAAACCGGCGAAGAATTGGAGAAAATTTTATGAAGACTTTTTTAATTATTTTAATACTTTTTTCTTACAATGAATTAGAAAAGGCAAAAGAATTATACGAAAAGGGGATATATTTAGAGGCAATTTATTATTTAAATAAATACCTTAAAAAAAATCCATTAGATAAAGAAGCCGGAGATTTAAAAAGAAAAATTCTTTTAGGATTGAATTTAGCAGATTCGACAGAAAAAATGGATAATTCTTATAATATTTCTAAACCACAAAAGAGAATTAAAAAGATTGAAAAAAGAGAATCTCAATATTCAAAAATATTGTTAAATGCCCGAAAAGCAAAAGAAGAGGGCGATTATTTTAAAAGTCTTTATTTTTATGAAAACTTTTTAAAAAAGGATACGAATGATAAAAAAATTTTTTATGAAGTTGCCCAAATAAATAATTGGTTAGGATTTTTCAATAAGGCAATTTTTTATTACAATAAGTATTTAAATTACTTTCCGCAAGATAAAAGAGCTCGCTATGAATTGGCCCTGGTTTATAGTTGGAATGGTAATTATGAAAAAGCATTAGGTATTTTAGATGAATTAGAAAAAGAGACAGCCGATATTAGAATTGATTTAGCCAAAGCGAGAATTTATAAATGGCAAAACGATTATTCGAATTCTTATCGGATTTATCAACAATTAAAAAATTTGTATCCGGAAAACGAAGATATTTTAAAAGAATATGAAGAAGTAAAAAGCAAAATGGAAGAAAAAGGGAAAAAGGAAGAAAAATCTGAATTTTTATATTCTTTTTCACCAATATTTTCTTATCAACAAACAGCGGAAGAATGGCAGAGGATTTTATTGGGCTCGTATTTTCAGTTTAATTGGAATAAATTATCCTCTACTATTCTCTATGAATGGCAACAATGCCAAGAGGACGATAGTTTGCGAATAATAAATAAAATTGGTTTAAAAAACAAAATCAATTTTTTAGAAAATCTCTATCTTAATTTTAATATTTATTATTTAGCGATAAAAAGAAGCGATGATTTAATTCTTTATGGTATTGGGGTCAATTATCAAAATCCGAAGTTGCTATTAAGTTTAGAATATAATAAAAAACCGATTTGGGAAGAGGTTTATAAAATAAATACTTGTTATCGTTTATTAACAGCCGATGCTATTTGGGGAGGGATATATTATCAACCTTTCAAATTTTTAGGTTTTGACGGAAGTTATCAGTACAATCTTTATAGTGATAAAAATGAAGCGAATAATTTAAATTTTAAACTACATTTTTTACCCTTTAATAATTTAAAATTTGGTTATCATTATTATTTTCTAAATTATCTTATGGAAAAAGAGGAATATTGGTCACCAAAATTTTACGAAGTCCATTCAGCATTTTTAAATATTTGGGCAGAAAATTTTGAAATATTTTTTGAATTGGGGAAACCTATTGATTTTTCTTTTTTAGAAAAAAATCTCTCAATCGCTTTTAGAATAAAATTAGTTAAAAATTTCTTTTTACTACTGAACGGCAAATACGGCGAAACTTATTATTACAAAATTGGTGAAGGAACTATCGGTTTTGAATATTTATGGTAAAATGAGAGAGAAGAAGTTTTTTATTACTTTAATTTTACTGATAGTTATCACAATCGGTTGTATTTATCTTTTATCCTTTATTAAAGAAAAAATTAATTTAAGTTATGCCCATATTTTTATGCTCAGTCTCACGGTTCTTTTGCTTTCCTTTTTTATTTTATTACTTTTCCGTTATTTAATAATCCTTATTCTCTCTCTTCTTGCCCATTTCCGCTATAAAAAGGAATTACTTAAGGAAGAAAACTTAAAAACGGTCTCTATTATTATGCCCGTTTATAATGAGGAAAAGATTTTAGGTGTGGTAATTAATTCTTTATTAAATTTAAATTATCCAAAAGATAAATATGAGATTATTATTATTGATGATGGTTCAAAAGATAATTCTTATTCAATTGCTTATCAATTTTTGAAAAATGAGCAAGGGATAAAATTAAAATTGTTAAGGCAGGAAAATCAAGGAAAGGCTAAGGCATTGAATCGGGGTATTTCGGAAAGTAATGGTGAGATTATCGTTTGTATCGATTCGGATTGTGTGGTAACCAAGAATTCTTTGATTTATGGAGTAAGACATTTTCAAGATGAAAAGGTGGGAGCGGTTGCCGGCAATGTGAAGATTTGGAATCAAGATAAATTATTTGTGAAATTGCAGGCGTTAGAATATATGGAAGGTTTGAATTTCACTCGGCAGGCATTAAGCTTTTTAAACAAAGTTAATATTGTGCCCGGCGCAATTGGCTTTTTCCGTAGAGAAGTTTTAGAGAAAGTTGGTTTATATAATGGAAATATTTACGCGGAAGATTGTGATTTAACATTAAGAATATTAAAGGCTGGCTATAAAGTTATCTATGAACCCAAGGCGGTTGTTTATACCGAGGCTCCGGAGAGCATTAATTGTCTTTTTAAACAAAGGTATCGGTGGACAAGGGGTATTTTACAAGCAGCCGGAAAAAATAATCATCTTCTTTATCATTCTAATGCTTCCTTTTCTTTAATTTTGAGTTATCTATTATTAATTTACGAAGCCTTTTTCTGGCCAGCAATGAATTTAATTGCCCATTTGTTTTTTACACTTTTGGCGCTTCTTTACGGATTTATTCCTTTTCTTTTTATTTGGTGGCTTTCTTTAACCCTTCTTGATTTTAGTTCAGCTTGTTATGCTTACGTTAGCGATAAGAAAAGCGAAAATAATGCTTACAATAACAAAAAGATTGTTTTTTCCCATTTACCTTTTTTGGTTTTAATCTATCGTCTTTTTTATCTTTTATTGATTGATACTATAAAGGTTTTTGCCTTTTTAGAAGAAATTTTAAATTTAGAAATGGGCTGGCAAAGGATAAAAATTACTGGCAAACTTAATGGATATATAGTAAAGGAGAAGTTATGAGAGAAATAATTACCATCCTTTCAGCAATTGTTTTGGGTGTTACTCTAATTACTTTGATTTTTTCATTAGTGATTTATATTTTATTTCGTTTAAAGATAAATAGAAAAGAAAATTTAAATAATAAAAAGATAAAAACAGAAAAAGAAATAGAAGAAGAAATTTTTATCCGCTACCAACCGAAAGAGGATGAGAAAAATTAACCTTTGGTTTCTTCTTTTAATTTTTTTTATTTTTCTTTTATTTCTCCTTACGGCTCTTGGGCTTACTCAATTGGTAATAAAAAAACCGGAATTTTATTCAATAGTTAAAGAGGAAGAAGATACTTTACTAACTTCCGATACCTTAAAATTATCTTTTCCCAAAGAGGGATATCTGCCTTTAAAAGGTTATGTGCTTACTAATAAAAATTTTATTTTTGATAACGAGATAAAAATTTTAAAAGAGATATTAAAAGATTTTTCGGAATTTGATTATCAAATAATTGATGAAAAGGTTTTTGAGAGATTATCAGAAGAGAAGGGAATCATTATTTTATTAGAAAAAACCAAATATGATATCAAGATAAGTGAGAAAGTCAAAGAAAAAGTTTATTCCGGTTGGGGAATTTTGGTAATTAAAAACCCCCAGACAAAAGAAGGTGTTTCTTTATTAAGTCATATTGGCGGCGTTATTCCAGTAGAAAATAACAAAATAGAATACCAAGAAATATTTCTTAAAGGAGAAACACCATTAACTTTTAATATGAAAGTCGGAGATTTTTTAGGAATTGTTGGTGAAAAAAGTTATTATTTAAAGCCAGTGGAAAAGAGAGTAAATGGTTGTGGTTATTATAAATTTGATAAAGAAGCAATTGTTTATGGTTTTTATAATAAAGGAAGATATGTTGCTTTAGGTTTTTCTTTAAATAGTTTAACAGGCGATTCTTTTACCCAAAGGAATATTAGAATTTTATTTAGAAATATAATAAATTGGTTAACCAAAAGACCAGTAATTCAATTTAAATATTGGCCAAACAATAAAGAGTATGCTTTTATTTTTACTTGCGATGTAGAACACCAAGGTGAAAATTGGCATAAAATTAAAGAAATAGTAAATGATGGTACTTTCTTTTTCTTAACATCAGAATTTAAAAGTTTTGATAAGAAAGAGATAAAAAATATTGAAATTGCTCTTCACGGACAAGGACACGAACCCTTAAAAAATAAAGATTATGAAAAGCAAGAAAGAATTATTTTAGAGGGGAAAAATTACTTAGAAAAAAGATTGAAAGAAAAGATTTTTGGTTTCCATCCACCCCTTTTGATGTATGATAATCTCACTTTAGAAATTCTTAAAAAATCTGATTTTCTTTATCTTCTTATAGAATATAAATTAGGTCTCCCTTTTTTGCCTTATTTTTCCTCAATAATTTCAATTCCTCAAACAATTCCGGATGATTACGATTTGATCATAAGAAACGGAATAAAAAACCCAGATACTTTATTCACTTATTTTTTAAATTATATTGAAGAACTAAAAAGGATAAATGGGTTAATTGTTTTTAGTATTCATACCCATTTATTGGGCAATAGAGATTATCAGCCAGTAATAAAACAAATTATTGACTTGATAAAAAATGATAAAAATTGTTATTTTACCAAAGCAAAAGACATTGCTCAATGGTGGCAAAAAAGGTCAAAGATAGAAATTGATTTTAAAGAGAATAAAACAGATGAGATAATTATAGCAAACTTTAGCCCTGAAGATATTGAAGGGATTGTTATAAAGTATTATCCTTCAACTAATGAAATATCAGAGAGAGAGATTACAATTGATATTAAAAAATTGGCTAAAAGAGAAAAAAGAAAAATATATATTATTTACCAAGATCATTAATAAAAAGATTTAAAATTTAGATAGAAAATTAAACAGATAACTATACTATATCCTATATAGCTCCCTATCTAACTAAATATAAATTATTAATTATAATATATAATAATAAAAAATCAATATTTAAAGCTTCTCTTAAGTTTTTATTAGTTGGGCGATATTTTTTTGACTTTTTCTTTAATGCCCAGAATTTTTTGAACGGGAAGATAAGATTTTCTAACAAACCAAGGAAATTCTTTATATTTTTCATACCAGTTCTTTAACCATTCTATTGTTTCTTTATCGTTCAGATTTCCGCTACCCATTGTTAAGTTTTCAATCTGGTATTCTGGATTGCCTTTAATTTGAGAAAAGAATTTTTCTCTAAAGAATTTGGCAATAAGAGAAGCAGTTTTCACTTCCAAATATTTTTCGTCAGCATTTTTCTTAATGATTATTTCTGTTCCTCTTTTGGCTAAATCAGTTAAAAAATTCTTTAAATTTTTGCCTACTCCATAGTCATCAATCGTAATCCTTAAATTCTTTAAATCTTTGTCTTTAATTAATTTCTTTAATATCGTTAAATAACCGATATCCATTAAATAATTGATTTTATATTTATCAATCAATTGGGGTGAGATTTTTTTACCAATAAAAGTTAAACCAGCCTCTTTATAAAATAAAATCTTTTTATAAAACTCCTGCCAATATGAAAGATTATGATTCTTTTTGGTATCAACAGTTGAAATAATTTCTTCTAAAAAGGGAAAAAGATTTTTGGGAATAAAGAGACCAATTAAAAATAAAGGTCCAAATAGTTCACCTTTGTTTGTTTCGTCCAAACCAATGGCAAATTCTCTCTTTAAAGGAACATATAAAGAACCAGCAATTTTGTTTATCTCTTCCCAAGCATTAATAACCTCCGGTGTATCTCTTTTTGTTGGTGTAGAATATAAAGTTTTGGAAGAGTAATAAGTAAAAATTACATCTTCTAATCTTATCCGCCAGATTTCGTAAGGACTATTTACTTTTTCCTGTTTTCCGCCTTTCTCTAATAAGAGGGATTTTATTTTTTCTGCCTTACTTTTGTTGACCTGCCATTTTCTACCGGTTAAAATTTCTTTCGCCATTAATAATCATAAATTCTCTTTTCACCTTCAATTTTTTTAATTTCGGTAATATCCTGGGTAACTTCAATACAGCCTAAGTAATCACCTTCTTTATTCCGAATGGCAAAATAACGAATATGAACGAGCCTTCCTTTATAGAAAATCCAAAATTCAGCAACATCTCTTTTCTTATTTTTAAAATCGCTTAAAATTCTTTCAACAATATGGATACTTTTTTGGGGATGGCATTGTTGAACTTTTCTACCCAAAACTGCTTTGGTGCGTAAGAATATTCTTTCTTTTGACTGGTTGAAGTATCTAACAATATCGTTTTTATCAACAAAAGTAATATCAAAAGGCAGAGTGTTTAAAAGGCTCTCTAATTCTTCCAAAGAAAAGGCACCAGTTTCAAAATTGATTGGCAAGGTTTCCGAGATTTTTTTGGCTGCCTCTTTTATTTCTTCTCTTTTAGTGCTCTCATCGGGTGTAAAACAGCAATAACCGATTTCATTAAATTCTTTCTTTATCTCCTGCCACTCTTCTTGGGTTATTACATTTAAAGAAGTGGGGAAAAGGATTTTGTTTTCCTTATAAAAATGGGAATTTAACATTTCAAAAAGTTCTTGTGCCTTTTCTTTTAAAAGATTTATATTTTCTTTCTTTTCCCATAATTGATAAATCTCTTTCTTAATGCTACGGATTTTATCATGTTCCATCCACATTATTGCTGGTGGTTGGGTAATTCCGTGTTTCTCTAAATAGGGGAAAAGGACATTCTCTTCTCTTAGATAATGGGATTCAGAATCTTTAAAATGATGAATAATATGTTCCAATCTTTCATCTATTTTATTTTCTAAAAGAATTTGATAAAACTCTCGGGCATTCTCTAAAAGAAGTTTATGCTCAGTCATTAAAATATAAATCGGGTGTCCAGGTTCGGTTAAAACCTCCTGTTTTACTAATTCCTCTTCCATAAGTGCCAAATGGAGAGAGCAAAATTTCTGAATTTCTTCTTTACCCATTCCTTCCCTAATCAATTCCTCTTCAATTTCCGCAATTGCCTTTGGTGTTAAACCTTTTAAAGAATCTTTAAATTCCTCTTTCAATTTTTTAACATCTTCACCTTGATGGATTCTTTTTATTATTTGTTTAATTATTTCTTTTTTATTTTTGCCAAAAAGCTCACTCACTTTTCCTCCCTTTTGTTCAATTCTTTACATAATTTATCAATATTATCTTTTAATAAATCTCTTATTTTACGATAAAAATTTAAAATTTCCTCTTCGCTACCTTTAGCTAATTTAGGATTAGGAATTGGCCAAAATAATCTTTCTTTTACCTTTCCGGCAAAATAGGGACAATTTTCCTTGGCATCGTCACCGCAAAGGGTAATTACATAATCAAATTCTTGGTTAGAAAATTGATTTACTAATTTACTTTTTTGTTGAGAGATATCAATATTAATCTCTTTCATTATCAAAATTGCCTTTGGGTCAATTTTGGTTAATCTGCTACCAGCACTTTTTGCTTCACAACAATAAGAATAAAAATTGTTGATAATCGCTTCGGCCATTTGGCTACGGCAGGAGTTTTCTTCGCAAAGAAAAAGAATTTTAATTTTTCTCATTTCAATAATTTTATTTGATTTTTATAAAAATGTCAATTATAATTTAAATCTATGAAAAAAAATTTTATTGTCGCCATTGACGGTTATGCCGGTTCAGGAAAAAGCACGATTGCCAAAGAGGTTGCCAAAAGGTTAAATTTTTTTTATTTAGATACGGGAGCAATGTACCGGGCAATAACTTATAAAATTATCAAAGAGAAAATTGATTATCGGAATGAGCAAGAATTAAACAGAATTCTTAAAAATTTAAAAATTGATTTTAAAAAAGAGGATAAGCAAACGAGAATTTATTTAAATGGTGAGGATGTGACCAGCGAGATAAGAGAGCCGAAAGTAGAAAAATTAGTTTCCCCGATTTCGGCAATCAAAGCCGTTCGAGAAAAAATGGTAAAATTGCAAAGAAATATTGCCCGTCAAAAAAACATAATTGCCGAAGGTCGGGATATTACTTCGGTAGTTTTTCCTAAAGCCGATTTAAAAATCTTTGTCGATTGTGAATTAAAAGAACGAACAAAAAGAAGATTTAAAGAAGCAAAAGAAAAAGGTTATAAGATAAGTTTTTCTGAAGTATTAAAAAATCTTATTATTCGTGATAAAATTGACCAAGAAAGAAAATATAGCCCTCTAAGGAAGACCGCTGATAGTATATATTTAAATACAACTAATTTAACAATTGAAGAAGAAATCGATTTAGTAAAATCTTTAATTGAATATTTGCTAAAAAAAAGATGAAATGGTATTGGCGATTAGGTTTTATTTTAACGTTGCCTTTTTCTTTTATCTTTTTAAAAGTAAAGAATAGATATTATTTACCAAAAGGAAAGGCAATTATTGTTTGCAACCACACTTCCAATTTTGACCCAATTTTGATAAGCTTAGCCAGTTTACAAGAGTTATACTTTCTTGCTAAAAAAGAATTGTTTTATGTTAATAAATTTTTTAGTTGGTTAATAAAAAGTTTTAATGCCATTTCCTTGGACAGGCAAGGAATTGATTTAGAGGCTTTGAGAAAAGTGGAAGAACTTTTTAATAAGGACCAAAAGATTGTCATTTTCCCCGAAGGCACCCGTTCGAAAAATGGGAAATTAGGAGAGTTTAAAGATGGGGCTAGTTTTTTGGCTTTAAAATTTAAAGTTCCGATTATTCCTTGCTATATAAAAGGTGTAAGAGAGTCCTTTATTCCGTTACTTGTTGATCGAGATTTAGTAAAATATCGTAGTGGAAGGAAGAGATTTAAAAAAATTGAGGTAACCTTTTTAAAACCGCTTAAAATAAATAACTATGATTGGGATAAAAATATAATAAAATATTTAACAAAAAAAATTGAAGAAAGATTTAAAGAGAATGGCTAAAATATATTTAGTAAAACCTTATGGTTTTTGTAGCGGTTTAAAAAGAGCGTTATATTTAATTAAAAATTGTGAAAAGAAATATTTCCAGATTTATTTACTTGGTGAATTACTTCATAATCCGGTGGTGATAAAAGAACTAAAAGATAAGGGAATTAAAATAATTAAAGAAAGGGAAATCGATTTCTTAAATAATTTAAATGAAAAAGAAAAAAAGAAAACAGTAATAATAATTCGGACACACGGAATACCAAAGGAAATATTGAAAAAATTGGAAAATTTTGGTATAAATATAATTAATACGACATGTGGGTATATAAAAAAAATTTGTACCATAGTAGAAAATTTAAAAAAGGAGGGTTATTGGGTTGTGATAATTGGCGATAGTGGTCATCCCGAAGTTAAAACAATTAAAAGTTTCGCCGAAGAAAAAGGTTTAATCTATAAAGAAAATTTAAGTTTAAAAAATAATTCAAAGGTTGGTGTCGTAAATCAAACAACTTTAGATGAAGTAACTTACCAACAAGCATTAAATAATATTATCAACAATTTTCAATTAAAAGAGTTAAGAATTTTTAATACCCTTTGTCCGGAGGTTCTCAAGCGTCAAAAAGAAGTTAAAAAACTTGCCAAGAAAGTTGATTTAATGATAATTGTGGGCGGTAAAAACAGTGCCAACACTAAAAGATTAAAAAAAATTGCTGAAAGGGAAAGTTGCCAAACTTTCTGGATTTCTACATTTAAAGAGATAGAAAATTTAAAAAAATTATTTAAAAAATTTGATAAAATTGGTGTTGCTTCGGGCACTTCCACCCCGGAAGGTTTTGTTAATTTGGTAATAAAAAATCTTAAAAAAGGAGGTAACAAAAGATGAAATTTGAAGATTTATTATCTCAATATACTGTTCCTTTAAAAGAAAAAGAAATTGTTAAAGGGAAAATTGTAAAAATCTTAAAGAATACTGTTCTGGTGGATTTAGGTTTAAAGTCAGAAGGCGAATTAAATATTGACGAATTTTCTGATCCCGATGAGTTGAAAGAAGGAAACGAAATTTATGTCTATTTAGAAAAATTAGAAGACCGGGAGGGAAAACCAGTAATTTCTAAAAAGCAGGCTGATTTCCTTCTTCGCTGGGATAAAATAAAAGAGAAATTTGAAAAAGGCGAACCGGTGGAAATAAAAATAAAAAAGAAAGTGAAAGGCGGGCTAATGGCAGAGGTTTTTGGTTTATCAGCTTTTCTACCTGGTTCCCAGATTGACATAAAACCGGTAAACAACCACGATGCCCTTATTGGCCAAGTTTTAAAAGGAAAGATTATTCAGGTAAATTACCCTAAACAGAACATTGTAGTTTCCCGGCGAGAACTTTTGGAAGAAGAAATTCAAAAAAAGCGAGAGGCTCTATTGAAAAAGATAAAGGTTGGCGATGTGGCGACGGCGCGGGTAAAATCGTTAACTGATTTTGGTGCCTTTGTTGAGATTGATGGTGTTGATGCTCTTTTACATGTTTCTGATATTTCCTGGAACAAAGTTGTTCATCCGAGCGAGATTTTATCCATTGACCAAGAGATAAAAGTAAAAATTTTGGCCATAGACGAAAAATCTTATCGGATTACTGTTGGAATGAAACAACTACAGCCCCATCCTTGGGATATGATTGAGGAGAAATATCCAGTTGGTTCCCGGGTAAAAGGAAAGGTGACTTCTTTAGCCGAATATGGAGCCTTTGTGGAATTAGAAAAAGGGGTGGAAGGGTTAATTCATGTTTCGGAGATGTCTTGGACAAAAACTATTCACCATCCTTCGCAAGTTTTAAAGGTTGGTCAAGAAGTGGAAGCGGTTGTTTTACATGTGGATAAAGAAAATCGAAGGATTTCTTTAGGACTAAAACAAACAACTCCTGACCCTTGGTCAATAGTTGGTGAAAAATTTAAAGAAGGAGAAAAGGTTATTGGAAAAATTAAGTCCTATAAAGAATTTGGTGCTTTTGTGGAATTAGAAGAGGGAATTGAGGGATTGATTCCAACCACAGAAATCTCTTGGACAAAAAGAATAAAACATCCCAAGGAAGTTTTTAAAAAAGGTCAAAAGGTAGAAGCAATAATTATTGGTATTGATAAAATCAATCGGCGAATTACTTTGAGTGTAAAAAGATTAAAAGAAGATCCCTTAGAAATTTTCGCTAAGGAATATAAAGTGGGAGATACTCTAAAAGTAAAAATTATTGATACACCGAAAGCCGGTTTGGTGGCGAGTTTACCTTATGGATTAGAGGGATTTATCCCTAATAGTATGGTGGCTCGTGATGAAAATCGGAAAAAATTGGAACATAAAATTGGCGAAGAGATTGAAGCAAAGATTAGCGAGATTGATAAGGAAAAAAGTAGAATTATTTTAAGCGAAAGAGCAGTAAAGGAAGAGTTAATTAAGGTAGAGACAAAAGAAGAAGCTGAGCCGATTGTGTCCAGTAGTCAAAAAAGCAAAGAGAGAAAAAGAAAATATACTATTGGTGAAAAGATTAAGCGGCAAAAAGATAAACGTGAATAGGCTCTATATAAAAACCTTAGGTTGTAAGGTTAATTATGCGGAAAGTGATGGGTTAGCAAATTATTTTAAAAATCAAGGTTATGAGATTGTGGAAAGTGAGAATAAAGCAGATATTATCTTGCTTAATACCTGTGCGGTTACCAAGGAAGCAGAAAAAAGTTCTTTCAAATGGTTAAATCGTTATAAAAAGAAAAATTATCAAATTATTCTTACCGGTTGTCTAACTCCGCTTTTAAAGGAGAAACAATTTCCGGAAAATGGACGGGTGAAAGTTCTTTCCTTAGAAGAAAAACAAAGAATTGTGGAGAGAGAAAATATCCTTCCTTCCCGTCGCCGGGTTTTCTTAAAAATTGTTGATGGCTGTGACCACTTTTGTTGTTTCTGTTTAGTAGGAAGAATTCGGGGGAAAATAAGAAGTGTGGGAGAAGATTGGATAGTTAAAGAATGTGAAAGACTAAGAAACTTGGGAATCAAGGAAATTGTTCTTTGTGGGATAAATTTAGGACTCTACGGTAAAGATATCGGTACTTCTTTACAAAATTTACTTTCTCGTTTGGCAAAGGAAATCAAAAATGTGCGGTTTAGACTTTCTTCTTTGGAAGTGGATACTATTTCCGAGGAGCTTTTATTATTAATGATTCAACTTGTTAAGGATGGAATTCTGTGTCCCCATTTTCATTTACCTCTTCAATCGGCCTCGAATAAGATTTTAAAGAAAATGGGAAGGAGATATGGGATCAAAGAGTATGAAGAAATTTTGATGAAAATAATTGAAAATCTGTCTGATGCTAATATTGGCTGTGATGTGATGGTTGGATATTTAGGAGAAGAAGAAGAAGATTTTTTTTCTACCTATCAATTTTTAGAAAAAATGCCTTTTGGTTATTTTCATGTTTTTCCTTTTTCGAAAAGACCCCTTACGCCGGTTTATCAAGAAAAAGAGACTATTTCCGAAGAAGCGAAAAGAAGGAGATTAAAAATTTTAATGAATTTACGAGAAAAGAAAATAAATGAGTACTGTCAAAAATTTTTTAATCAGGTGCGAAAGGGAATTTTGATTGAAGAAGGTATTTATTTAACTGACAACTATTTAAATGTTAAAATTTTTAATAATTTAGAAGAAGAGATTTATATAAAAATTAAAGATTTTTATATAAGAAATAAAAACTTTCCAATTTTGATTGGCGAAGAGTTTAAAGGAGGATAAAATGGCTTATTTTTTAATCTTATTAAATTTTCTTTTTTTTAAAGAGGTAAAAATCGCCTATGTGGATATGGATAAAATTTTAAAGGAGTATCAAGGAGCCAGAGAAGTTTTAAATCAATTAGAAAAAGATATCGACCAATGGGAAAAAGAAGCCGATTCATTAAAAAATCTTCTTAATAAATCAAAAGAAGAATTAGAAGTAAAAAAATTGATACTTACGGAAGAAGGTTTTAAAATTGAAATGGAAAAAATAAATAACCTTAGTGAAAGATATAATAATTTTCTTTATGAAATATGGGGAAAAGGAGGGCGTTTAGAAAGAAGACAGGATGAATTACTAACCCCCGTGGTAAAGAAAATCAGTGAAATAATTCAGAAGATTGCGGAAAATGAGGGTTTCACAATTGTTTTTGATGCCAGCGCTACAAAAGTGTTGTATGCCGAACCAGGTTTAGATATCACCGAATTAATATTAACTGAATTAAACAAAGAATATGCTAAAAAAGAAGGAAAGATAACAAAAGAGGTTTTAGTCGGAGTTCTGCCAATTTACGAAAGCGAAGCTCGGGCTAAAGAGGAAAATCTTGGTGATTATTTTTATAGCAATCTAATTATTTTTTTAAAAAGAAATCCTAATATTAAATTAATTAATGAGGAAGATATTGAAAATGCTTTAATAAGACATAATCTTAAAAAGGGTGATAAAATTGAAAGAAATATGGTTTTTCTTATTGGTCAAGAGCTTTCTTTAGATTATATTATTTATGGCAATGTTAGCCAAACTGGTAAGAAAATTATTTGTGAGACAAAAATTATTGATATAAAAAATAATAGTGATATTTCAGTGGGCAAAGCCGAAGGAGGCAACAAAGAAGAAGCTTTGACAAAATTAAATGACCTTATTGGTCGGGCATTTTATCGGTTAATAAAATAAATGTCAAATTCTTTTATTTCTGATAAAGCAAAGATTGCTGATAATGTTTTGATTTATCCTTTTACTTATATTGGTGAAAATGTTTTTATTGATGAAAATACAATAATCTATCCTTTTGTTTGTATTTTAAGAAATACAAAAATTGGTAAGAACTGTCGAATTTTTCCTGGTGCTTTAATTGGCTTTGATGGTTTTGGCTATGAAAAAAAGGGAGAAGAATATTTTTCTATTCCCCATAATGGTTGGGTAATTATTGAGGATAATGTAGATATTGGTTCGAATGTCACAATTGCTTTGGCAAAGGAAGGAGAGACAAGAATTGGCAAAGGAACAAAGATTGATGCCTTGGTTCATATTGGTCATAATGTAAAAATTGGTAAGAATTGTATTATTATTGCTCAGGTCGGAATTGGTGGCAGTGCCAGGATTGGTGATAATTGTATTTTGGCAGGACAGGTTGGAATAAGAGACCATTGTGAGATAGGTGATAACTCAATTATCTATGCCAAATCAGCAGTTTTTAAATCAGTGCCAAAAGATAGTAAATATTCGGGTATTCCTGCCCGACCTCATTTCTTAAATCTCAGATATTGGGCAAAACTTTTAAAAGATGCTCCAAAGAACGATTAAAAAGGAAATTATCTTTCAAGGCGCGGGTGCCTATTTTAAAGATAAAGTTTTTATAAAATGTTATCCCGCAAAAGCAAATTCCGGAATAATAATTAACAATCAAAAATTAGTAATTGATAAAATAACCTGTGAAAATCACACAACCGTTTTTAATAATAATGGTAATAAAATTTTTCTTATTGAACATTTTTTAGGTGTTCTTTTTTTATTAGGGGTTGATAATTTAATAATCGAAATTTCTGGTAAAGAGTTTCCTTTTTTTGATGGTAGTGGGAAGGATTATTATTTAAAATTAAAAGATTTGGTGGTTGATTTGGTTCCTTATAAAAAAGAGTTTATGGAAATCAAAAAGAGCTTGTTAGTCTTTGGTAGCAATAATTTTATTTTGTTATTCCCTAATAAAGAATTTTCTTGTTTAATGATTACCAATTTTCCTGATTATTTTTATTGGCAAACTTGTAAATTAAATAACAATTTTTTAGATATTATTTTTTCCCAAACGCCAATTCCTAAAAAAA